>JBAXBP010000210.1:0-5838 GCA_037141915.1 Bacteroidota bacterium | reverse complement strand
AGCACTAAACAGCGGAGTAAATTTTAATATGCAAGGCTGCCGGTCATTTTTTTACACCGGAAGATATACCATGAAAAAAAATGACGGCACCCGGAGGGCATCGGCCTTGCGGATTATAAATTTACGGAGATACATTTGGTGAGATTTGCATTGAGGCTAATGAAATGAGCCTAGGTAAACCTCATGTAAAGCGGTTATTCATTAACTTCGTTACATGATACACCGGTTATATAATCCCTGGCAAATTACGAATGATGGCGAGCGTGAAGCTGACAGGCAGTTGATGTTGACGGGGAACATGGAGGATGTGCCTGTTCATGTACTGCATAGTTTGCGAATTTCATCGAGATATCATAGGGTGCAGATGTCGGGGGAGTGTGATTTTGTGATCTTGTCGAGGCTGGGGATCATGGTGGTTGAGGTTAAGGGTGGGATCATGGGCTATGGTTCTACGGACCATAATGATTATGGCTTTTACCGGCTTACGGGTGGTGATCAACGGGAGATGGTTAAAAATCCTTTTAACCAGGCGGATGAAAACGCGCATGCAATACAAAGTTTCCTGCGGGAAAAGGGGCTGATCAACGTTTTCGTGGGTTCGGTTGTGTGTTTCCCTGAATGTGTATTTGATTGCGAAGGGGTGGAGTTTAAATACCTGTGGCACCGGGGCTATAATAAGGAATGGCTGAGGATGATCATGGATTCGATGCAGGAACAGATTGCTGAATTCTATGAGAAGCAGGATGAACGGAATGTTGCGCTGCGGATCACGTGGGAAACTCTGGATGAAGAGCGGATCGCTGCCATTACCGAAATGCTGAAACCTGAATTCGATCCGAGTCGTTCTCTTTCACAATCACGGCTTAACCTTGGGGAATCGGAGCGCAGGCTTGAGCAGGGCTTGCATATTCTACATGGGTTAAGCGAGAACCAGAGGATCATGGTGCAGGGCCCTCCGGGAAGCGGGAAATCGACTTATGCTTTCGATTTGATGGTTGGGTTATGCAGATCAAAAGAAAAAAAGGGGCTTTACCTCTGCTGGAATGAATTTCTTGCAGCGAGGATGGAGAATAAACTGAGGAATGCCTTACAGGAGAATCAATCTGATACGACGATAAAGATATCCGCTTACTATCATTTTCTGGAAGAACTGGTAAACCTGCTGGGTGATACATCGCTGATGCCTACCTACGACAGCGTATCGAAAGGTGAATTCAGTCATCTGATCCATGAATGCCTTGGAAGACTTCATAAGGCAAAGAAGCTGCCCAGATATGATTTTATTGTGGCCGATGAGGCGCAGGACCTGTTCGACAAAGGCCTTGACCAGGTGATCAAATCACTTCTTAAGGCTAACAACCCGCTACAAAAGGGAAACTATTACCTGTTTTTCGACGACAACCAGGCATTTCCAAAATTTGCGGACCTGGATACCTACATTCGCACCCGGGAGGCGCTCAAACATGCATCGGCTTATTACATTCAGTTCGCAAACCTAAGGGTGAACACAGGCCATGGAATCACGGAACTGATACAAGATGCAGGGCATGGACAGGCCGATCCACTTAAAAATTACGGAAATGATGTGAAGTTTATTGCCTGGAAAACACCGGAGGAGGTTCCCGCTATACTCAGGCAATACATTAACCAGGAAAAAACGCTCAGCCGATGTAAGCCTGAAAACATGATCGTCTTATTCACTTTCGATCTTTTGAAGACAGGTACAGCGCTGAAAGAACTCATCAGAGAAGAACCAGACATAGAATTGCTTACTGTTGAAAACCTGGACAGCCTATCTGAAAAAGTTCGCTATACCACAGATCTGCGTTCAAAAGGCTTGGAATGGGATACGGTGTTCCTGGTTTGTTCATCCCTGACCGATCCAAAGAACCTGTTCCAGTTATTTATTGGCGCATCGAGGGCGAAAGGGAAAGTGTTTGTGATTTATTCCTGACTACGTCATACTTTGGCGTAGTATGATTCTATCTTTACAGTTCATTACAAAAAAAAATGAACTACATGGAACACCGCCTAATCTCTAAATCTTCCTTTATCCGCGGAACACAATGCCCAAAAGCACTCTGGTTACACTTTAACCAACCCGAAGAACGGGATGAAACCAGCGATGCACAGCAACAGATCTTCGACACCGGCCACAGCGTGGGATACCTGGCCCAGCAACTCTTCCCCGGTGGCATCGATGCCAGTAGGGGCGAACCCGGGCAGGTTGCCGAGGCAATTGCCTATACTGCCGAACTGATCAGCAAGGGTGAGACCGTAATTTATGAAGCAGCCTTCAGCGACGGGGAGACACTTTGTTATATGGACATCCTGGTGAAGGAAGCCGATGGATGGGCCGCCTATGAGGTGAAGGCATCTACCCACGTCAAAGATTACCAGGTGAATGATGTAGCCTTTCAATACTATGTGATCACCCGGTCGGGGTTACCGCTCAGGCGTGTATCGTTGGTACATTTGAACAACCAGTATGTTAGGCATGGGGAACTGGACCTGCAACAATTATTCACCATTGAATCCATGACTGAGCGGATCCTACCCATGCAGGCAGCCATACCCGGAAGACTATACCCCCTGTTGGACATGCTTAAGGCAGGTATTATGCCGGAAATATCCATGGGAGCCCAATGCGGGAATCCGTTTTCCTGTGATTTTATAGACTTCTGTGAGCAAAGCTGCCCTGAAGAAGAAAATGCTAATGAACCCCGGCCAGCCAATCGGGACCAGGATGAGCTTGATGAATTTCTGGAGGAACTTGTATACCCATTGTATTACATGGACTTCGAGACAATACAGTTTGCCGTTCCCCGGTATGATGAAAGTCGTCCATACCAGCAAATACCATTTCAGTATTCATTACATGTTCAACAAACCAAAGATGGACCAGTTGAACATTACGAGTACCTCGGAAATCCACCGGCCGATCCAAGACCGGAGTTTATCCAATCCCTTTTGACCCGGTTAGGGGAAGTTGGAAGCATTATTGTTTGGAACCAGGCCTTTGAAAACACCAGGCTCAGGGAAATCGCCCGGGATTATCCGGAATATGCTGACAGTATCGATTGCCTGTTTGAACGAGTGGCAGACCTGATGGTTCCCTTCCGCAGAAAGCATTTATATACCCCCGACATGAATGATTCCTATTCCCTGAAAGCTGTTTTACCGGCTTTGGTGAAAGATTTATCATATTCGGACCTTGAAATACAGGAAGGCGGAACGGCCAGCCTCATTTATGAAAGTCTTTATCATGATAAGGATCCTGAACAAGTGAGACTGAAGCGGGCAAATCTTCTGGAATATTGTAAAATGGATACGCTGAGTTTAGTAAGAATACTTGGGATGCTATAGTACTGATGCCATTGCCATGTACAGCAGCTCAAAGATGATTGAAGATGAGAAGCCAGCAGATTTACAGACAAAAACTAACAGAGAAACTGAACAATTTGACGGCTGCTGAAAAAGTGAGAATTGATCAGGTAAATGAATTAGCTCTTCAAATGTTAAAACAATACAATTTGGAGACTATAAAATTTGAATTTGGTTACGGCAGATTTGATGGAATTTTTAGCGGGGACCAGATCAAGCTCCATCTTTTTGTTGCACTGAATTCTCCCATTAAGGTAATCAGGAATATTATTTTGCATGAAATTGCCCATGCGTTAGTTGGTACAATTCATAAACACAGGGAAATATGGCAAAACAAGGCAAGGGAGCTTGGTGTAACCTGGGAAAGAAGATACCGCAAATAAAGGAAAATGAAATCAGACAGTGTAATCAGTTTTACAGACTTTGCCAATCATTACAATGGTTTTATGACGGATTACCAGGACAGCTTTTTTCCAGAACCCTCAGAATTCATGGAATATTTATGTAATTGCAACGGGAAGGTAGTGGTGATCGGCAGCCGGCCGGGACAAGGTAAAACAAGCCTGATGTTATCGCTCATAAAAGATTCGCCACAAATACCGGTTTTGGTTTTCTCACTTGAACTGTCATCCACTCAATTGATCAAAAGGTTCCTGGACATAACCGGTGAAACATATGCAACGCCTTCATTGAACCAAGGTATAGAACATCGATCGCAAGATGACAGGAAAATGATAAATGCCAGACGGAGCATTTATATTTGCGATAAGAGCAAGGTATCCTTCGAAACTTTCTTTTCAATTGTAGAACGACAACAGTGTGAAAAACCTGTAAAGGTGGTTTTTGTAGATTTTTACCAGTTACTGGACGATGCAATACCGGATTTATTATCCAAACTGAAGGAATGTGCGGAATTATTTGATGTTACGATAGTCATATTAAGCCAAATGAAAAGAGAAATTGAAGAACACCCATTGGAAACACCAGCATTAGATTCGTTCCCTGGCTTAAACAATCAAGACCATATTGACGAAGCATATTACCTTTTCAGACCGGATCGTTATGGAATCATTAAGGATGATAAAGGAAACTGCCTGGAAAACCTTTTGATGATCAGCGGATTGAAAGGAAAATTCAAAGAAAATAGATTAATATTTCAGATAAATAGAGAAAATGGGGCATTTAGCCAGGCCGAAGTTTTGGATATTATGAATATTCAATAGAAAGAGACATTGTATTCCCTACCGTCAGTTGCAGTTGTTAAGTAATCCTTAATAACTGAAACTTGCGCTAACTCTCCTTCTTTCAGTATATTGGATATGTGCATGCTGATATTGGGCACGGAGGTGTCAAAAAGCTCGGCAAGCTGGTTCTGGTTCATCCAAACCATTCCATCATTAGCAAAAAGTGACACGCTGGCTTTACCATCGTCTGTGTTATAGATGATAATGTTTTGCCGGGCATTGTCAGAACTGGTTAAATCGTTGCTCATTGTTTTTTAATTGTAAATTTTAGAAAGACAATAAAATACTTCCAAAGCCTGATAAAATTATCCTAGTAGTATTCCTCCTTGACCAGCTTATAGGCAATCACAAACCATATAACGGTCACGACCTTTCGCACTGGCCAGACCTACACGTGCATTTCTTTACGCTATCCGCCGCTGCAGGTTAGTTTGGATTTAAACCTTTTGTGATAGGTAAAAGTTTGTTATTTTTATACGGTCCGAAACATAGTGGACCGTAAGAGATTTTTTTAACCTGCCAGACCCATCAAACTATAAATGCAAGGAAAACAACTCAGACTGCTGGAAGCCGAACTATGGCGTGCCGCCGACCAACTCAGGGCAAACAGCAAACTAACAGCTTCGGAATATTCAATGCCCGTTCTTGGCCTGATATTTCTGAGACATGCTTATAACAGGTTCCAAAAAGTAAAAATTGAAGTAGAAAAAGAGGTGCCAACGCATCCGCAGCGGGGCAAACGACCTTTGACCAAAAAGGATTTTGAAGAAAAGAACTCAATGTTCCTGCCCGATAAGTCACAATTTGATTATTTGGTTTCGTTGCCCGAAAGCGCTGACATTGGCGATGCCATCGATAATGCCATGAAGTTAATTGAGGATGAATACGATAACCTCAAGGGTGTGTTGCCAAAGAATTATTCTATTTTCAGCAAAGACTTGTTAAGGGAACTGCTTCGCATTTTCAACAAAGAGGTGATGCAGAAGGCCGAAGGTGACCTGTTTGGAAAAATATATGAGTACTTCCTCAATAAATTTGCCATGACCGGCGCCCAGGAGGGAGGCGAGTTCTTTACGCCGATGAGCCTGGTCCAAACCATTGTGAACGTCATTGAGCCCGATCATGGCATCGTATTCGACCCGGCCACCGGTTCTGCAGGTATGTTTGTGCAAACCGGCTATTTCATCGAAAGCGAAGGTTCACGACCTGC
>JBAXBP010000209.1:0-5895 GCA_037141915.1 Bacteroidota bacterium | reverse complement strand
CCCTGAGGAACATGGGGAACTGAAGTTCATTCGTCGTTTCAATATGCTTTACAATGGGATCAATGCCGATGCCGTAAAGGGCGTTGCTTTCGACCACCCTGATCTCCTTAGCTGCTTCAAGCACCCTGTACCTGAAAACTTCACGTTCGGCCTGGGAGATAAGGTCTATCTTGGTGATGACTGCAATATCGGCAAGGGTGAGCATGGGGCCTATTTTATAAGGCAGGTTCATCCCGCTGGTGGCTTCGAGTACCACTACACCCAGTGAATTTTCAACATAGGGTGAACAGCGGAGGCATAAGCCTGCGGTCTCAACGAAAAGGAAATCGGCGCCTTCTTTTTGCGCCCACTCTACTGCTTCATCAAGTACTACAACATTGCAGTGATCGGGGCATAGCTCACCCGAATACAGCTTCCTTGACGGGATATTGAATTCTTCACGAATGATTTTATCCTCGTCGGCAAACAAAACGTCGATTTTAAGGTAGGCGGGTTTGTGATTTTTCCTGATCATTCTTCTGATGACCTGCCTTATCACAGTGGTCTTCCCGCAGGTCGGGGGGCCGGCAAATATTATAAGTCTCATAGTTAATTGGTTAGGGTAAGAATGTTTAACTGTTCTTTCATCATGCTTCCGGATATCTCCTGCCCGTTACGGATGAAATTGCGGAAGTTCAGCATGAGATTATCAATTTTGCCAAGCTCCCCGGCGACTTTCATTTCTTCGGCATTTGTGCAGATAAGCTTTTCCATAGCTCCGTTCCTCATAATGATCCTGAAATCCGAGAGAAGGGCGATATGAGGATCATGGGTCACGAACACGAAGATCTTCCTGTACTGTTTCAGCAGTTCAAGAGCTTTTGTACGGTTTATCCCTGCATTTTCGATCTCATCGAGGAGGATGATGGGCGAATTCCCTATGATCACAGCATCAGCGATCAGCAGCGAACGGGTCTGCCCTCCCGAAAGTTCAGTCATCCCTGTTGAAAGGATGATGGCCTCACCGGTAAGCTGGTTGGCAAACTCAAGGGTCTCGCTGATGAGTCTTTCAGGATCTGAAGCCCCTCTAACCTTTGCATGAATTTTGAGAAATTCTCCCACGGGGAGGTCAGAGAGAAAATTAGTATGCTGTGAGATGAGGGCGATAGGGTGTTCCTTGGGGTCGAAGCTGAAATCTTCGGGCATAGTTTCTCCGTTGATCAGGACGGTGCGGCCTGATGGAGTATTTTGGTTGGCAAACAGTTCAATATCATTGATAAGGGTGGTCTTGCCACAACCTGTCGGACCGACAATACTGATGATATCGCCCATCTTCAGTTCAAATCGTTCCACTTTTTCGGCTTCGCCTGTTTTTCCGACGCCCCCGATCACGCAAATGCTTTGTATGTCCATGTATAAAATTTTTATATAAGTCTTATGATTTTCCTATTATCAATTTCATTGCAAAAATACGGGGATACTGAAAGCCAATATTTTACAAATGGTTGAAAGAAAATGGTCTTTAACCTGCTGTGTTATATAATAAAAAATGCATTATTTCATCTTTCGTTATATCTAATTCAAGTATTTTTGTTGAAAATACCGTATGAGCCTGCTCAACCACCAGAGATTTTTCGAATGTGAATCTTGCCTTTTCAAGACGATCAGCTGCCAGTATATCCAGAAGGAGGAATTTGAAAAGCTCCAGGCCAAATCGGTGCAGCTCCGGTATAAGAAAGGAGAAGTGATTTTAAAGCAGGGCGCCAAATCAACCCATTTCCTTTTTTTAAGAAAAGGGATCATCAAATTTAATTATGAGGATGATAACGGGAAAAACCTCATACTTTCCATCAATAAGGCTCCTGCTCTCATAGGAGGGGCAAACCTGGTCAACGCTGAATTTAACCTGTTTTCGGTATGTGCCATAGAGGACTGTGAAGGCTGTACCATCGATGTGGCCATGCTCACCAGGATCGCGCTGGGGAATACCTTGTACCTGTTCAAAATGCTTCAGTTCATCACGGATGTCTTCCGCAGTTCAATTTTTAATTTCATAAGCCTTGCGCATAAGCAGGTCAACGGGCGGATTGCCGATATACTGATCTTCCTTTCGCAAAACATTTATATGAGTAATGAGTTTGTGCTTTCCCTGTCACGCCAGGAATTTGCTGAATTTGCAGGATGCTCAAAGGAAAATGTGATACATACCCTTCGTAAATTCCACAACGAGGGGGTTATTACGGTAGAAGGAAAGAAAATTTTATTGAATGACCCTGAACGCCTGCAGAGGATCAGCAAGCATGGTTAATCGTTATTTCCGTTTTATTACATGAAAATGGTGCGCCGCCATGTATGCTGCATAGGCACGGGAACCATCGATTTTTATTTTCCTGATACCTGCTGCACGGTCCGACCGATAGACCACTGAATAAAGCTTTGAAAAGAAGTTATTGAATTTCCTGCAATCCTTCGGATCTTTAAACTCTTTACAATCGGCACAGCTGTTGTACTGGTGTTCAATATTACAGGATCTTACCTTGCACCAGCCGGCTTTTGTGGTTGTATGACATCCCTGGCATTTAGCTTTAATAAACTTATGGCAGGCTCCGCAGTACAAACCACAATAAGCAATAAGGTCCTGGTCCACAACAATTTCACTCATTAACTACAGATTTGGAAAGTTAAAAACAGGCAGTTTACCACCCTGTGTAAGGAAGGATCAGAAAATTTTATACAGTCATTATATCTTTTTCCTTGACTTCAAGAATTTTGTCGACTTTATCAATGAAATCATCTGTTACCTTCTGGATATCGGCCTCAGCTTTTTCAACTTCATCTTCGGGCACCCCGTCCTTCTTCAGTTTCTTGGCAGTTTCATTAGCGTTTCGACGGATATTACGTATGCTGATCTTCGCATTTTCGGCTTCATTCCTGGCTTTTTTCACCAGGTCGCGGCGGCGTTCCTCGGTAAGAGGAGGAACCTGTATTCTCAGAATTTCCCCTTCATTTTTAGGGTTGAATCCAAGGTTTGCAGCCAATATTGCTTTCTCGATGAGGCTCAGCACACTTTTATCCCAGGGTTGGACGATGAGCTGCCTGGCATCAGGGGAACTGATGTTTGCTGTTTGATCGATGGAGGTAATCACCCCGTAATAATCAATTTTGACACCGTCGAGCATTTGAGGACTGGCTTTGCCGGCACGGAGTTTCTGGATCTCTTTTTCAAGATGGTGCAGAGCATTCTGCATTCCCTCCCTGGCTTCCTCAAGCGTGAACTCTAATTCTTCGTTCATTGTTCAGATCGTTTGTTTGCTCTTCAAAATTATCACTTTTGTACGATTGTTCCTGTTTTTTTTCCCTGGACCAGTTTAAGCAGGTTGCCTTTCTTATTCATATCGAACACTATAATGGGCAGGTTATTTTCCTTGCATAATGTAAAAGCGGTTAGGTCCATTATCTTCAGATTCTTTTTAATGGCCTCGTCAAAGCTCAGGGTATCGTATTTTTTAGCGTTCCTGTCAGTTTCGGGATCGGCTGAATACACCCCGTCGACCCTTGTGCCTTTGAGTATGGCATCTGCCATAATCTCGACGGCCCTTAACGCGGATGCGGTATCGGTTGTAAAGTAAGGGTTTCCCGTTCCGCCGCTGATCAGCACAACATATCCCTTTTCAAGGCCTGCGATGGCTTTTTCACGGCTCATGCGTTCACAGAGGGGGTCTATGGCTATGCCTCCGAGATGCTTTACTTTCATGCCCAATTTATACAAAGCATCCTGTAAAGCCATGCTGTTGATGACTGTTGCAAGCATGCCCATGTAGTCTCCCTGGACACGGTCAACACCATATTTGGTTCCCTGCAAGCCTCTGAAGATATTCCCGCCACCTATGACAATGGCAATCTGTATGCCTTTATCAACAGCTGATTTTATCTCTTTGGCATAATCAAGCAGGCGGTCAGGATCAATGCCATAACCCTGTTTGCCCTGGAGGGCTTCGCCTGAGAGTTTGAGAAGGATGCGTGTGAGTTTCATACAGAATAGTTTATGTTAAAGATATCAAAAGGCGAAATGGCGAAAAGTGAAAAAAATCAAGGAGTCCTTTGAATTTCGCTTTTCGCTTTTCGCTTTTCACTTTTCGCTCTTTAATTTTATCCAATCCCATGGCAGTTCTTGAACTTTTTCCCGCTACCGCAGGGACAGGGGTCATTTCTTCCCACCTTTTTCTCAACCTTAACGGGCTGGGGGCGCGATTTATCCTGTGTATCCGCATTCGCCTGGGAGAGCAGGTCGGAGCGTTCCTCCTTTAATCTTCCCCTATCGGTCCTTCTAGGCAGTTGCGCTTCTTTTACATTTTCAACCTGGATAGGTACATCGGCTTTGATCAGGAACGAAAGGATCTCCTTGTTAGTCCTTTGAACCATGGTTTTAAAGAGTTCAAAGGATTCGAATTTATAAATCAGGAGAGGATCTTTCTGTTCGTAGGCTGCGTTCTGAACCGACTGCTTAAGGTCGTCCATTTCGCGCAGATGTTCTTTCCATGCATTGTCGATCAATGAAAGGACAATGCCTTTTTCGATCGAGAGTACGACTTCCTTCCCTTTATCTTCAAAGGCTTTGCGCAGATTTACCACCACCTGCATATTCTTCAGCCCGTCGGTTACCGGTATTGCAATATTTTCATACCTGGGTTCATTTTCCAGAACATCCTTAATGACCGGGAAGGTCTTCAAAGCTATGCTCTCTCCCTTATGCTTATAGCGCTTGTAAATGTAGTCGAACAGGGACTGTGAAATCTCAGAGGCATTCAACTGCTGGAATTCATGCTCATTCATCGGTGGGTCAGCTGCAAATTCCTTGATGAGGTCAAATCTGAATCCCTCGTAATCATGTCCGTCGTGGTGGTCAAGAACGATGGTTTCGCAAACATCGTACATCATGTTTGCGATGTCGACTGCAAGTCGGTCCCCGAAAAGTGCATGATTCCTTTTTTTGTAGATTCCGTCACGCTGGATGTTCATCACATCGTCATATTCCAGCAGTCGCTTACGGATACCAAAATTGTTTTCCTCCACTTTCTTCTGAGCCCGCTCTATGGATTTTGTGATCATGGAATGCTGTATCACTTCACCCTCTTTGATGCCCAGGCTATCCATGATCTTTGCAATACGTTCAGAACCGAACATACGCATAAGGTCATCCTCGAGGGAGACAAAGAACTGCGAGCTACCCGGGTCACCCTGTCGGCCTGAACGGCCTCTCAGCTGCCTGTCGACGCGACGTGATTCATGGCGTTCAGTACCTATGATGGCAAGACCTTTGGCATCCTTTACACCAGGGCCAAGCTTGATATCCGTTCCACGTCCAGCCATGTTGGTGGCAATGGTTACAGTTCCTGCCTTACCGGCTTCCGCAACGATGTCGGCCTCCTTGGCATGGAGTTTTGCATTCAGCACATTATGCGGTACATTCACCCTCTTGAGCATCCTGCTGAGCAATTCGGAAGTCTCAACAGAAGTGGTACCAACCAGCACCGGCCTGCCTTTTTTCGTGAGGTCCTGGATCTCCAGTATTACCGCATTGAATTTCTCACGTTTCGTTTTATAAACGAGGTCTTCCCTGTCGTCTCGGACAACTTTGCGGTTAGTAGGAATTACCACAACATCCAGTTTATATATATCCCATAACTCACCGGCTTCAGTTTCGGCAGTGCCTGTCATCCCGGCAAGTTTCTTGTACATCCTGAAATAATTCTGCAGGGTGATGGTGGCGTAGGTCTGGGTGGCTGCTTCAACCTTAACGCTTTCCTTGGCTTCTATGGCCTGGTGAAGACCTTCGGAGTAACGGCGGCCTTCAAGGATACGGCCGGTCTGTTCGTCAACGATTTTGACTTTATTGTCCATCACCACGTACTCCAC
>JBAXBP010000208.1:0-5906 GCA_037141915.1 Bacteroidota bacterium | reverse complement strand
CTTTGTCATCCAGGCCGTGGCTTATGAATACCGCAGGAAACCGGGAAATTTCCTGGGCCAGAAGACTTTTGAAATATTTTTGATCGTAAACGGATTGCTGGGTACGGTACTCATAGGGACAGCCGTTGCGACATTCTTTACGGGTTCGGCTTTTTCGGTGAACAAGATGAACTTATTGAACCTCAGCAGCGGGGTAATGCCGATAATTTCCGAATGGAAGGGCCCCGCGCACGGGCTGGAAGCCGCCCTGAACCTGCAAAACCTGTTTCTCGGGCTCACCGTATTTTTCCTCGCCAGGGTGCTGGCCTTGCTTTACTTTCTCAATCGTGTAGGCCATGCCGCAATTATAAACAGAGCCAGGAAACAGCTCTTTCATAACTTCGTCCCCTTCCTGGTATTTTTCCTGGCCTTTGCAATATGGCTCATGCTGTCCCCGGGTTTCGCCGTAGATCCAGCAACGAAAAAAGTCTCCATGGAATCCTTCAAATACCTTCATAACCTGATCGGACTGCCTGTAGTTGCAGTCATGTTCCTTCTCGGAGTGGTATTTGTGCTTTTAGGTTGCCTGCGTGCCATGACCTGCTTTGAGAAATGCCATACCAAAGGGATCTGGATCACTGGTTTGGGCACCATACTGGTTGTATGGGCCTTGTTCCTGCTTGCCGGTTTCAACAATACGGCATACTATCCGTCGACCTGGGACCTGCAGAGTTCGCTGACCATAGAGAACAGCTCATCAAGCCATTACACTCTTACGGCCATGAGCTATGTTTCATTACTCGTGCCATTCGTTTTGGCATACATCTGGTATGTATGGCGTTCAATAGACAAAAAGAAGATCACAGTGGAAGAACTGGAGTCAGAAACCCACGTTTATTAACCGTTTAACCTCATCCGAAGTCATGATAAAAGAGATCATACTGTTTTTCAGAAGGCCTGGGTACAGGACCATCTGCTAACTGCCTCATAGTCGTAGGGGTTGCGCCGGATTTATTTTATTTATTTTGTGCTGATTTCATCGGTAAAGAGTATTTTTACTTTCTCAAACATTTTATGAGAAGTTCAAATTAACACTCATTTTGCCTCTCTCAAATATGGAAAGCACAATACGTGAAGCAATAGAAGTGATTGATAGAATACCCGGTTTGAAGGAAAAGGCGGAATATGCATTGAATTTTCTGAAGTCATATGCCGAAAGAGAAGATAGCAGCAAGGGTTCTGACCCCTCGCAAAAACTTCAGGAAAGTGAGGAGCGATTCTTGTCGATTATTGAGAATGCCGACGTCGGTTACTTTTTTATTGATAAAGATGGTATTATAAGGGATGTAAACACGGCATGGGCCAGGCTTTACAAATACGGATCGGCGGATGAGATCATTGGCCGCCATTTTGCAGACATTCAGAAAATCGAGGATAAAATACTGGCCAACCAGTTTGTTGCAGGCATTATGCAGGCAGATCCCAGGTTCATGAACGGTGAATTCAGCAGGCTTTGCAAAGATGGGTCCATAGGGTATCATTCCTTCACTGCCCGCCCGGTATCTCGCGGAAAGGATGTTATAGGTATTGAAGGGTTTATTATTGACACCACCTTAAGAAGGAAGGCTGAAGAAGAACTGAAAGCAACCAATAAATCACTACTTGAAAGTGAGAGGAGGCTGATGAACCTGTACACCAATATGAGTGAAGGTGTGGGGCTTCATAAAATGGTTTTTGATGAACATGGCCAAGCTGTGAATTACAGGATAATTGGCATCAATCCACAATTTGAAAAAATTCTCGGTTTGAGCGAAAGCGATGTACATGATAAGCTGGCAACAGATGTTTATGGAGTCGCTGAACCTCCGTTCTTTAAAGAGTATCTTGAAGTTGTAAAAACCGGGAATCCCTTTTCTTTTGAAGTGTATTTTCCGCCCATGGATAAGCATTTCTCAATATCCGTTTCGCCCTGGGACAGGGATGGTTTTGCAACAATTTTTACTGACATTACGGAAAGGAAAATAGCCGAGGAAAAATTGCTCGAAAGTGAAGCCAAATTCAGGTCACTGGCTGAGAATTCTCCTTTTGCCATACTGATTTACCAGGATGACGTATGGGTATACTGTAATTCTGCGGCAGAAGAGATCAGTGGTTTTTCTGCTGAGGAAATTTACAAGCAGCAATTCTGGGAAATTACCGACCTGGAGTACCGTGAATATGTGAAAGATATCGGAAGAAGACGGCAAAAGGGAGAAAATGTTAAATCCTCCTCTGAATTCAGAATTATCACAAAATCCGGGCAAAAAAAATGGGTGTTTCTTACAGGCAATACAACCAATTACGGTGGGAAACCTTCCGGAATAATTTCAATAGTGGACATTTCCGACAGGAAGAAGATGGAATTTGATTTGCAGGCTGCAATGGAGAAAGCACAGGAATCGGATCGCCTGAAATCTGCATTCCTGGCTAATATGAGCCATGAGATCAGGACCCCGATGAATGCAATTCTAGGATTTTCCGACCTGATAGGGCAGCCCGATGTCAGCGGGCAGGAACAGCAGAAGTATACCGGTATCATAAAGAACTCAGGGAAAAGATTGCTTCATATTATCGATGATATAATAGATCTTTCAAAGCTTGAAGCAGAGCAGATTGAGATATCAACTGCCCCCTGCAATGTTTATGAGCTTGTCAATACGACCGTTGAATCTTTCAGGAATATGGATTTGCTGAAGCAAAAGACCCAACTCAGCCTGGTTGCCGATTTGAAAGAAATTCAGGCCGACGTGAAAATTGAAACCGACTCCTTGCGGCTGCAGCAGGTGCTGGATAACCTTCTTACCAATGCCATCAAGTATTCCAGTAAAGGTACAGTTACAATGGGGGTAAGGAAAAAGCCTGAAAATTCACAAGAAGTTTTGGAATTCTTTGTAAAAGATACGGGCAAAGGCATACCACAGGAAAAGATCCCGATAATATTTGAACGGTTCAGGCAGGTAGAAGAAAACGAATACCATGAAGGAGCAGGCCTTGGCCTGAGTATCTGCAAGGCATTTGTTGAAATGCTTGGCGGGAACATACAGGTTAAATCCGAGCTTGGGAAAGGCAGCGAATTTACTTTCTGCATTCCATTTATCCAGGCGAAGACCAACATTGAGCTTACAGAGACTGGTAATCTCAAAAATCCAATCAACCTCAGAGGGATGAAAATCCTTGTCGCCGAAGATGAGGAGGATTCATACATTTACCTTCAGCAATTACTTAAAGAGACAAACGCAAAATTGTTCCGTGCCGAGAATGGAGATATCCTAATGGAATTGATTTCTGAAAAGAAGCCTGACCTAATCCTCCTTGATATCAATATGCCCGGGAAAACAGGTTATGAATGCCTCAGAGAGATACGTGAAAAGAAATACCTGGTCAAAGTTATTGCCCAGACTGCTTATGCCATGGCTGATGAGAGGAAACGCTGCCTCGAATCGGGCTGCGATGGTTACCTGGCAAAACCATTCAATAAGAATGCGCTGTTTCAATCTATTGCTGATGCTATGAAGTGAGATTGGTTTTTAACCGAAGCTTCGGCAGGCAGTGTGGTTGAGATTTCAGCTAAGGATACTGGGATTGGCTTCCAGAACACCTGGAAAATTCAAGGTTTCAGAGCCCTGTCAATTTCGATTTTTAATCCGGTCCTGAACTTATCCGGATTACTCAGTCCGTAATCAAAGGCGAATTTGGTCAGATCGTTTTTAACTTCCTTTCCATTGGTCCACTTTACCACGTAAAGAGCCTGGGCATTGATGTCAAAACGCGAAACTGTCTTTGCCTGGGATTTGTCATCCGTATTGATCACGGCAAACCTGATCGTCCCGGCTTTTATTTCTTTGCCATACGTGCCGTACATGAGTTTCAGGATGTTCTCTTCGATAGACTGGTCAATAGGACAACGTTCGTCGGGATGGAAATAATACACTTCTATTTTGACTGCGGATGAGGACCGGGGTTTGTTCTGGGGATGCACCCGTTGAGCGGTAATGCCAAACAGCAGGACCAATGTAATAAAGGCGATAAGTCTCATATTAAGTATCAGAATTTCGACCTCCTGTCGAGTTCTTTCAACAGGTAATCTTTTGTTTTCACTCCTACAAATCTATGAATTTCTTTGCCGTTCCTGAACAGGATCATGGTTGGAATGCTGCGGACCTTGAAACCGGCAGCCGTTTTTTTCTGTTCATCCACGTTGAGCTTGGCAATGCTGACACTCCCGTCAACTTCCTCGGAGAGCTCATTCAATACAGGGATCATCATTTTACAGGGCATGCACCATTCGGCCCAGAAATCCACGAGAACAATTCCTGATCTCACCTTGTTTGAAAAATTCTGGTCGGTGAGAGTTAAAACCTTTTCACTCGATTTCACATCCTTCAGGCTTTTCATGCGATTCCTGGTGTTCAGGATGAGAAGTCCGAACAAAACCACCAGCGCTCCAAGTACGATAAAAGTAATCCACATACATTTCTTTGTTAGATCAGGCAAAGATACAAACAATTAATCAATTAGTGATAGTTATGCGATTTATTTTAATCGCCCCGGCAAATTCCCTGCAGGTGTTACGGATTGAGTGGCTGAAGTTTGCCGGGGTTCATACCAATGATCCCAGTTAAGTCTAAAAATAGTTGGCGTATATTTGCATACGATATTCTAAACGTGTCAGGCACATTCTATTTTCAAAATTTTATCTTAACAGCGATTAATATGAACGATCAGGACAAGACAGGATCAGGATCCTCAAACCAGGGAAAAGAGAACGACTGCGGCTGTGACGGTAATTGTTGCCCGCCGAAAAAGAAAAACCCTTTGAAAGCAATCCTGTTTGCTGTCATAATCCTGGCAGCTTTGGGGATAGTTGCATTCAAGATGACCCATAAACCTCCCGTGGAAGCTGCAAAGAAATCCTGTTGCCCGGCAGGTTCATCAGCCTCATGTGATACGACCAAGAAAACCGGCTGTGACACCACTAAAAATTCATCCTGCTGTCCTAAAAAATAGAGATCATGAATACATGGATCAACCAGGTGCTTAGCGGTGAACACGCTGCTCTCACGATATTGTCGGCAGTATTCCTGATGGGTATGATCAGCGTGGTGACCTGCGGATGCAATTTCGCTGTAATCGGGGTGGTTGCAGGCTATTCAGGGGCCACCTCATCCGCAGTCAAAACAAAAACCATGATATTCAGGGGACTGGCGTTTCTTTTGGGAGGCGTAATTTCCATGGCTGTCATCGGACTCATATTCGGCTATGCCGGGCAGTGGATCAGCGCTTCAATGGGCAATTACGGCAGGATCATAGCCGCGCTCATCGCTATTTTCTTTGGGGTATATTCCATGGACCTGCTGCCATTTAAAATGCCAGGTGTGAATTTAAAACCCGGCCGGCAGGAAACGGGGACATTTGCAGCGGTCTTATTCGGACTCGCTGTTGGAGGATTGTTCAGCGCCCTTAACACCTGCTGCAATCCTTTGTTCCCCATCGTGCTGGCTGCAACCTTTGTCAAAGGCAGTGCGATATGGGGATTCATGATGCTGGCCATCTTTGCCCTCGGATATTGCATACCCCTTGCGGCAATGATGATCGGGCTCAGCATGGGTATCGGGAAAGCCGCAAAAACGATGAATGTTGTGGGTTCAGTTATAAAATACATTGGAGGAGCTTCTCTTATTTTACTGGGATTTTACCTGCTCTGGACATTGTAATAATGCGTGCTGATTATATTACCTGCAATTTCAAACTCACTTTTGACCATGTTAGAAAAGCGCTTGCCGGGATGGATGCATGGCTGCTCATCCTGGATACCCGGGGGATCAATGTATAGTGTGCAGCCGGGAAAGGAACCTTTGGTACAAAGGAGCTTGTCAACAGGATCGCCA
>JBAXBP010000207.1:0-5907 GCA_037141915.1 Bacteroidota bacterium | reverse complement strand
GCCGCAACCACCTGGTTCATGCTCCCGGCGACAGCGCTTCGGTTATCCAGTATTTCCTTCAGAAGAACAGGTCAGTGATAAAACTGTCACACGACGGATCCTTGTCGAGGGAACTTAAGGTACCCGATAAAAAACTGGGAGGGACAACTTATATCTTTCGCGACCTGAGCTGGAAACAGGCGATGGTCATGCTCAAACGGGGCAACCTTAACCTGGTGATGGATGAAGTAAAAGGCCAGGTGGTTTACAAGTTCGACCCCATGAACCCCGATGCCCAGCTGACTTACCTGAAGCTCTCTAAACTGATGAAAGATCCTGAGCTGATCATCAGGCCTTCGGAATCGCAGATATTGCCGCTGGATGTGACCGGCACGAGGTATATTGATTTCCTGGTTCCCGGACTGATCTGCATGGGGGTGATGATGTCTTGCATGTGGGGGGTGAGCTACGACATCATTGAAAAACGATCAAAAAAACTGCTTCGCCGGATGATCGCCACCCCCATGAAGCGTTCCAACTTCCTTGTTGCCCTGATCACGGTGAGGATAGCCATGAATTTCGTGGAATCCGGGCTGCTGTTTTTTGTCTCTTGGCTGGTGTTCGGCATCACTATTCAGGGCAGTGTGCCGGCCCTCCTCCTCTTTTTTCTGTCGGGGAACATAGCCTTTGCAGGGATAGCTGTATTCCTTGCTTCGCATACCGCCAAGACCGAGATCGGCAACGGGCTGATCAACCTGGTAAGCATGCCTATGATGGTGCTTTCGGGGATTTTCTTTTCTTACCATAATTTTCCTGCCTGGAGCATCCCTGCAATTCAGAAATTCCCGCTCACCATGATGGCCGACGGGGTACGCAGCATCTTTATAGAAGGCGCAGGTTTCAGCGAAACCCTGGTTTCATCGGCTATCATGCTTTCGATAGGCGTGGTGTTTTTCACTGCCGGGCTCAAGATCTTCAAATGGCATTGATACGGTTTTAGCAGCGATACTTGCTTTTTACCCGGGAATTTCGTAAATTAGCTTCAAATCGGATGGTTATGAATAACCTTTTATTATATTACATTGAAAGGGGCAAAGCCGAGGAACAAAAAAAGGACCCGGCAATTAAACCCATTGTCACCATCAGCAGGGAGTTCGGTTGCCCTTCGAAACTGATTGCCCAGATGCTGACCGACGCCATCAATAAAAAGCTCGGGGAAGGCTCGCGCGTAAAGTGGAAATTCATTAATAAGGAGGTCCTTGAATCTGCTGCGAAGGAACTTCAGCTTAACGCGGCCGATGTAAAATACCTGCTGGCTGCAGGAGAAAAAGGACTGCTTGAGGATTTCCTTGTTTCCTTCTCGCCTTCATATGTAAGCAATCTTAAAGTCAAACACACGCTTATCAAGGTGGTCACGACCATCGCACAGGCAGGGCATGTAGTTCTTGTGGGCAGGGGAGGGGCCGCGATACTCCAGGGAATGCCCGGCGCCTTGCACGTGAGGCTGCAGGCACCCCTGGACTGGAGAGTTGAGGCAATCATCAGCGCAAGGAATGTCAATGCAGAAGAAGCAAGAAAGATTATCATGACTACCGATAAAAAGCGCGCGGCCTTATACGAACTCATACTGGGTAAAAAGCTCGATCCATATATGTTTGATGCAGAATTTAATTGCGCAACCCTATCGGTTCAGCAGATCGTTCATGGCATACTGGCCATGATGGAAGCCCGCGAAATGCTCTGACCTTCCCTTCGTTACAGGATAATTCGTACATGGTACATAGTACATTGTACATTTTTTTATACCTTTGCACCCTTAATTTAAGTTCGGGATGTAGCGCAGTTGGCTAGCGCACCACGTTCGGGACGTGGGGGTCGGAAGTTCGAGTCTTCTCATCCCGACCAAAACCCCGGTGAACAGCCGGGGTTGCTTTTAAAAAGCCACTTTAGCTCAGTTGGTAGAGCAGCTGATTCGTAATTAGCAGGTCGAGGGTTCAAGTCCCTTGAGTGGCTCACAGATAATCAACCACTTACGATTGTTTTCGTGAGTGGTTTTTTAAAAGCCTGGTGACCTGATCAGGCAGACCGGGCCACGATGGAAAGGCCACCGACAGCACAGCTTTGTCAAGTATCACAGTAAGGGCATGAAAACCTGCAAGCCGGCTGAATTGGCTGAGGAAATACTGCCTGCCGTCGCGCTCACAGATCGTCACCGTTTTTATTTCATACTGTTCCACAGGGAGCCTGAATCCCTGCCCGTTCGCCTTGCCGGCCGCCTCTTTTGCCGTCCAGAGCAGATGCAGGAATTCTATCGAATCATTCGCAGCTGTTAACAGTTGCATTTCATCGGGGCTTAAAATGGACGGAATGATGCTGCGGTTCTTTTCTTCAGGCGTTTCAATGTCGATCCCCATCGGTATGCCGGGGGGAAACACCAGCCCTGCACTGTGATGTTCCGAATGAGAAATGGAGACCGGATGTTCACTCCCCTTCCATTCAACAACCGGCTCTCCCAGGGCTCCGTTCACTATATTGATCTCCTGCGCTCTCACTTCCGGGAATACCTTCAGAATGGCCAGCTTTGCCGCTATCCTGCCGTAAATAAAGGAAATCCGGCGTATCTCCGAGGCGAAAGCTGCAGCCTTTTCCTTTTCCTTAGGGTGGAGGAGTCCGGTCAGTTCCGAACCTGCCGGCATGCCCTGTATGATGGGCAACACTGCCATCCCTGCAAACTGCAGTTCATTCCTGATCCCGATACGGGCCGATGAAAGGAACGAGCCCTGAGGCAATCTCATACTTCTTTTTTTGCTGACGGATGTCCTTCTTCAGTTCCCAGCCATTCCACCAGGGAACCGGCCACAGCCTTCACCCAGGGCCTGGCCATCACCGAAACATGATTCCCGGGGATGTTCCTGACAACGAGGTTCCCGGGAATGTATTTCCCCCAGCCCAGGTCGGGGGCGCGCTCTTCTGCAGCCTGGGAGGCGCTTGGCAGATCGAGGCTATCCATGGCCCTGAGCAGGAGAGCAGGTCCGTCGAAAATACCGGGCCGGCATTCTGATGTGATCTCATTATGAAGGATCATGGTATCCAGGTAACCATGAAACTGTGAGACTTTCATGTCTTCAGGGACCAGGCCCACCCGGATGAAGACATCAAGAAATACCCCTGACTGCTCCACAGGGTCTCTGCCTCTCAGGTCAGATTCAGTGATTCCAAGCGGCTTGCCGACCAGGTGGGCCACTTTTCCGGCAAAGGCCAGCATCCTGCCAACAGGATCTTCTTTTTCTTTTGGATTGGAGACTGCCGTATCGGAAGGAGCAAGCTGGTCGATGACCATCAGGCCGGGGCTGATGCCTGTGTTCTTTTTCACCTGCCTGGCCATTTCAAAGGCAATCAATGCTCCCATGGACCAGCCCCCGAAAATCAGGTCACCTGCTTCACCGCCCTGCTCTATCTCTTCCAGGTATATGCGCGCCATGTCCGATACGCTGTTTACTGTTTTTCCCCCGAGTCCAGAGGCCTGCAGACCGTAAACAGAGATCCGGGCAGGGAGCTCTTTGGCCAGCTCAAAATAACAGAGCACATTGCCTCCGGCAGGATGTACCAGGTACAATTTTTTCACTCCCTCCCCGTGCCTGATGCTTACCAGGGAACGTTCCTCCATGGTGAACCCTTCGCTCCTGATAGCCGCTGCCAGGGCTTTGATGCTGCTTCTGCTGAACAATGTAGCAAGGGGAAGATGGATCCCGAACTCCTTTTCTATTCCAGAAAACAGCCGGATGGCGAGCAGCGAATGACCTCCCATGTCGAAAAATGAATCGGTGATCCCGAAAGAACCTGTTCCCAGCACTTCGCCGAAAAGCCTTAGCAGCTTCAGCTCGGTGATATCCCTTGGAGCCATGGCCGCGGATCCGCTGCCGGTTTCCCATCCGGACAAGGTCCTTAGCTGCTTCAGGTCGGTCTTCCCGTTCGGGGTAAGTGGCAGGCTGCCGACCACCCGTAACGAAGAAGGGATCATGTATGATGGCAGACGCTGCGAAAGCCAGTCACGGTAAGCGGATTCTGCATAGGAAGCATCATCGGCCAATATGATCACGGCATTGAGGGAGCTCAGACTACCAGGCTCTTCAGGTAGAACAACGACTGCCCTGGCTACTGAAGAATACTGTTCCATCGTTTGCTCCACTTCCCTGATCTCCACCCTGTAACCTCTGACCTTGACCTGCTCGTCCTTCCTGCCCAGGAATATCACTGAGCCGTCCCCGGCCATTTTCCCGATGTCGCCCGTATGGTAAAGCATCTCCCCATGGTGTCGCGGATCTTCAGTGAATTTCCCAAGGCTCAGTTCCGGCCGGCCCAGGTAACCCGATGCGATCTGTCTGCCTCCCAGGATGATCTCTCCCTCCGCTCCTTTCGGCAGGAGGTTCATCTCCCGGTCCGTGATATATACCCTGGTGTTGGACAGTGAAAAACCTATGGGGAAAGCATCCCCGTTTGCCGGGGGTAGGGGCGCCGGCCCCGAAGGCAGTTCCCAGGTAAGTGCTCCTATGGTTGCCTCGGTGGGTCCGTAATGGTTGATGATCCTCAGTGCCGGCGAAAGGGACCTCACCCTGGCAGCAAGGGAAACTGTGCATTTCTCACCGCCGGTAACCAGGAGTTTTTTCGGGAGGATGTCATCCGCCTTCAAAGAAGAAAGCAAACTCAACAGATGCGAAGGAACGATCTTGAGGCAGTCGGCGGGTTGCACTGCAAACCAGCCTGCAAGCAGGGACGCATCAGTGGAATATTCTTCAGGAATTACCACGACGCCGGCTCCATGAACCAGGGGCGGAAAAATGGAGGTGTTGCCCAGGTCAAAGGCAATGGAGGAAATGGTGGCGCAGGAATCGCCCGGCTCAAGTTTCATTCTTTCCCATACCGCCATGGAGTAGTTAAAGAGCTGTGCATGGCCAACGCAAACACCTTTGGGGACACCCGTGGTTCCCGAGGTGTAAATGATATAGGCAAGGTTTGCGGGGCGAGGGATGGCCTGTGTTTCTTCAAATCCTGCCTGTGGCAAATAACCATCCTTCTTCAGGATCCCTTTCAAACCCGAATCCCTTGCCATGAATTCCAGCCTTTCAGTCGGAAATCCGGGATCCATGGGGACATAGGCAGCACCGCATTTGAAGATGGCGATGATGGCGGTCACCAGGGAACAGTCGCGTGGCATAAGCAGCCCAACCAGGTCACCCCTGCATACACCCCCTGCACTGAGCTGACCGGCCAAACGGTCGGATTCCTTATCAAGCCCGGCATAGGTTAGTGAACCTGAAACATCCCGTACTGCCATGTTCCCCGGGAATTTCTTTACGCATGAATCAAAAGCAGTGAGCCAGGGGCTGCCCCCGCTGAAGCCGAAATCCCTGTGGGGACCTTCAAATGACGAAAGCTGGTCTTCGGGAAAGACCTTAAGCTTTCCGCAGCTTTCTTCCGAGGCGGAAGTTATGGATCCAAGCAGCCGTCTGTAATTGCTGATGATACGCGATACGGTCTCCGGCAGAAAAATGTCGGAAGGGTAGGTGGCCGACAGTATCAGTTCACTGTTAGCCTCCTCGATCCAGAAGTTCAGGTCGAACTTGGAGTAGGAATAGTCGATGTTCTCGGGTTTTACCTCCATCCCCTTCACACTGTAAAGCGAAGGGATGTTCTGGTGCACGAAATGGACCTGGAACACCGGGTTGCTGCCCAGGTTGCGGTCGGGGTTGATTTCTTCAATCAGCTTCTCAAAAGGAAGCTCCTGCCTCAGCATTGCCTGCTGGGAATATGACTTGATGTAATGCAGGAATTCCATGGCAGGCATAGCTTCATCTATCCTGATCCTCAGCGGCAGGGTGTTGATGAACAGGCCCATGGTATTCTGGAACCAGAGCTGGTTTCGCCTGG
>JBAXBP010000206.1:0-5941 GCA_037141915.1 Bacteroidota bacterium | reverse complement strand
CCTGAAGATAGATGTGGATAACCATCATTTTGAAGGCCTTTCGGACCTTGCCCTTACTATTGGAGTGGATGGTGTGATACATGTAGGCGCCACAACACTTAACGACGTGAAATCCGAAACCGACTGTTCCGATGAAATCGCGTTTGGCAAGACACTACCGATCACCATCAAGGCTCGTCCGACTGTTACTCCTGATCCTCTTACCGGCCCGTTTATCGTCAAGGCCCCATAAACCTGAACAGACAGGAAAGAAGTATTTTGCTTTATCCCGCATGCTGGCATGATGCCCGGCCGGACCCAGGTCCGGCCGGGTTCTGCTGCGGGACAAAGAGTAATAATGGAATACCCTGGAAACAGGGAAACGATTTTATAAAAACAACCTTGATCTGAATTCCGATGAGGTTTGTGACTGCTGTTAAGAACATATGGCTGGTGTGTATTCTGGCTGTTCTGAATGTGGCTGTTGTTAGTGCACAGGCAGGTGCAACGGTTGTTGCGGGGGAGAAATACTCACTCGCGGTGATCGAAGTGCCTGGCGAAACCTACGACTGGACCATATATTCTGATTACACCCTATCTGTTCAGACCACTGCGGATGAGGTGAGGTGGCTTTCGCCCAGGTCTGGTCCTTTGGTCAGGCTTGAATGGATGAAAAGCGGGGTATATTATTTCACCGTGATGGCAGTAAATTCAAACGGTTGCATGAACCTGAAAGTCGGGCTGGTTGTGGTAAACCAGAGTGCAGGGCTTACCCCGGGCATCGTCATACAACCCGATAAAAATCCGATTTGTGTTGGAACCGGGGTCTCATTTACAGCCAGCGTGGCCAACCAGGGAATGTATCCAATCTACCGCTGGCGAAAAAACGGGGAACTCGTTGGGATGAACAGTTCAAGGTACTTTGATAAAAGCCTGAAAGAAGGTGACAGGATCACCTGCCGACTGACCTCGAGCGCAAAACTGGCCAACCCTGTCAATGTAAACTCAAACGAAGTGACAATGACAGTTTACAAAACGGTTGCATCGTTCAGGATAGCCGAGAATATCTACCAGAGAACCTGGCAGCTTCACCTGGTAAACCAGTCGAAGGACGCCGATACATATAACTGGGATTTCGGAGACGGCCAGACTTCCGGCGAGGAAAACCCTGTAGTCAATTACAAATCCGACGGCACCTTCCTGATACGCCTCATCGCTTCAAACCAGTACAGCTGCATCGATACGGCATATTATATGTACGAAATGCTGTTCAAAGGCCTGTATATACCAAATGCTTTCGCTCCAACCACCACCGTTTCAACGGCCAATATGTTCAAACCCCATGGCACCAACCTTAAGGAATACCGCATCGAAGTGTATGATTCCTGGGGGCACCTGCTTTGGGAATCCGAAAAGCTTGACGAATCGGGAACCCCTGTGGAAGCATGGGACGGAACGTACAAAGGAAAGCTGATGCCCCAGGGCACCTATATGTGGAAAGTGAGTGCGGTGTTCAGGGACGGCAGCGTATGGACCGGGTCCGACATCGGGCATGGCAAAGGAAAAACTATTGGAACAGTCGCCCTGATAAGATAAAATGGTTTCAAAATTCATTGATATGAAAAGATATTTAATGACCAACAATATCATCTTCGAACCCAGGTGTTCAAAAAGGACAAGGGAGGCGGCCGTATGGAAACATCATCTTGTCATTCTTTTCGTATTATTGGCAATACTGCTGCTGGGGATCTCCGCCTTCGGCCAGGACCCGAATTATTCCCAGTGGCTGAACACACCGGTTTATTATAACCCTGCGTTTACCGGGCTGAACAAGGGAATGAGGGCAAAGCTGTCATACCGTGACCAGTGGCCGAACCTGCCGGTAGATTACAGGACCATGTACTTTTCGGCTGACCTGGGCGACAGAAGCCTGCCGGGTGCAGGAGGGTTCGGCCTCATCATCAACTCCGACAACCAAAGCTTTGGCTTCATCAAGAACCTCTCGGCATCTCTTACACTCTCGGCCCGCATTCCAATGAACGCCTGGCTCAGCGCACAGGTCGGGATCAAAGGCGGCATCATGCAGAAAAGCATGAACTGGGATGATTTTGTGTTCAGCGACCAACTTAACGACAGGTACGGCAATATCACTAACACCCAGCTCCCTCCGCCCGACGTGCAGCAGAGGCTGTTCCCCGATTTCGGCGCCGGCGGACTGCTGCAGTTTGCAGCCCTCGACGGTCAGATCATAGGCACTACGGGTTTCGCAGTGGACCATGTGTTTGAACCCGACGAGTCATTCTACAACATCGACCGCTCCAGGCTCCCGAGAAAATACGTTGGACATCTCGATGTGATGATCTCCCTTGGTGAAGGAGAACCAGGCAAAAGCCAGGTGAGAGGTTTCAACGACCCCCTCAGGCTGAACCCTGGAATTCTCTACCAGAACCAGAATAACCTGAGCTCAATCCAGGCAGGAATCAACGCCCTGAAATACAACATCTACCTGGGTTGCTACTACCAGTCTACAGCTATCGACAACAATTCTTCATCCCTCATGATACTGGCCGGATACCGTTATGTCATCTCCGACCAGGCCACAGTCAAATTCATGTACAGCTATGATGTCGAACTTTCAGGTAAAATGGCAGGGACCGGTGGCGCACATGAAATCAGCCTCATCCTCGAATTGTCAACTTTGAAACTTTTCGGAAAGAACAGGTATGAAGAATGCCCTGCCCTGAAAAGCAAAGAAATAAAGTTCACACGCCTCGAATGCAGCCCGTTCTGATCTTCTTGCTCAGCATATAAAAAGAAAGTAAGGCGGTATATCTGAACTTACCAGATCTTCACCCTCAGGCTGTCGGCCCTCCACATCGCATCACCCTGTTTGATGTCGAAAATCGCATAGAACTCCGGGATATTCGCAAGAGGTCCCAGCACCCTGAACTTCGGAGGCGCATGTTCATTGCTCTTCACCTGTGTCGCCACCGCCTCAGGCCTCATGTTCACCATCCATGCCAGCGCATAACCCAGGAAATACCTCTGGTCGGGACTCAGCCCGGCGATCACCTCTTTGTTGATATACTGCGGAGTCTTTTTAAACGCCTCGTAACCCATGAACACACCGGCAAGGTCAGCAATATTCTCGCCCTGGGTCATCTCGCCGTTGATATGAAGGCTGTCAACAGCGATAAACTCGTTGAACTGCCTTACGATCATTTTAGTCCTTTTAAAGAAACGCGCGCTGTCTTCGCTGGTCCACCAGTTATGCAGGTTTCCGAATTCGTCATACTTGCAGCCCTGGTCGTCGAAACCATGAGTGATCTCGTGCCCGAAAGTTGAACCACCGATGATGGAATACAGCAGCGCGTCGTCAGCCATAGACCTTTCGTAACCCGGCACAATGATATTGCAACCGGGGATCACGATCTCGTTATTCGAAGGATTATAGTATGCGTTGTAAGTCTGGGGTTCCATATCCCATTCACTACGGTCAACAGGTTTCCCGAACTTCGAAATATTATAATTGAATTCCCAGCGGTTGGCACTCATCCCGTTCTTTACGTAACTTGAACGGTCAACGACCAGCGAGCTCATATCCTTCCACTTGTCGGGATAACCAACTTTAATAATGACAGTGGATAGCTTTTTCAGAGCCTTCTGCTTCGTCACATCGCTCATCCAGTCGAGGTTCCTGATCCTCTGGGCATAAACCTCCATAATGGATTTGCCAATTTCCTGCAGTTTTTCTTTAGTGCCTTTCGGCAGATATTCATTCACGTAAACCTGTCCGATAAGCTCGCCAAGAGAACCATCGGTTTGCTCGACCACCCTTTTCCACCTGGGCTTTGGTTCTTTGATACCCCTCATTACGGTCGAATAAAAGTTAAAACCTTCAAGGTAGGTCTTGTCGTCGAGGAAACGGCTGAGGCTGCTAACCAGGCGGACCTTCAGGTAATTCTTCCAGTCCTCCAGGGCGATTGATTTAAGTAAGCCATTCTCTGCAGCCAGGAACTCGGGCTGCCCTACGATAACGGTGTCGGCCTTGTTCAGCCCCGCAGCCTTGGTAAAAAGGTCCCAGTCAAAATCAGGCATGGAGGCCTTAAGTTTCTCAATGGAGATCTTGTTGTAATTCTTCAACGGATCCCTGGTATCTTCACGTTTACGCGAAACCTTGGCCAGGGCCGTCTCCAGCTTCATGCAATGCTCTGAGGCATGCGCTGCGGCTGCATCGGTATAGCCCATGATCCTGAACATGTTCGTAAGATAAGTCACGAATTTTCCGCGGATCATTATCGTCCTGGCATCATTGTCAACATAATAGTTGCGGTCGGGAAGGCTTAAACCTCCCTGGTTTACAAAAACCGCGTATTTGCTGCTGATCCTGTCGTCCTGCCCCACGTAAAAACGGAAGAATGGAGACCCCGCAACAGAATGAATATACGCTGCTTCAGTTGCCAGCCCGCTGATATCTTTAACTGCATCTATGCGCGCCAGGTCCTCCTTCAGGTCCCCAAGCCCCTTTTTGTTCAGGTTCACACTGTCCATCCCGGTATAGAAGAAATCACCGATCTTCTGCTTGGCGCTGCCCTTGGGTACATCTTTCAAAGCAGCTGAAGACTCGCAAACACTGCGTACCTGCGCATTGATGGTGTCCTGTATAAGCTGCCACAGTCCGTTGCTCTGCTCACTCGCAGGAATGGGATTTTGTTTGAACCACTTCCCGTTTGCGAACAGGAAAAAGTCATTGCCTGCCTTAACCGTTGAGTCGATATGCGAAACCAGGGGATCGGGCTTGTCCAGGCTGGCAGGTTTACATGAATACAGCATCGCTAATACAGCGAAAGATGCCATAAGAAAAAAGTACTTTCTCATAAAAGGGGGTTTGTATCCGTCAAAGATCGTAAAATTCCCGGATTGCTCTGCAGGACGAAACTTGATTTACGACATTTTCGGAATATCCCGGTTCCCGATTCACGATTCACGGTTCACGATTCACGGTTCACAGCAGCGTCACCACCTCATCCAGGGGCTTACGGTTACGGTTCGCCGACTGCCTTTTGACAAGATCGGGAGGCAAAGCAGCCTCGTCCCCGGGGTACCCGACAGCGATCATCACCACAGGCTCTGTATCCGGGCCGAGGTTTGCAGCCTTCCTGGCTTTATCAACGTCAAAACCTCCCATGGGATGCGTTTTCAGGCCCATTGAAGTTGCCTGGATCATCAGCATGGCATTGGCCAGGCCGGTATCATGCCAGGCATGGGCGTTGTTTATGACCCTGTCTTTATAATTATACCTCATTACTGCCGCGGCAAGTATAAGCACCCCGGCCCTGCTTGCATAATGGTTCCCTTCGGAAAGGCAACCGGCCAGCAGGTCAAAACCGGCAGTCCCCTGTATGGCATAGAAATATCTCCAGGGCTGGTTGTTCGCAGCCGAAGGTGCAAGGGTGGCTGCGGTTAAAACAGCCAACAGCTTTTCCTGCTCTACAGGCTCACCGGAGAAAGAAAAGTGCGCTCTGCGAGTGTTGATGGGTTCAATGATCATAGTTTGATGTTAGATTGGCTCTACCCTTAACTGTATGCTCCCGTCGAGGAACATTCCAAACGTGATGGCAGGCAACGGACCGTTCAGTGAACCGTAAACCCTCACATAAAAACTCGGCTGGCTTAGATACGGCCTTATGTTCACATTGTTCAACGTCACAACCACCGTTTTTGCAGCAGGATTGGTATTGGTAACATTCCCAACTTCGTTCTCGGGCTGGAAGTTCGCATTGTCAGAAACCGTGGCCCTCATTGAATTCAGCCAGTGAAAGGTCGAATCAGGAGGCTGCTCGATGCTAACGGCAAGGTAAGTGAAATACGTGTTCTGTATGACCCCCGAACTGAAGCCGTTTGCATTGAGAAGGCTGTCAAGATTCACATGGATCAGGCCTGAATAAAGAACCACTTCGCC
>JBAXBP010000205.1:0-6038 GCA_037141915.1 Bacteroidota bacterium | reverse complement strand
GATACCAGAACGTTCTCAAAGGGATAAAGAACGACTGGAAATCGCTTTCAAGGTTTGCCGATGCTTACCAGTGGTACGGGATACATCATGACCGCAGTAAAAAAGGCTGGGTTTACAGGGAATGGGCGCCAAATGCCCTTGACCTTTATCTCTTCGGCGATTTCAATAACTGGCAGAGATATTCTCACAGGCTGACCTGTGACAGGGATGGCAACTGGGAGATATTCCTTCCTGATGAGGAATATGGCGACCGCTTCGTCCACATGGGGAAGATCAAAGTGATGGTGCACTCCGAACTTGGCTGGAATGAACGGCTTCCTGCCTATATAACAAGGGTTGTACAGGATTCTGTCACAAAGGATTTTTCAGGACAGATATGGGACCCTCCCAAACAGTTCGACTGGGAAAACGACCGCTTCGACATAAGCACCCTGAAAGAACTTTTCATTGATGAATGCCACCCGGGCATGGCACAGGAGCGTGAGGGAATAGGAACTTTCTGGGAGTTCGCCGATGACCTCAGCCCGTATATAAAAAATGCAGGGTATAATGTGATCCAGATAATGGCAGTGGCTGAACACCCGTATTACGGTTCCTTCGGATATCATGTCACCAATTATTTTGCTGTTTCCAGCCGTTTCGGCACCCCTGAAGAGCTTAAATATCTTATTAAAAAAGCTCATGAACAGGGGATTGCCGTTATCATGGACCTGGTCCACTCCCATGCCGCGAAGAACACCAATGAAGGACTGAACATGTTCGACGGAAGCGAGCACCAGTATTTTCACGAGGGTGTGAGAGGCAACCATCCTCACTGGGATTCCAAATGTTTTGATTATGGCAAGAGGGAGGTACAGCAGTTCCTCCTTTCCAATGTCAAGTACTGGTTAAAGGAATTCCATTTCGACGGATTCCGTTTCGACGGGGTCACCTCGATGATGTATTTCGACCACGGATACCGTGAAATTTGGGACCGTGACGGCTATTTCACCCATGGGGTGGAATGGGATGCCCTTGTTTACATGCAGCTTGCAAACACCCTTGCCCACCAGGTCAAGGCTTCCGCACTGACCATCGCAGAAGATGTTACGGGAATGCCCGGACTTTGCAGGCCCATCAAAGAGGGAGGCATAGGTTTTGACTTCCGGCTGGGAATGGCGCTGCCCGATTACTGGATCAAGCTCCTTAAAGAAAAAAAGGATGAGGAATGGGATGTCCACGAGATGTGGAACGTGATGAATGACCGCCTGCCCGATGTGAAAACCATTGCTTATTGTGAATCTCACGACCAGGCCCTGGTTGGCGACCAGACCATAGCCTTCAGGCTTATGCAAAGTGAGATTTATTTCAAGATGAGCAAGGATGAAGAAAGTCACATCATCTCAAGAGGGATAGCGTTGCATAAAATGATCAGGATGTTCACACTTTCACTCGGAGGCCAGGCTTACCTGAATTTCATGGGAAATGAATTCGGCCATCCCGACTGGATCGATTTTCCGCGCGAAGGCAATAACTGGAGCCACCAGTATGCCAGGAGACAATGGTCACTTGGGTTAAACGAGAATCTGAAATACAGGTTCCTGGGGGAATTCGACAGGCAAATGATTATCCTCGCAAAAAAATACAGGATACTGGAAGCTAATTTCGGGCACCAGGTGTGGATGGATCATGAGAATAAAACCGTGATCTATGAAAAATCAGGTTTGCTCTTCGTGTTTAATTTTCATCCTTTCAACTCCATTCCCGACTACTCTTTTAATGTACCCGAACCCGGAGATTACCGTCTTATCCTCAATTCTGATTCCGGAACATTCGGAGGCCATTCCCGTCTTGACGAGAACACCATACACACCACCATTTTCAATCCAGGTGAAAGCACACACACTTTAAAAATATACAATATAAACCGAAGCGTGCAGGTTTTCGAACACATCCTGCATGCTGATAATAACAACTGAGAAACAAAATGCGCGAAAAAAGAAGAATGAGTTTCTGGCAGATATGGAACATGAGCTTTGGCTTCCTTGGGATCCAGTTCGGATGGGGATTGCAAATGGCCAACATGAGTGCCATCTACTCATACCTGGGCGCAATGCCCGGCCAGATTGCCCTGCTATGGCTTGCTGCCCCTGTCACAGGCGTCATCATCCAGCCGCTGATCGGGCAGGCAAGTGACCGCACCTGGACAAGGCTGGGCCGCCGCCGTCCTTATATACTGGTTGGAGCCATACTTGCTTCACTGGCCCTGATCCTGATGCCCAATTCACCTACCTTCTGGATCGCTGCTGGCCTTCTCTGGGTGCTCGACGGCACGATCAATGCCAGCATGCAACCTTTCAGGGCCATGGTGGCCGACAACCTCCCCGAAGAACAGAATTCCCAGGGTTTTGCCATACAGTCATTGTTTATCGGACTTGGAGGGACTGTAGCTTCCGCCCTCCCATGGATGATGACGAACTGGTTCGGTATGACTCAGGATAAAGCCGGCCAGGGACATATCCCTGCTTCAGTCACTCTGTCGTTTTACATTGGAGCTGTCGCTTTTATTGGCGCTGTCCTCTGGACCGTATTTTCGACAAAAGAAATTCCGCCTGAAGAAAAAGAACTTTCCATGATCAGGTCACAGAAATTTGACTGGACACTGGGCCTGGGAGATATAGCCAGGCTCATCACACACCTCCCTAAACGAATGTGGGAACTGGGGCTGGTACAATTCTTCACATGGATCGGGATGTTCTGTTTATGGGTATATTTCTCACCTGCGATTGCAAATAATGTTTTCCATGCAAAAGCAGGAACGCTTGAAATGGAATCCTCGGGGGCCTGGGCCGGATTCTGTTTCGCAATGTATAACGCGGTTTGCTTCCTGTTTTCATTCGTGCTGATCAGGGTCACAAAATTCACCGGGCCGAAACTTATGCATACCCTCTGCCTGGCTTTAGGCGCACTTGGAATGCTTAGCATTCCTTTTGTAGCAGGGAAGTTTGGATTATTGTTTTCGATGACCTGCATCGGCATAGCATGGTCGAGCATCCTTTCAATGCCTTATGCCATGCTGACCCCGGCTCTGCCTCACGATAAACTGGGAGTGATGATGGGAATATTTAACCTTTTCATTGTAGTACCCCAGGTTATTGCCTCAAGCCTGCTTGGATACGTGATTGGATTTTTCTTTTCGGGCAACCCCATGAGCGCGATGATCATTGGCGGAGTATGTTTTGCAATCGCTTCCGTAGCCACCGTTATTGTGGTTACTTACAGGAAGAGCCCTCAACCTGATAAAATCATTGCAGCCGCAGCAGGGCATTAATATTATAACGGACTTATGAAACATCAATATTTGTCGCTGGCATTAATGTCGGTCATCCTCTTCTTTCTGACTTCATGCCGCCATTCCCCGAAGCCGCCGGCAGCCATGACCGAAAACGGGAATGCAAAAGAATACCTGTTTGCCGAAACCGAATATGCAGGAAAATGGCTGGCGAATTATAATTCTCTTCAAAACAAAATCAGGACAGAACTGGCCAGCAATGCCCTTGCACCTACTCCCGGGCAGGCTGCCGGCATTGGCACGATTATTCAAGCCGCGGATAAATGGAAAATCCTTGTGAAAAACGGCAAAGAGGTTCATGCAGTCTCAGATGCCGGAGGCAAGACCATCGACAAGATTATCTATACCGAGGCGGATGCTGCATTCAAAGTAAGCCTCAAGGCCTCGGTCTCAAAAACCTATATATTCATTAAAAGCAGTTCGGATCAATCGGCAGAAATCCGTGTTTTCCCTTATTCATGTAAAAACCTGGAACCTGTCCTTATGCAGGAACGGAAAGCTGGCGTGATTTATTCCGCAGAACATTTCGGGGGAAATAACATCTGGATATTGTCAAACGACAATGCCCCGATGCGAACCATTCTGATCGCCCCTGACAGGGATCCTGTTTCGAAACGATGGAAAGCCGCGGTTAAAGAAAATGACAGTTTGTTCATCGCCGATTTTACTCTTGTTGATCTCAAGTACCTGGTATTGGTCCAGAGAAGAAACCTCTCCACTTCCATACAGATAACCGGCATATTTGAGAAAAACGACAAAGATGCTCCCGTTGAAAATGTTATCAATTTCCCTGAACCTGAAGGGCGGATCACCGGCCTGGTATATGACAGTAAAGACGATAAACTGGTATTCACTTATTCAAGCATTATAACCCCTCCCACCTGCTACACCTACGGGTTACACTCAATGCACCTGGGGATTCGCTGGAAGAAACAGATAAAGAATTACATACAGGATGATTACAAGGCCGAAGTGGTTTGGGCCGGAAGTAAAGACAAAGTGAGGGTCCCTGTATCTACTTTAAGAAAAAGGGAAACGGACAATCAGGGTCAAGCCAGGCCCCTGCTGTTATTCATTGATACTGACGACCTGCAATGCAGTGAGAGCTGTTTCAGCCCCGATCTTCTTAGCTTCCTTGACAGGGGATTTTGCATAGCCCGCCTGCACTTTCCTTCCACCGGTTTAAAAAACAACGAAGGCCCTGATTTAGTATCAGCCACTCTTTCTTCACTTACAGAAAAAAAACTGGCTCAGACCGGCCTTGTAACCCTGCTGGGAAAAGGCAACGCAGCCCTGATTGCCTTAAACACTTTCACCGCTCATCCGGCATGGATCAGGACCCTGGTTCTTGAAACTCCTTCTTATGGGGAAAACCTTGCCACCATGCCTGCACCGGACACCTATATCATTGCTGACCCTGGTGATCAGGATAAAGGATTGGCAAGCCTTAAGCTGGCTTCTGAAATGAGAAAACACATTAAAACCGAAAACACCCTGCTGGTCAGAAATGTGCCGGTACAGGATCAGGATTTCAAATCGGGTCTCGTCACGTTCATATTGATCTCTAATGGAATACAAAAATAGAATGTACAATTAAACACCTTACACAAATGATGACTCAACGTGCCTCAGGCATATTACTTCACCCGACTTCCCTTCCCGGAAAATACGGGATAGGAACACTTGGTAAAGCTGCCTGTAACTTTATTGACTTTCTGAACAAAGCAAAACAACAATACTGGCAGATCCTGCCATTAGGCCCGACGGGTTACGGCGACTCCCCGTACCAGTGTTATTCGGCACATGCAGGGAATCCCGACCTGATTGATCTTGACATCCTCGTAAGCAGCCACCTGCTGAGCCAGGAAGATTTAGCCACTCTGCCTCCTTTCAGCGAGGGAGCCGTGGATTATGAACTTGTGCAGAGAGCCAGGCTGCCGTTGCTGCTCAAAGCTTTTCATACCTTCTCGGCCCATGCACCCGAGCTGGACAAACTGGCCTATCGGAATTTCCTCAAGAGCTTCTCAGCCTGGCTTAACGATTATGCACTGTTCAGGGCCATCAAGGAAGAATCGGGGCATAGACCCTGGTATCAATGGGATCATGACCTTAAAACAAGGAATCCTGAAGCTCTGAAAGCGGCTGAAAACCGCCTGGCCGGGCAGATCGATTTTCACAAATTCCTTCAGTTCATTTTTCTCAAACAATGGATGAGCATAAAGGAATATGCCAAAAAACATAAAATCCGGATCATTGGCGACATCCCCCTGTATATTTCCCTCGACTCTTCCGATGCCTGGGCCAATCCCGGTCTTTTTGAATTTGACGGGGATCTTAATCCCATCAGGGTCGGTGGCGTTCCTCCCGACTATTTCAGCGAAACAGGTCAGCTTTGGGGCAACCCGCTTTTCCGCTGGGATATTATGAAGAAAGATAATTATAAGTGGTGGATGGACCGTATCCGTACGAATCTTACTTTGTCGGACGTGATCAGGATCGATCACTTCAGGGGCTTTGCAGCTTACTGGGCAGTTCCGTACAGTGAGAAGACCGCAATCAACGGCACCTGGGTCACTGGTCCCGCAAAAGACTTTTTCTATGCCCTGCAGAAGGAATTCGGCAACCTGCCGATCATTGCGGAAGACCTGGGTGTGATGACCCTCGATGTAGAGGATCTGCGCGACACTTTCGGGTTCCCGGGCATGAA
>JBAXBP010000204.1:0-6116 GCA_037141915.1 Bacteroidota bacterium | reverse complement strand
TAATGCTCTTTTTCATAGCCAAACGCACCTGCCATTCCGCAGCAGCCCGATTTTACTTCTTCAACAGAATAATTTGCAGGCAACGACAACATTTTTCGTGTTGTCTCTGTTGAGGCAAGTGCTTTCTGATGGCAATGCCCGTGCAGCATTATCTTTGCAGGCTCCGAAGTGAACTGTCCGGAAGTAATCCTGCCCGCCGACACTTCTCTCATGATAAACTCATCATACATCAGGCAATTGGCTGAAAGCTTTATTGCCTGCTCTTTTAATCCCTCTCCTGCAAGATCGGGGTACTCATCCCTGAAACCCAGTATTGCCGAGGGCTCTATGCCAACCAGGGGGATCTCCCCTGAGACAAGTCCCGAAAATGTTTTTATGTTATTTACAGCGATTGCTTTTGCTTTTCCGATCAGGCCCTTTGAGAGGAAAGTCCTTGCGCTGAGGTCATGAGGCACAGTCAGTACTTCATATCCAAGCCTGTTGAAAAGCATTACCGTTTTAATGCCGGTCTCAACATCATTGTAATTGGTGAATTCATCAACAAAGAGGTAAAAACTACCTTTTTTATCATGCAATGAGCGGTTCAGCCCCGGGAGCTTTTTACCCAGCCATTTTCTGAATGTGGTCCTGTATAAAAGCGGGATGCTGCGTTCAGGTGCAAATCCAAGCATCTTCTTTGAAATACCAGAAATGGCCTTGTTCTTCTGGAAAAAATTAAATATACCAGGGGCTATACTTCCAATCTTATTGATGCTGCTGATGTATGCGATAAGCCGTGAGCGCATGGGAATTCCGTTGGCATCATAGTAATGCTGCAGGAATTCGGCTTTCAGCTTTGCGATGTCTACATTTGAAGGGCATTCACTCTTGCAGGCTTTGCAGCTCAGGCAAAGGTCCATCACTTCGTAAATCTCACGATGGTCGAACGGATTGGTTTTGCCTGAATTGGTGATGAATTCCCTGAGAATATTTGCCCTTGCCCTGGTCGTGGTGTTCTCATCACCAAGGGCCATGTACGACGGGCACATCCATTTTCCTGTCACTACGTTATTCCTGCAGTCGGCCGAACCATTGCATTGTTCTGCTGCCCTGAGTATGCCATGGCTTGAACTGAAATCAAACCAGGTCTCGATTTGCCTCGCCTTGATCCCCGGTTCATACCTCAGGCTGCTGTTCATCTTTGGCGTATCGACGATCTTGTTCGGGTTGAAAATATTCAGAGGATCCCAGCATTTCTTGATCTCTTTAAGCAGGGCGTAATTTTGTTCACCTATCATCAGGGGGATGAACTCTCCTCTGAGCCTTCCGTCCCCGTGTTCACCACTGAGTGATCCCCTGTATTTCTTGACTATTTTGGCTGTTTCAAGAGCAACGGTATGAAAAAGCTCCACATCCCCGGGGTCTTTCAGATTAAGAACAGGCCTTAGATGGAGTTCGCCCGAACCTACGTGGGCATAGTAAACACAGTTCAGCCCATGCTCTTTCAGCATGGCATCAAAATCTCCAATGTATGCAGGAAGGGCTGCAGGGTTTACTGCCGTATCTTCGGTAACAGGAACTGGTTTCCTGTCGCCGGGGTAGTTTGAAAGCACGCCCAGCCCGGCTTTCCTGAGGTCCCATACTCTTTTTACTTCAGGGGGATTTATTACCGGGAAATGATAACCCAATCCTGCATCCCGCATCTCTTTTTCCATCAATTTGCAGATCTCGCTGATCTCATCTCTGCTCTCCCTGGCGAATTCCACGATGAGAATGGCGCCGGGATCCCCTTCAATAAAAAAACGGTTCTGCCTCTGGGTGATATTATCCTTTGTGCAGTCCATGATGGCTTTATCCATCAGTTCAACCGATCCCGGTTCATATTTAAGCGCAACAAGGTTGGCAAGCAAAGCTTCGGGTACCGTATGGCAATGCACGCACACCAGGGCTTTTTGTTTGGGAGGAAGCGGCACAAGGTTCAGCCTGATCTCGGTCATGAACATCAGGGTGCCTTCGGAGCCGGCAATAAGCTTGCAGAAGTTAAATGAAGACGAATTTCGAATATTGAACAACGAATTTTGAATATCGAATTCGTCACGCCCTTCCTCACGATCTTCCTCACGATCTTCATTACGTTCTTCCTCACGATCTTCCTCACGATCTTCCTCACGATCTTCATTACGTTCTTCCTCACGATCTTCGTTAAACGGCTCTGTTTCAAGCAGCAGATCGATTGCATAGCCTGTATTGCGACGATGCAGGGCAGGGTCGGGGTATTCGCGGCGGATTTCAGCCTGGTTGGCCGGATTGGAAAGCATATCACGTATCTGCCGGTATATTTTATTTTCAAGGCGATCGCCTGTACATTTTAATTTGAATTCCTCAACGTCCAGGTCGGTGAATTCAACATCAGAACCGTCGCTCAGAAAGCCTTTGACCGAAAGCACGTGATCGCGGGTGCTGCCATATAAAATGGAATGGGCTCCGCAGGAATTGTTCCCCACCATTCCGCCTATCATGCAGCGGCTTGAAGTGGATGTTTCGGGACCAAAGAAAAGGCCTTGTTCCCCGACCAATTTATTCAGTTCGTCCAGGATAACCCCGGGTTGCACCCTCACCCAGTGCTCAGTTGCATTGATCTCGAGAATGGACGTCATATGTTTGGAAACATCCACTACCAGTCCTGATCCAACAACCTGCCCTGCCAGCGAAGTGCCGGCGGTGCGGGGGATAAGGGGAATACCGTTTTTGCCGGCAAAAAGAATGAGTTTTCGTAAATCTTCATCATTCCGGGGCCTTACCACCCCGGCAGGGACCTCCCTGTATGCCGAAGCGTCGGTGGCATACATCAGCTTCCATGCATCATCGGTAAATACTTCTCCTTGGAGCAGCAGTCGCAGTTCTTCGAGTTTTGCAGGGGTCAGGGGCGTAACACTCATTTCATTCGTTTTATGAGGTCAAAATATGCGTTATTCTCTTTGAGGATCTCAAACTCAGGCTGGGCCTGTACTCTTGCTTTGCTCCTGAAACCATTGTCACAGGCTTTCTTCAGGTTTGTAACTGCCTGCACGGTATCGTTCTGGCGGGCAGCAAGAATGGCCATCATATAATAAGGCTCGGGATTATCCGGTTCGACCATATTATATATGCTGATCACAAGCTTCGTTTGTTCGGGATGATTCTGGGCCAAAAGGGCGTTGGCATTGGAATAGCAGAACAGGCCAAGGAAAGCCAGCAGGCGGTGGTTCATCAGGGTGTCATCGGGGTTCAGGCCCGGTTTGCTGTTGTCCCTGTACTTCTCGAGCCTGGCCTTCCACCATTTAATATCCTTGCTATATAAGGCCTCCATGAGCATCTGCTGCTCTTTCTGTTCTTTCGCCAGAACGTCATTGAATTGTTTCAGGGAAAGCTTGTAACCCGGGGAAACTTCAAGGGCCTCAAGTTCTGACTTCAGAGGGGCCACATCTCTCAGCCCGTCAAGACAGCTGATCCTGAAAGCCAGGTTCTGCCTTGCATACAGCATTCGCTTTTGTTTTACCAGTGAGTCGTAATCCGCAGTCATTGACGCAGAAAATAAATTCATCACGCTGTCATTCTTTTTGATCCTGCCGTCTTTCATGGCATTAAAATTATGCCAGGCCAGGGCTTTTTCGATTTCCTTAACGCCCGGCCAGCCGTGGATCCCGTCGAATTCGAGGATGAAATGCCTGAAATTCATCTGCCCCAGGGATTTGTCAAGCGACACCATCTCACTGAGGTTGAAATCGCCTAGTCCTACAATCCCGAAATAATCGAATTTATAGTTCGGGGGCTGCACCCCTGACGGGAAACCAGCACCGCAGCCGATGACGCCCTTGATATACGGCCGGTACATCGCGGTGGCAGTGGCAACCCTTGATCCTCCTGAGAAACCCATCACATAAATCGCCAGGGTGTCGATCGGCAAACGGGTTTCCGCTTCCTCGAGCATGGCTGCAACAATCGCTTCGCTTTCGGGAGGCGATTGCATATTTTTCGAATCATTAGAGCCTATAATGATAAAACCGTATTTTTCGGCCAGGCTGCTGAACCGCTTGACAGGCAGGCTGCCGTCGCCATGAGGGTCAAATGCAATGATCACCGGGTAGCGTTTCTGTTTAGCCGCAGTGTTGAAACGGTTGCTGCACCCCGAAGGCAGGTATAGGGCATAGTTCAGGAGGGTGTTGGCTTTGCAGCTGATATGCTCATGCACTTTGCCTGCCTGTGGCAGGATTATTTCGGCTGACTTCTTACTGCTGCTTCCCGAAGAACAGGCGAGAACCTGCAGCATCATGGCAATCACCAACAGGGGTTTTGACTTCGCTGAAATCATGTGATGATCATTTACTGTAATAATCTGTAGACTGGAATATCTTATCTGCCGATTTTGCAATGAACCCGCTGTAAAGCCTGCCGTCCTTATCGGGGTAACGTTTTGCAAATTCATAATAGCATCCTGGGACCTCGTAAGTCCCTTCGACGAAAGCTGTTTTTACCATCCCTGCTTTAATGCTCGATTGCTCAAGAAGTTCAGCGGGACTGCCCTGTATCTCCCCACCTGCATCATTCATCATGAACCCATGCTGCTTCACGAAGGCATTAACTTTGAATATGGTGTCGTACTTTTTAAGGCTGTTCACACTTACCGTGAAATGGTTTGCGCAAAAGCCGTTCACGTAAAGCCATGCGGCATATTCCGATTCTTTCCTGAGCTTTTCGAACACTTCGAATGAAGGAAGTCCGGAAAGGTTGCCCGAACGTATCAGTTCATCCGAGGCAAGCTTATCCGAAGGAATGGCGCCTGCCCATTCATCAACCACTTTCTGAACGAAAGGACTGAATTCAGAAGTGATCAGCTGGCTGATGAAAACCCTTGGAGCTTTCACGTCATCACGATGTTCAAAATGCCGGGCAAAGAGTTTTTTCTCAGTAAAGCTGTAATCGCCTTTATGGATATACCCGATCTCAAGGAAAGGCCGCGATAACACATCGATGCTGATAAGCGGATGATCGAAAGTGCGGAAAGCAACATGGTCGTTTATAATACTTTCGCCTTCGGCGGACAAGAGATCGTAGACCTTTTTCACCCCCGGGTTCTGCGCAGTATACACCTGCCACAGCCTATCGAATATTTCCTGGTATTTCATACAGTTTTGATAAACCTTATCAATTCGCAATTCAGAATTCGTTAATCGATTATTCGATTATTCACTTCTTCATTCCATTTAAAATATCCCCCTTAAAAATTCTTCCATCTCCAGGTTCGCAAAGTAATCTCCCAGGTCAAACCTCTCCAGCGCTTTACTGATGGCAGATTCCTCGTGCGAAACACCCACCAGGGCTTCCTCGATTTCCTCAGTGTCAAATTTAGAAAAATAATCCCCGAAAATCTTGATATGAATGATGATTCCGTTTTTCACATCAAGGTCAAATTCAATGGTTCCACTCTTTTCCGTCCTGAGGATCTTTTTAAAGTTGTAATTGGGTGAATACCCGAAGTTCCAGTCCCAGGTATTGTATTTTGACCTTACAAGTTCGTTAATTTTCTTATGGTCTTCATCGCTCAGATCGTACAGCTTTGCCTCGGGATACATGGAAGCTACATGATCATTGATAAGGTCGGCGAATTTCATGACATCCATGGGCTCTTTCAGGTGTTCACTGATGTTGGTGACCCTGCTGCGGATGGATTTTACCGCTTTGTCCTGGAATTTCAGAGGGTCGACATTCAAAGCCTGGCTGAGGTCGGCCATCTTTGACGAAAAAAGCAGTGTCCCGTGATGAAGCACCCTGTGTTTCCATATATGCTCGGCATTGCCCGAAAACTTTTTCCCGCCTATGGTAAGGTCATTCCTGCCTTCAAACCTTGCATCAATCCCGAGCTTCAGAAGTACATCGAGAATGGGTTGGGTGAATTTCCTGAAATCCACCAGCATTTCCGACTTTCCCGTTTGTATGAAAGTGAAATTAACATTCCCCAGGTCGTGAAATACTGCTCCTCCGCCCGAAAGCCTCCTTACAACAGGGATGTTGTTTTTCTTAACATATTCCACATTGATCTCTGCAAGAGTGTTCTGATGTTTCCCGACAATGATTGAAGGTGCATTTCTCCATAGCAT
>JBAXBP010000203.1:0-6171 GCA_037141915.1 Bacteroidota bacterium | reverse complement strand
CTTTTGATTCAACAAAGAATAATCTTCTTTTATTATAGCTCTTCTTATAGCTAATCCTAAACCTTGCTCATACCCTGTTTTTCTAGCTGCCTCATCATTTGCAAGACTTCTTTCTTCAATTGCATTTAATTGAGTTTCAGCAACAGCTATTTTTATTAATTTTCTATCTTCATCTAAAGTAGCGTCATTACGGATTTCATTGATTTCATTTACTTTAGTTCTATATTCATTTTGAATTTTCATTCTATCATACAATAAACCTGCGCTTTCTTCTGCTGACAATGGTCTTGGCTTTGCATTAACTTCTTTAACTATTGCATCAATGTCAAGCTCTCCACTATCTACCATTTTTTTAGCCTTATCTGCAACTTCTGGGAAAGTCCTTTTAATCTACTTCTATTTTTTCTAATCCTTTATCTGTCCTTTCTTGTTCAGTAACGGCATTTTTAATAGATGTAGTTATCATTTCTGGAATTTTAAAAACAGATTCATATTTTGATAAATCTTGTTTTAAAAGATGTTCAACTAATTCATCTTTAGTGAACTCTACTTCTTTCCCATTAATTTCTATAATATAAGTACATGGATTTGCCATTATAATTTGCCCATTGATTTATCAAAAAATAAAATCTCTTTTGTTTCTTTAGCTACATCATACTTGGAAATTAAATCTCCATATTCTCCAACTGCTAGTCTTATGGCAGCGCTCTTAAAACGCGGACATCCGGCTTTTGATGATTCGGCACTGATGAAGTTTCTTGTGGTGGCAAATTAAATCAAGTCAGGTTGCATGCGATTGATACAATCAGGGCTCCAGCGGTATATTATAAAAGAATGGAGAAGGATCTGCAGGGTTCGCCCCTTTCTTTGGCTTGATAAAGGCCCTAAGTGAGCGTTCGGCCGGGATATACAACATCATTTGCTGGGTCTGCAGGTTATACAGGTCCCCGTCGTTCAGCAATAATGAACCTGGTTCATCACCGTAGTAAGAGCACATGATGGACTGCACATCTGCAGGTGTTAATTTGTTCTTCCCGGCAGCAAGCCAGGTTTTCAGTTTATCCAGCATCAGCGACCATCTCCTTACGTTGATCTTTTTATGTTTGCCTTCCGAAAAGTTGTTTGGCTGGCCTTTCAGCATAAAGCCGTTTACCGCCCCGATGATGTGGGGATGGTTCCACTTTATCCCGGGATTAAGCTGGGAGGTATCGTACCTCAAAGCACGCCCGGGGTGTGCTCCCTGCCCTGAGATGTTGTTCTCAAGTATGCAGGTCTCCTTTTCGTCGGCCAGGACAAGAAGGTGGGAAAATGCGTATTTATTGGATGGAGAAGTGAGTTCTGATGCCAATATCCCGGTGCAGGAGCAATCCTCTAATGCCTTCCGCAGGTCAAAATTATAAGACCTGCAGTCCTGTGGATCATATGATGTACCTGAAACATCCGAATCGAGGATCCCGGCCATGATACCGGTATTTACATTAATGCCGGTAATGCAACCCAGGTGCCCGAGAGCCCCAATCAGGTATATGGTCCTATCTCTGTACCTGATCCTGGTTACACACTGTATAAGCGGTAAATCCTTGGCAAACAAGCCTCCGAACCAGTCAAGTGTGCGGTAAGCGATGTTTTTGCCATTAGCAGAGGCATCTCCCCAGCACCCGAAAGCGCTGCATTGCGTGGTTCTGAAGAGGTCGGGCAGCAGGTTGAAACAATATACTATTTCTTCATTGGACCAGGTCCAGCTGCCTTTCATAACTGATGAAAGCCCTTGAAGCTCCTCATTATAAAACGGGAGAATCTGGGGCTTTATGGCTTTCAGGTGCTCAGGAACTGTCTTGCCCCACAATCCCTCCAGGGTGGCAATTTCGAACATATAATATCCTATCATGGATTCATAGTCAGGCTCTGCCTTTAAAATACAATGTCCGTACATCTCCCCCATTTTCCGGGGATTTGACTCTTTGGTATAATCAAGGGTGACCATATAGTACGGACCTTTATCCTCGATGGTAACAGCACCCTCGGTAATGATCCTGTGTATTGTATCAATTCCCGCGGCAGATCCTGCCTTTAGGTGTGCTGAGCATATCAGCAGCAGGGCTGTGAACAAAAATCCGGATTTTTTAAGGTTTTTCATCGGGCCAGGTTTTCAGTAATACTTATCTTTGCAGCGATCTAAGACCAATCTTCAAAGATATTAAATAAAGCCCTGTACCAATAATATCCGTGAGGTCCGTTAACCGCTGAGACTCATAGGTCTGGCAATCAGGACTGAATGGAAAAATAAGAAAAAGTGAACGAAAAGTTACAACACATCTACCCTACTGAATCACTCAAACTCGACAGGGACAGCAAGGAAAAACAACTGAATCAGCGTGCGAAAGTCATCTGGATGACCGGTCTTTCAGGAGCAGGCAAAACCACTCTCTCATACGCCGTAGAGGCAGCTTTACATAGCCAGGGATATTTTGTACAGACTCTCGACGGGGACAACGTTCGGACAGGCATTAATAAGAACCTCGGGTTTTCCGATGCCGACAGGTACGAGAACATCCGAAGGATAGCCGAGGTTTCAAAGCTGTTTGTCAACTGCGGTATTATCACCATCGCAAGTTTTATAAGCCCGACAAACGAAATCCGGAAGATGGCGAAAAGCATAATAGGTTCGGAAGATTTTATAGAAATTTTCGTCAACGCACCCCTGGATGTTTGTGAATCACGCGACACAAAAGGACTTTACAGGAAAGCCCGTCTTGGGGAGATCAAAGAGTTCACAGGGATCAATGCTCCCTATGAAAGCCCGGTTCAGCCAGAGCTCGAGGTCAGGACTGACCTCCTGACCATTGATGAGTCAACAAAGAAGATCATTGATTTCCTTCTCCCTTTAATCTGGCGTAACAGGTAAGCCTGTCTTGATTAAATCGGTATATAACCTAAAGGCAGAACTCTGTACCCGGGCACCGCTCCAAAGGGTCAGTGAATTTACAGGGAGAGATTAAGCTGAACCCTCCGATTTTTTAATGATAGGAACCACGCCCGACATTTCTCCCATCACATTGACCAGGTCGGAACCGGTTGGCACAATTACCTTGCTGTTGTCCTTCAGTGAAGTTTCCATTGCCTGGATTCGCCTCAGCATCTGTGCATTACCTACAAAATATTTTTCGGCAGCCTCGTTCACTAACTGGATGGCCTGTGCCTCGCCTTCTGCACGAAGTATTGCTCCCTGCTTAATACCTTCAGCGCGACGGATCTCGGCACGCTTTTCTCCGTCGGCCCTGGTCTCGGTGGCTGTAGCAAAGTCAATAGCAGCTATCTTTTCATTTTCGGCCTTGACAATCTTGTTCATCGTTTCCTGAACATCCTTGGGAGGATCGATTTCCTTAAGTTCGGTACGGATGATCTCGATTCCCCAGCTCATTGTTTCTTCGTGAAGGGTGCCGTGAAGCTCCTTGTTGATCTTGCCACGTTCGCTGTTTGCCGATTTCAGGGTCATGGTCCCGATAATGTTACGCAGGGTCGTCCTTGCCAGGTTGACGATCTGGTATTCAATGCTGTTGACGGCATACTGTGAGTTTTTTACGTGCTCCTCATCCGACTTGATCTTGAAATAGACCTGGGCATCAACACGGGCATTCAGGTTGTCGTTGGTGATGATTTCCTGGGGTTCGGCATTGATCATCTTCTCAGTTACATTGACCCGGTACATCTGCTCCGCTCCCGGGATGATCCAGTGAAAGCCGGGATTTGCAAAGCGGTTATATTTACCAAGGCGTTCTACCAGCCCTCGGTGGGTAGGTCGGACAATACGGATCCCTGCGAAAAAAATGAACAGGATGATCCCGATAACGATCAGAATTGGAAATTCCATAGATTTTTGGTTTTTGGTTTTACACTCCAAACGTACAGCGAAAAAGGCAATTAAACAAGAAAATCCATATTTTTGTATAAAAAGAAATTTCAACACTATGCCCGAAATGAAGAAAATAGAAAACCCTGCTGAACTGATGGAAATCGTAAACGGTTTCCGTCTCAGCCGCATAGTTCTTACCGCCTATGAATTAAGGATATTCGACCATCTGGAGGGCAAATCGTTTGCTTCGGCTGACCTGGCTTCACTGATCAACGCAGATGCCAGGGCAACAGACAGGCTGATGAACGTGCTTGCCTCCATTGGACTACTTGCAAAGAACCACGGACTTTATACCAACTCGGCTTTTGCCGATAAATTCCTGGTGTCATCCTCTCCTTCTTTTCTCGGCGGACTAGGGCATACAGCAGACCTCTGGCGAAAATGGAGTACGCTTACAGAGGTCATCGGGAAAGGTAGCTCCCTTGATCTCGAAGACAATTTTAATGAGAGGGGGCCCGGCTGGATTGAGTCTTTCATCGCCGCCATGCATGCCCGGGGTGTCGCCCAGGGCAGGGAACTGGCTTCAATGCTTGACCTTTCGAAAATAAAACGCAGCCTTGACGTGGGAGGAGGCTCAGGTGCCTTTACTTTTGGTTTAATAGAAAAAAATCCGGCCATCCGGGCTGTGATTTTTGATTTGCCCAATGTTGTCCCGGTTACTCAGAAATACATTGACAAGGCCAATCTCGGACAAAGCGTCATCACCGATGCAGGAGATTACCTGAGCGATGACCTTGGTTCAGGGTTCGACCTGGTGCTGATGTCGGCCATTATCCATATAAACAATCCTTTAGAAAACAGGAAGCTTATACAGAAAGGGGCTGATGCTCTCCTGCCAGAAGGGCTGTTAGTGATCATGGATCATCTGATGAGCAACGACCGGACTGAACCATTGCAGGGCGCTGTATTTGCCATCAATATGCTGGTGGGGACAAAGCATGGCGATACCTATACCCGCGATGAGATCAGCGGCTGGATGGAAGCTGCAGGCCTCAGCGGGATCAGGACCATGAACGCACCTTCAGGCACACAATATATAATAGGAATAAAATCCTGATCCTGAAATAAAAGCATACTTTAATTAAAGTCTTAGTTAAAATCACGATCAAGACTTTTTACTCAGCTTCTAGGGTCCTTCTTCAGCGGCATCTTGGCCATCTTTTCCACCTCAAGGCTTGGGAATCCGAACTCCTCTACGACCTTCCCCATGATCAGATAGACACCTTCTCCCCGGAAGGGGTATTTTTCCACTGCCCGGGGAAAATGCACCGTATCGAAGAACTGTCCCTCGAAATCGATGAAGGTGCCGAAGTGCATCCATTCCTTCCTCACCGTACGCACGTATTTGATAGTGACGAGCAGGCCCAGCATCCGGACTTTTCTGCCCAGCCGACTCATCATCTCCCTGGCCATCACCTCTCCCCTGAACGGGGTTTCGAGAAGTTCGAAATAGGAATGTGACACCGGCCATCCCAGCAGTTCGATCTCATCGTAAACTTCTTCCAGCATGCCTTGCGCCAGTGCAGGCAATTCAAATTTCTTAGGCTGCGCCTGGAAGAGAGAGAGGCTGACCGCCGGCATGGCAAGAGCATTGCGTTCCCCCGGCAGCCCCGAATAAGCTATGGCATGGTCTGCAGCCAGAGACTGCTCCTTATTATGGTCGCGGCGCCCTAGTGAATCGTGATCCGTGATCCGTGAATCGTGATCCGTGATCCGTGATCCGGCCTCCCTTTTCCGATTCACGGCTTGCGCTCCACGCGTTCCGATCAGCACATGCACCTCCCAGAGTAACAGCGCTTTAGGTTTGCCTGTGAAGCGGAACGCCCCCACCCTGATGAGTATGACGACCTGCTCCAGGCTGGCCGGGACACGCTGGATGAAATCCTCCAGGTTCGTATACTCGTGAGCCGTGAACCGTGATTCGTGATCCGTGGTACGGGTTCCGGTTTCCGATTCACGAGTCACGATTCGCGAGTCACAGTTCACCGTTCCCGGGTCACGGTTCACGGCAATGGCCTTCCCCACCGCCGTCTCCAGGCCGTTGATATGAATGAACCCCACGTACACCTCATCTCCCCTGATACAGGTTTTGAACTCTCCCCGGTTCACGCAGGGCGGTTGGATCTTCGCTCCCTGTATCTTCGCCTCGTTAAAATATACCCATGAAGGATAGAACCCTCCGAAGTTGTTGATTACTCCAACCATGAACTCCAGAGGGTAATGGGCTTTCAGGTAAAGGCTCTGATAGCTTTCCACCG
>JBAXBP010000202.1:0-6213 GCA_037141915.1 Bacteroidota bacterium | reverse complement strand
ACCTCCCCAATATGTATAAGATCATGCTCAAGCAGTCGAAGACTTTCATGACCGAAGGGCTGAATGAGCATAATAAAATGCTGCGGATGAGGGGGCGTTGCAAGATCCTGCTGACCACCAATTACGAGGAGGCTGTCAACCTCTGGGAGAAATACAAGTACAACCTGCTTGGGATCATCACCGACATCAGTTTTCCCCGCCAGGGAGACACCGATAAGGAAGCAGGCATCAGGTTTGTTGAGAAAGTGAGGGCCGAGGATGAATTCATGCCCGTGCTGTTCCAGTCAACAGACGAAGAATACGAGGAACTGGCCAAGAAAATGGGGACAGGGTTTCTTAATAAAAACTCTAAAACCCTGGCTCTTGAACTCAGGAATTACATCAATGAACATTTTTCGTTCGGAGATTTTGTATTCATAGATCCACGTTCCGGGCGGGAAATCACCAGGGGCATCGACCTGAAGGATTTGCAGGACAAAATTTTTGAGATTCCCGACGACTCCCTGAAGTACCATATGCAGAGGAATCATTTTTCGAAATGGCTCAATGCACGCGCCCTTTTCCCCATTGCTGAAATGTTCAGGGAGGTGTCCTTTTCGGAGTTTGCCGACATGGATGAGGCCAAGCGTTATATCTTTGAAGGCATCACCGCATTCAGAATCAACAAGGCCAAAGGTGTTATTGCAGATTTTGACAGGGAGAAGTATGATGAATATCTTCAGTTTGCAAGGATAGGCGAGGGGTCCATCGGCGGGAAAGCACGCGGACTGGCATTTCTCGATTCACTGATCAAGAGGAACAGGCTTTCATACAAATATCCCGACGTGGTCATTTCGATTCCACGCACCGTGGTGATTGGAACAGATATTTTTGATGAGTTCATGGAGGAAAATAACCTGCATGAGATTGCCTTGAGTGACCGTGCAGATTCGGAGATCCTGGCCCGTTTTATCAAGGCCCGCCTGCCATACCGCATCCACGAGGATCTATACGCGTTCGTCTCCTGTGTGAATACCCCTATTGCGATCCGCTCATCGAGCCTCCTTGAAGACTCCCATTACCAGCCATTCGCGGGGATCTATTCCACCTACATGATACCCAATATCAAGTCGAACGAAAGGCTGATGATAGAGACCCTGACCGAAGCCATTAAAATGGTTTATGCTTCGGTGTACTTCAAGGACAGCAAATCATACATGACGGCCACCCTGAACATGATCGACGAGGAGAAGATGGGAGTGGTGCTTCAGGAAGTCATAGGCACACAGTATAATGAAAGGTTTTATCCTGCCATATCCGGTGTGGCCAGGTCCATAAATTTTTACCCCATAGCCCCTGAAAAGCCCGAAGACGGCATCGCCAACATTGCATTCGGCCTGGGGAAATACATTGTCGACGGAGGTAACGGCCTGAGGTTTTCACCAAAATACCCAAAGAAAATATTGCAGCTTTCAACACCTGAGCTGGCCCTGAGCGAGACCCAGAAATTCTTTTTCGCACTGGACCTGAAACCTGAGAGTTTTTCGCCCGATACTGATGATACCATCAACCTTTTAAAGCTTAAGATAAAGGATGCGGAGAATGATCCTTCGCTGAAAATTGTTGCCTCCACTTTTGACTACGACAGCCATCAGCTCAGGGAAGGGATCATGCATGCAGGAAAACGCCTGATCACTTTTTCACCACAGCTCACCCATGGCACATTCCCTCTTGCAGAGATACTGCAGGAGGTGCTTGAGATAGGTCAGAGGGAAATGAATAAGCCCGTTGAGATTGAATTTGCCGTAAACCTTGATTCGCCTCCCGGCGAGCCCAAGGTGTTCAGCCTTCTTCAGATCAGGCCTATTGCAGGAAGGGACCAGACCATCCACATAGATGAAGAAAAAGTTACTCACGATAACACCATCCTTATCTCCACAACAGCCCTTGGCAACGGTATCATCAAGGATTTGCATGATGTAGTATATGTGAAGCCAGCTGCCTGGGATGCCTCGAAAACACAGGAAATGGCGCTGAGGCTTGAAAAACGGAACGACTGGTTCCAGGCCGAAAAGAAATATTATGTTCTGGTAGGGCCTGGCCGATGGGGATCCAGCGATCCCTGGCTTGGTGTGCCTGTTCGCTGGCCGCAGATCTCGAATTCAAGGGTCATCGTTGAATCGGGACTGGATAAATACCGCATTGATCCAAGCCAGGGCACTCATTTTTTCCAGAACCTGACCTCTTTCCGCGTAGGATATTTCACCATCAACCCATACATCAACGAAGGGTATTACAATCTTGATTTTCTCAACGAGCAACCCGCTCTTTTCGAGGACGAATATATCCGCCACGTTCATTTTGAGAAACCTATCCGTATCGAGATCGACGGCAAACGGAATTACGGTGTGGTATTCAAACCGGAATAAAACACCTCATAAAACCCACGGCCAGGTTTACATCCACCTTCTGAACCTGAAATACAATACCATGAAAATTGCTGTCACAAGCATCACCCCGGCAATGATTACAAACGAATAGGGATGCTCCTGCACGGGCAGCTTGACGTTCATGCCGTAAAGACTCGCAATAAAGGTAAGAGGGAGAAGTATCGAAGAGATCAGGGTCAGGATCTTCATCACCTCGTTGGTCCTGTTTACAAGCAGGGAGTCAAAAGTGGTGGAATAGCCCTTGATAAGTTCACCTTCATCCTCCACCATGTCCCATATCTTCTGGTAGTAGTCAAGGATGTTACCCCAGTAATCCTCCATGTTTTCAGTGAATCCTTTAATAGCCCCGCTCTGAAGCTTCCCAAACAGTACCAATTGCGGCTTGAACATAGTGTTAAGCAGGATCACGTTCTTACGCGTAACAGAGATCTTTTCTATCGTCTTTTCGGTGTTCCTGGTAAACAGGGACTTCCCGCATTCATCCACGTCCTTGTCGACTTTGCCCACGACCTTCTGTGATTCCCCGATCACATGGTCCAGGATACGGTATAACAGGGCATCACTGCTTGAAACATCAAAAGGCTTCCCTGATGACGACTGGCTTTTCACCCGGTGGAACATCTCCATGAACAGCCAGTGAGTCTGCCCCATGGTGATCAGGAAATCCTTGCCCCAGAAAAGCTTGATCTCCCTGATGTCAACGAATATTTCAGTAACATCCAGGATAGGAAAATGAAGGATTAGGAAACGGTAATTGCTGTAAATGTCAATTTTCGGACGGAAATTTACCTGCACCCTGCAATCCTCGAGGTCAAGCAGGTGAAAATCATACTGCTCTTTCAGCATCTGCAGGTCACGTTCATCGGGCTGTAAAACATGCGACCAGCTTACATGTCCTAAATTCAGGGTTTCAATCATAGATCAGTTATGGATGTTAGCATTCATTTATTTATTTCATTGCCTGAATTTCCGGGTAAGCCTCGGTTCGATTAAAATGGCCGGAGGTTAATTCAGGGACTGCAGGAAATAATTGAACCCCTTAACCACTCCCGAACCCCAGTGGGCTGTATATCCCATATGAGCGCAGGGCCCTGATTCCTTAACGGTCCACAGCAATTCCCTGGTGCGGAGGTCGAAAAACACTATCCAGATGATTGAGGCTTCCCTGGGTTTGTTGAAATTCTCGGCAATGATTACCAGGCCTGTGCCGGTTTTCTGCGACAATTCATATCCTTTAACCGCCCTGGCAATGGTGTCCAGAGGAAAGGAATATTCGGTTCCTATGATGAAATCGGGCACCACCCGTGCGGTTGGCTTCTGAACATCAGCAGGGACATAAGTAAAGCCTTTAACTTTCAGACCGGGCTTTACTACGGTCAATGGCGGCAATTCCTGTTCGATATAACTGATCCAGGCCTGGGGATAAACCGGGGCATAAGAGGAACATTTGGGGATCTTCTTACCGTCGGTAACCCTTACATGTGAGACGTCAATGCCATAATACCATACCGAATCACATCCTGCAATGAATTCTTTTACGTTTTTGGCTTTGCCCTGCTTCACCTGGGCGTAGGTGAATGCTGCGGAGATTAGCATCAGCGCGGCAAAGACTGCAAGAAACTTTTTTGAAGCTTTCATTTTTCTGATTTTTATAATTGATGGAATAGGTTATTCAAAAATAAGCAATATTACCTGCATTTGATCAAAACAAGGCTGCATCTGCTTCCTGCTGCGCATACACCCAAAAGGTAAGCGTCTGCCGGCATACCCTCAAGGCTGACACCCGCATGGTTCACGCCCGGCCTCAATTGTACCGTCCTGTTCTCTATCGTTTTTCCCAGTCCGTCTGTTATTTTAATGACTGCGGATGAGTACGTCCCTGAATACAATCGTATTGTGAAATGGCCGTCGGCCGATGGATTGGGAAATGCGGTGATAGCGATGCCTTCGTGCTCCGATGATGGTGCAATCCCGTTTGATGGCTCGAGCCTGAATTTTCCTTTACCCGAAAATTCAATGATGTTCATTTTGCCCGTGCTGTCGTAGATAACGTGTTTGATATTGCCCTTCACTGCCCTCAATGCCGATGTGTTGTAAATTATAACCCTTCCGCTGTCACCAGTGTAGCCCTCGATTATTCCGGACTGGATTTCATTCCAGGCAATAAGCATGGAATGGTTTGTCGTGGTTATAATCTGTTTGCCAGTTTTAATGTGGTCTCCGCCCCTTAGCAGTACCGTTGAAATATGACCCGACGGATCCAGACAGAGGTAGTTGATCTGCCCGTTACAGCTGACAGCCTCCGGCAGGCCGCTCTGTGAGGCGGAAACAGACTGTGTATTGCTTCCCGACTGGGTCAGTATGAAATCGCTGTAATCATGGTATCTCACAACGGATGCACTTGCACCTTGGATTCCCGGAACAGGCAGGCAGGCCGCCGAATCTGAAGTATAAGGGAACAGGATGCTCTGGAAGCTTGCATCGGGAACGGAATCAGATACCACGAACATTTTGCTGTAATGCCTGTAGGAAGAATAACCTGCAGCCAGGGAATCCGTTTCATAGCTGTATAATGACGGACCTTTGTCACACTGTACCTGCAAAAGAAAGGATACCGTATCCCGTTTATAGCTTCCTTTTAAATTATTGAAATCAGGGATGAATGCGCCTTCGGCGGATGAGGGACTGCTGCCAAACAGGCCGTTCCCATGGAACTGGAAGGTGTACCTTCTTTTATCTGCCGCAGAACACAGGTCATTCAGTATAAAGTAACGGTTCCTTATGAACAGGTTGCAACGGATGATGCTGTCGCCCCAGTAGCTCGTGCGGACCTCCCCGTATTCGAGAGAGGGAATATGAAAACAATCTTCAATGTAAGCCGTATTGGACGCCACGTTGACGAACTCTCCTGTTGGAGGCTGGGGCCCACCCCCGTTCACCAGTATGCAGTTGTGGTTTGTGGCCTTGTTTACATAATCGCTTTCAGGAGCACCGGGATAGCCAGGATCTACTGCAAAAAGCTGTCCGTAAGCCATGAGGGAAAAACTTGATGCATCTCCCTGGTGGTGAGATTTGGCGCCGGTAAGGGCGATACCGTGCTTCCCTATGAAATGCATGTACAACGCATCCCTGTTCCAGGATGACCTGAAAATCAGGCTGCCTGCTGCAGGCAGAACCTGGAAAAGGCTGTCGCTGCGGCTTCCCTGTGACACATTGGTCGAAATATACTGGGTTCTGACGTAAGGATCGTCATAGGAAGTGGAGGGATCGTAAAGGTTAAATTCAGCCTTGCCCGAAAGTGCCGTGATATGTGTGCGGAACCCGATAGGGCTGTCATGAATGGCCGGTTCGCTGCCATCGGGCAGCTGTAGTTTATTCATCCAGTCATAAATGCGATCATAGCGCGGATCGTACCAGGGATTCAATATCATCCGTTGCTGCGCCTTGAAGGTCACCGCTATGCTGTCGTCCGGCAGGAAATTATATAAAGAACGGATGAATGGGAAAGCATTCTGGAAAGCGTAATTGAAATATGCAGGCCCTTCGGCATAACCTGCAAGGGTGTCGGGTTCGGAAACCCTGGGGTAGGTGCCGTTCTCAACCCAGAGCGTATTGTCGAGGTTCCATAAGCCTGCATTGATCCAGTTCTGCGGCTGGTAATTGATGTTTGCATCCTCATGATCGTTCAAAACCACTGCTGCAAGTCCAAGGGCTGAAGCTGTCATGATGCTGTGGTTGTCGAACTGGTAATCGAAAAATTTGAACTGGACGAAGTAAATGGTAT
>JBAXBP010000201.1:0-6250 GCA_037141915.1 Bacteroidota bacterium | reverse complement strand
ATCAACATATATTACAATTAATCATATGCAGTTCAGCTAACTGCGAAACTTGAGTAATTAAAATGAAAACTCCATCTGCAAGTATTTTATATTTTAATCCCTTTCTTTGCTCACCTGGGTTGCGAAATAATTAGTATTTCAATTTACTTTTGTAAATTACTTTGACAGGACAACTATATGTTTACAGGGTTTGTCATTCTATCGTGAGGTATAATAGTTTAATCAGGTTCTTACTTATTATTACCGGTATTTTTCCTGTAGGGACGATATATGCCATTCCAGGAACCGATAATGGGTTTATCGAAAACAAAGGCCAGATCATTGATCAGCATTACAAACTCAATCCAGATGTTTTATATCTTCTTAATAAGCCTGGTTTCAATGTCCAATTGCGGAGAAACGGGTTCAGTTATGATCTATACAGATTATTAAAATCCAATAGTGATAGTGCTATAACTCAAATCTCAGGATCCAGTTTTAAGGAACCGGCATCCAGAATCCACTATCAACGCATTGATATTAATTTTGAAGGAGCCGATTTAAAATATCACATTATTCCATCGGATCCTTTGCCGGATTACTTCAATTATTTTACATCATCAGTACCTGCTCATGGTATAAAAAATGTAAAGCAATACTGCAAAATCACCTGTAAAAACATTTATCCGTGTATTGATCTGGACTTTTTTACAGATAAAGTTTATGGGTATAAATATAATTTTATACTTCATCCCGGAGCCGATATTAAAGATATTCGATTAAAAATAGCAGGGCCGGATAAAATTTCATTAATACATGACACCCTTAAATTCAAGACAAAGTTTGGGGATGTTGAAGAATTGATCCCTGAAAGCTATTATATGATCAATAATTCCAGAATTGAAGTTAATGCAAGATTTTATTGGATAACCGATGATATTTATGGTTTCTCAACTAATGATGAAATTCCTGAGAATGCCTTATTGGTAATTGATCCTACGTCAATCAGACTTTGGGGAACGTATTATGGAGGCGCAAATGAGGAATTTGAACCTCAATGTGCAACGGATAAATATGGAAATGCTTTTCTTGCAGGAACAACGAATTCACTGAATAACATTGCCTCTTCCGGATCATATCAAGGTAGCCTTGCCGGAAGCTATGATTCCTTTCTGGCAAAGTTTGATGCAGCAGGTCAACGACTATGGGGTACATATATTGGAGGTACGAATAGAGAAGACTTACATTCATGCGCTGTTGACCAAAGTGGAAACATTTATATTTCAGGAAACACCGCATCAACTTCTGGAATCTCAACAACAGGTTCGCACCAGCCAGTTTATGGAGGTGGTCCTGACGACTGTTTTCTTGAGAAATTTAATCAGGCAGGTGATCGACTTTGGGGAACTTATTATGGAGGCTCTGGCGATGATTATTATGGATTTGTTACAATCGATAAATATGGGAATATATTTCTATCGGGATATACTACCTCAGATACTGGTATTGCAACTGCGGGTTCCTATCAGCCTAATAGATATAACACCAGTGAAGACGCGTTTCTTGCAAAATTTGATAGTAATGGGGTTCGGCAGTGGGCGACATATTATGGAGGTGAAGCTGATGATGAAGTTCATTACTGTTCGACCGATACCTCAGGCAGCGTGTATTTTGGGGGTAGCACTGCTTCTCAGAATAATGTGGCAAGTTTGGGTGCATTTCAATCGACCTATGGAGGAGGGACTAATGATGCTTTTTTAGTAAAATTTTCATCCACTGGTCAACGATTATGGGCGACTTATTACGGTGGGACAGATATGGATGAAGGTTTTAATTGTGTTTCTGATAGTGCAAAAAACGTAATAATGGTTGGAAGAACAAAATCTCTTAACGGAATTGCAAGTCCAGGGTGTTTTCAACCTGTATTTGGCGGAGGAGGTGACGATGCATTTATTGTAAAATTTGATAGTTTGGGTCAAAGGTCGTGGGGCACCTATTTTGGTAGCGGAGGTACCGATCAGGCTTTCAGTTGTTCAAATGGATCAAATAATGACTTATTCATATCAGGTTGGACCATGTCCCCAGATAACATATCAACCCCGAATTCATTTCAACCTACTATTGGAGGTATTAGTGACGGATTTCTTGTAAAATTCAATGCTTATGGACAACGTCAATGGTGTACATATTATGGTGGATCTGTACTTGATGAGTTTTATAGCAGTAGCTATGTTCGGCAAGATACTTTGTATCTTGCAGGAACAACAAATTCACTGAACAATATTGCAAGTCCAAATTCATGGCAGCCAATATTTGGGGGATTTCGGGATGATATGTTGATAAAATTTATTGAATGTTGGCCAATAGATACTGCTGGTCCAATAGTGGGACCTGTGAATATATGTTTACCATCAACGCCTGTAAACTATTCGATTCCACCATTGGCTCATGCTGTGAATTATGTCTGGACCTTACCAACGGGGTTTACAATTACTAGTGGTTTAGGAACTCCAAATATCATTGTCGATATTGGATCTTCTGCCATTTCTGGGAAGATCTGGGTTAAAGGATTGAATAAATGCGGAGATCCGGGAGATTCGGCATTTATACATATAACAGTTAACCAACCTCCTGTTCCTGCTATCTCTGGCCCGGATACAACTTGTGCTGGTCCGGGCAAGGTTTATCTTACTACTCCAGGATTGACCAATTACCAGTGGAGTACTTCACCGGGTGGTGTGGTAACATCGGGAGGAACAACAAGTACTGCCACCATCACCTGGAATATTCCCGGGAACCAGCATGTCTTTGTGAATTATACTGATGCCAACGGGTGTTCGTCACAATCTCCTACGGACTTTCCGGTGCTGGTTACAGCGAGTCCATCGGTCAGTGTTACTATCAATACTCCTTCTACAAACGTTTGTTCAGGTACTCCAGTTGCTTTTACTGCAATAGCAGTTAACGAAGGCAGCAGCCCCACGTTCCTATGGCAGGTTAACGGTGTCAATGCCGGAGGAAATTCCAATTCGTTTTCCTTTATCCCTATAAACAATGATGTTGTACGCTGCATCCTTACTTCTTCAATCACTCCCTGCATCATAAATAATCCGGATACGTCCAATTCCATCATCATGGTGGTTAATCCTGTCCTTGCTGTCAGTGTTTCCACCACAGCCTCGGCAAACCCTTTTTGCCAGGGAGCCACCATTACTTTTACTGCATCACCAACAAATGAAGGAACTTCTCCCCAATACCAATGGAAAGTGAACGGGGGCAATGTAGGAGCCAATTTTCCTGTGTACTCATACATCCCTGCCAATGGAGATATAGTGTCATGTGTGCTGAATTCAAGTGTCTCCTGCCCCATAGGAAATCCTGCCACTTCAAACACGATCACCATGACAGAAAACACCAATGTCACGGTGAGTGTTACGGTCTCTGCTTCCCAGAACCCGGTCTGTGCCGGGTCCAATGTTACTTTCACTGCAGCACCCGTCAATGAAGGCAGTAACCCGGTTTACCAGTGGAAAGTCAATGGAGTTAATGCAGGGACGAACAATCCCGCTTATTCTTACATTCCCCTTAATGGTGACGTTGTTCTTTGCATTCTTACCTCAAATGCTCCCTGTGCCAGCGGGAACCCTGCAACGTCAAATGCTGTGGCTATGACTGTTAATCCCAATTTGCTGGTTAGCATTACTGTTTCACCTACTGCAAACCCGGTCTGCGCTGGGGCTACAGTGGTCTTCACGGCATATCCAATAAACGAAGGAACATCACCAGTTTATCAATGGAAAGTCAATGGTGCTAATGTCGGGATCAACAGTACCACCTATTCTTATATTCCTGCAAATGGCGATATTGTTACCTGTGTTCTTACTTCAAATGCGGTTTGTCCCACAGGAAATCCGGCTATCAGTAATAGCATAACCATGACCATTAACCCAACCTTGCTTGTAGGTATATCAATAGTTGCTTCATCAAATCCCTTTTGCTCCGGAAGCTCAGTAACGTTTACAGCAACACCTGCTAATGAAGGAACATCACCCCAATACCAGTGGAAAGTGAACGGAACCAATTCCGGGACCAATAATTCAACTTATACCTTTACTCCTGCTAACGGAGATCAAGTAACATGCACCCTTACTTCTAATTTGCCTTGTACCCAGAACAATCCGGCAACAAGCAATACCGTCACCATGATGGTCAACAATAGTATTCCCGCCGGAGTATCCATCACTGCAAATCCCAATCCCTTCTGCCCAGGAACTACTGTCAATTATACAGCTATACCCATTAACGGAGGCACAACGCCTCAATACCAATGGAAAGTTAACGGGACCAACCAGGGAACCAATTCACCCAATTATTCCTATGCCCCCCTGGTTGGCGACAGCATCTGTTGTATACTCACTTCCAATCTTTCCTGCGTTACAAACAATCCTGCATCTTCAATCAAAATCGTGATGAACAGCCTGCCGGTACCATTTGTTACCTTTCCTCTTTGTTTTGACAGTATTACCACGATCAATGCTGCAGCTTTCAGGCTCAAAGGCGGGGTACCGATGGGTGGTGTTTATTCAGGGCCAGGGGTAAATTCATCTACCGGGGTATTTACGCCTTCATCAGCCGGAATAGGAACAAAGACCATCATCTATTCTTACACCAATATGTATTCATGCAGCGCTCTGATGACCCGGAATATCATTGTGCAGGCTGCTTCTTCATTCTCCTGCGGTCAGAACCTCACCGATATCCGCGATAATAAAGTCTATCTAACAGTCCAGCTCGGAACTCAATGCTGGATGCAGAAGAACCTTAATTACGGAACTTCTCTACAAGGTACAACAGAACAAACGGACAATTGTATCAATGAAAAATACTGTTACAATGACAATGCCGCAAATTGTACTCTTTACGGAGGATTGTATCAGTGGGATGAACTGATGGCATATACAAACACTCCCGGCGCTCAGGGACTTTGTCCCCCGGGATGGCACGTCCCCACCCAAGGCGAATGGAACACCCTATTTAACTTTTATCAGAATCAAGCCCTGGCAGGGAAACCCTTGCAGGATACCATTATTATGGGATTCCGTGCAAAGGAAAGCGGAGTGATCTACAGCAATTTCTCATGGAGCTTCAAAGGTTTAGCCACCATTTTCTGGACATCCTCTCCCTCGGGAACCATCAAAGCCATTTCTCACGGCATGAACCTTATTAATTTCAGCGTATCGGACTATCCCGCCAACCGATCAAACGCTTTTGTGGTGAGATGTCTGCAAAATTAAAGTCGCAGGTAATTGGGAGAGTATGATTATAAAAACGACTTGAAGATCGTGATAACGGAAAATTACGATGAAATCACTGATTTTTCGTTTGTTTTGCGGGAAAAAATCTCAATCCCAGTCTGACGTATCTCATTGATCATCGGTTGTGTGGAATTGAAGTCATTCTCCTCAAAAGGATGGGGTTCAATCTGAGTATTAAAATTCCAGGTTAGTTTTAATAATTCAACCTGGGTTTGAAAAGGATCAGGCAATTCGTTCATAATGATCGCCAGATCAATATCACTGTCAGGATGCTGATTCCCTCTGGCATATGAACCAAACAGAATCGCTCTGTTTATCGGATAATTACGCTGTAACAATATCCGCAGATACTTTTTGCTTATTTCAATAGCTGTTGTCTGATCCATTCCCTGTACTCTTTTATCTTACCAATCCAATCAGTTGTAAAATCCTTACTGCATTTCTTAAAGAAAGACTGTTTATAGTCATCATATCTGGCATTGATATTAAAACCAGTAACAGTTGAAAAGAAGAATTGTTGTTCATCATCCAAAACCAGCTCCGCTTTTTCTGCAATTCGCAGGAGGTTATGGATCAAAGGATAATTTTCATCTTTTTTCTGAATATAATACGCTTTGAGAAGTTTTTCTATTACAAGATGACCAATAAATAATGACCACATATAGTCACCGGATTAATACAAATGCAACATGGTCTTATAGTCTTTATCTGAAGATTCCAGCCAAAATTGTATGATTTCTCTTTTTGTCAATTTGATTCGGGTTAACACAAAAGTAAAGAATTTTCCGGAGTAATCATCCAATACATTTAAAGCTGCCCAAAAATCTCAATAAAGAAAGATGCATTTCAGCAGCTAAGCTCTGCCAGATAAATTCAATAGAATAGTACCCGATTTACACCAGCATTTTCCCACTTTACAATTTCCTTTTTTCTTATCATCTGAAGGCTCGTGAGGT
>JBAXBP010000200.1:0-6259 GCA_037141915.1 Bacteroidota bacterium | reverse complement strand
TGTTCTCCCGGCTCTGAATGTAATTGCTCATTACAAAAGGGACTGATTAGTTACAGTTATTGTATTTGATTTGATACCATTTGAAATATGGTATTCATTTTTTCATTCTCTGATTTTATCAGTGCAAATTCAGAAGAACTTTTTGGACCAATGGATGATCCCTTATATCAAGGGATGTTAATTATAGGAATCCATTGGCCCGGATAGCTCTAAGTTATTCTTACCTAAGAATTGGAGTGTTTTATCGGGGGTATAGTTGCCTGGTAGATAAAGATTAATTTCTGATATGACTTGACTTAATTCGGCAGGAATCCTACAATTGCTTGGACCTAATTGATTGAAAAGGAAATAGCTTATAATCAAACGACCAAAGCAGTGGAAAAGTTGAAGAAATCGAGTATTTTTTAGCTTCAAAACCTGATAAGACTGGTAAACTTCTCATTTGAAGGATTTTGCAACAGAAGGAAGAAAGCATTCATAATGATAACCTTAGTTGTTGTATCCTGCCGAGGATTGCTTTTATTAACAAATCCAAATATATAGAAATATTTTCATAATGTCAAGAAGTAAACGATATTTTTTGCATTGACTAATTTATTTTATTTCAATCTGATTTTTACTTTCAGATTAATATATTGTCTATCTGTTCTTAAGGATAATCGCAACAGATCAATGCAGGCTTGATTCGAAATATAATTCTATAAATCAGATTATCAGTTATTTATATTTACATAAAATTTTGTAATCGAAGTCTGATTTGTAAAAATTCCGATTATCGGAATACCTGAATCCGATAATCGGAAAACTTAATTCCTATATTCGGAATTTGGATTACGGATTTCCATACTTCCACATTAATTTTGAAATGGTACTATAACATATACACATCTTTTATCAGAAAAATCAACAAAAGAAAATAAAAAGACATCCCTGTCAGTTTTTAAAACACCTGGTTGCAAAGGCATTTTATAGCTTGGAAATGGAAGTGAAAACCAACTTATTTATCAGGTTCAAACAATGGGAAACGGTTTTGATGTTTCCGCTTGGGGTGTATGACCAGAAGAAGGTGGGGATTCTGTTGAAACACAAGGTAAAGGAAAACGACTACCTTAAATCATGATATGATTTTCCCCGACTATAACTGCTTCAGAAATACGTTCCGGGGACAATGTGGAACAGCAGATAAAAAGCAGGTCAGCTTTTATTACGACAACAGTACTCCTTCATGGAAAGTAAGATCTTTTGTAGCTCAGCCGGAGAGTAAAATGATGAATAACATCTTTTGAATACCTCTGCTTTAAGGTCATTTTCCGAAATTGCAGGGAATTCCTGCCGTATTGAATTCTCCAGCACCATTCTTCCAAAGGAAATCAATTCATCTCCGATCCTGAACCTTTCAGATTCCGATTTTGCAAGCATGATCTCAAGCTGCATCCTTGTAATATCTTCAGGAGTGTCGTTCATAAATGTTACATCAGGTTGAATGTGCGAAAATTCAACGTACGGCACCAGGATATGATGTAGTTTTTATCAATACCCGGGAGTCCAAGGAGCATCTTGATATCTCCTGCCTGTCGGTCGCTCTGTAATTGCTGGATCCATCCGATTTTTGATATCGCCAGGTCTTCGGGTGTAACTATCCAGACTGGAATATCATCAATTTCCTTTCTGATCCTTCTTGAGAACTCAAGCTGCCTGTATTCAGTATCTTTTCTTACAATAAAATCTATTTTCAGACCTGTTCTGTGATCAATGACATTGAACATCCCTCTTTTCCTGATCTCGGCTTTCACAGTTTCATCATTCAGGTAATAACCTTCAGAGAATATGGTCATGAATTCTGTCAGATTGGACTGGTCGAGCTCGATGACAATATCAATATCCATTGTCATGCGTGGGATACAATACACATTCAGGGCAAGACTGCCGGAAATCATATACGGGATCCCTTTCTTATCCAACATCCCGGTGACGGTTTTTAACAATTCCCTGATCATGAGTCAAAGGTAAGCAAGATCAGGTGATAAAACGACCTCCACAATGTTTTTATGGATTGCCTGTTTCACAAATAGGGTAAGTAAGGTATTAGAGAAACGATTTGCCTGATCCGTGATCCCGGCGCGATCCGTATCCGAGACCCGCTGAACATAAAGCCCTATTTTTCCAGCGCGTCCAGGGTTTTCCTGTCGAAAATCCTGGCCACGGGGTAGATACCTTTGCGGTTGTCGGCGTAAGGTGACTTATTGTAAAACCAGTTCAGTATGTTCGAAGGTGATTTTGCAAAAACCGTATCCGTTACTTTTTTTGTTTCAAACTCAGTGCGTAGGCCGGCATCCGCGGCCAGCATGTCGGCAGCCAGCTGCTCCAGCACATAATTCTCGCCATATTCCTTCTGCTCGAAAACCGCGTCGAAATACCCCCAGTAAAGCATGGATCCATTCCCTTTGGGCTCGAGAAAATGAGGGATGATCCTCCCGCACTGCTGGTTCGTTTCAACTATCGCCGAACCTTTGGGGATGAGCCTGTCCTCGGTGATTTCATCATATTCAATATTCGTCACCGCATGATGGCCTTCATACGGAGCCTGTTGCCATTTGGGGTTTTTAAACCTGTATGTCTGTATGCGGATGACTGTGTCCATGGATGTCCATCGTATCACCGCTCCGTGCAGTTCCAGCCTGGAAATGATCTCTGCCCATTCAACAGGGATGATGTAAGCCAGTGGCAGGTTTACGTTGACCACAGGTTTTGCTGCGGCAAAATAGGGTGACGAGAAGGTTGCCGGGGTCTTGCTGTATTTGATCCACTCCCCTCCGCTCACATCGCTTTTGCTCGCCGTGTACTCAAAACCCAGGAAATCAACCATCACGCTGTCGGTCATGCTGGTCTCAAAACGCAGGGGAAAAGGCTTTTTAAGAAATTCCCCCGAAACCACGAGGTGGTCGGCATCAAGTTCAAGTTTTTGCAGCTGCTTCCCCTCCTTTGCAAGTATCTCCATCGTGGTCTTGATGCATTCATAGGTCGCTTCCACCCGCTGGTTGTATGGTTTCAGCATATGCGTTTCGATGAGCAGTCCGGGCCGGTTCCTCAAAGCAGTATAGCCCTGCGAAAGCATTGGAGGCGCAACTTCGCTGATAAGCCCGCTTTTAGGGTCATGCCATTTGCGGTAATCCACATAAGGAAAAGCGGGAAAGCCACTCTTTAAAAGGTGTTCCTTCATTTCGGGAACGAAATTGTTGGCCGACCAGGCCGTGAGCCCATCATCCATATCACCGAATACCTCGACAAGATACGTGAGCACATACTGGTAATCGGCCCCGTCGGTGGTATGGCTGTCGATAAAGAATTCGGGCATCCAGCGATTGAACAGCTTAAGCCAGGCATGCATCTCGGGGGTTTCGGCCTTCAGGAAATCCCTGTTCAGGTTCAGGTTGTTCGCGTTGACCCTCCATCCCATTTCCTTTGGGCCGTTCTGGTTGATCCTGTTGTACGGACCAAAGCGCTCATGTCCGTCGACATTGAAAATAGGGATAAACAGGAGGGTGACATTATCAAGAATGTTTTTGAATGCGGATGATGGAGCTCCATGCCCGAAACCTGAGGTTTTATGCAAGGTTCCGCCTGGATTTCCAATGACCATATCCCTTACCAGCATCAATCCTGCATCCTTACCCTCACTTTCGCCCGGGTGAATGCAGGCCTGTACCAGCAATACTACCCTTCCTTTTTTGCGGATGGCGCCGGGATTTGTCAGCCCGTCCTTATCAATGATCAGCAAGGGCAGGTCCCTCCCCTGGGCACTTTTCCCGAAACTGCTGTATTGCACCATGGGAGACTCTTTTGCAAGTTCCCTGCAGAATGCAATGGTCTGGTCGTAACGCGGGGTTTCGGTGCCACCCGATTTTTCATAAAAGGTTTCCCGGTTTTTCTGGGAGTAACCGGAAAGAATGGTGGTGATGAGTACAAGGCAGAGTATGTTTGTTTTCATTAGGCGAATTTTCTGCTTCAAAAGTAATAAAACCCTGACACAATAACGACCGGCAGGACCGAATGCCATGAGCAATGTCACAACTTTTATGCCCTTCATAAAGATTGCCTTAGTTACGTTTTGGATTTGAAATTGAACTATGCGGATTTCTGATTTACCTTAAAAATGTCATGAGAAATTTCCATCACTAACAGAGTCTGGTTTATTGATAATAGTTAATAGTGTAAAAAAATTAGACACCAGTGTAAAAATATTTGACAGTACTGTAAAAATATTTTACACATATGTAACATTTATTATAATTCATATAATTGAATTTTAATTATATGTGAAATTGGTATAATATTTGCTATCCAAATATGGATTATTTATATGAGAAGCTGTCTTTTACTACCCTATCTAACATCGCTTCCTATCCTTCTCCTGCCGTCAACAAATATTTTATATTGCTCAACTATGTTCCAACAAATATTGAAATTTATGATACAAATGTTTGCTTTTTACGTATTTAATTGTTATATTTACAAAAATGATTAAACTATAATGCTATTAGGTTCAATAATTAACTTAGATTTCAAGAGTTTCAAAAAAATATTATTAATTAGTATCCTGTTTTTCTATCTGGGATTCAATACTCTTGGACAGCCATTGCAAATAATTTGGCAACGTTGTTACGGAGGAAGTGATGATGATTTTGGATTATCAGTCTTGCCATCATCGTCAGGTTATTATCTTTTTGGCCAGACTTCTTCAAACGATGGTGACGTAAATGGGAACCATGGGAGCGCTGATTTTTGGCTATTGGGGATTGATTCATCAACAAATCCTGTATCAACAAAATGTTTTGGTGGTTCTGGCTTAGATGGAGCAATTCAAATGAAAAGTTGTCCTGACGGCGGCTATATTTTATCTGGTGAGCCATGGTCAACAAATGGCGATGTTACTAATAATCATGGAGGTTGCGATTATTGGCTTATTAAAACAGATAATGAAGCTAATGTTCAATGGCAGAAATGTTTTGGTGGCAGTTGCAACGATGAGATTCTTAATCTTCAGGTTACTTCGGACTCAGGTTTTTTGTGTTCAGGGGTTTCTTGTTCCACAGACGGAGACGTTACCGGTAATCATGGACTTAATGATTTATGGGTAATAAAAGTCGATAAAAATGGGAATTTAAAATGGGAAAAGTCTTTAGGAGGTTCAAGCCAGGATGTTGGAACGTGTGCCGCTGAAATAAATGATGGAGGCGTGATCATAGGGGGATTGACAGAGTCAAACGATGGGGATGTGAATTGTCAGCAACATGGTGGATATGATGCCTGGATGGTTAAACTTGATTCGTTAAGGAATATTGAATGGCAAAAATGTTATGGAGGTAGTAATACTGACGCGATCATTCAAATATTGCCCCAGGATGACGGTTCATATTTGTTTCTGGGTAAAACTGATTCCTATGATGGCGATATCACAGATCAACACGGAGCAGGTGATTTTTGGGTAGGAAAAACAGATCATTGGGGGAACCTTCTTTGGAATCATTGTTACGGTGGAACAGAATATGACGATCCATTGTTTATTAAAAGACTGTCAGATGGAAAATTTATAATTGGAGGTCAAACAAAATCAAATAATGGTGATGTTACAAATAATCACTCATTTACCGGATACACGGATATGTGGATTATTAAAATTACCAGTGATGGTGACTTGATTTGGGAGCAATGTTTTGGTGGTACGTTTAATGAATTTATGTCTGATGCAATTGAGATACCGGGTAACCGGTTATTGTTAATAGGCGCAACTAATACCTCAGATAATACAGGGGATGTACAATGTGTCCATCATGGTCCGGGGACTTATGACAATTGGCTTCTGATGGCATATGACTCCACCACTGTAGGAATTAAAGAGAATTCAAATTTTTCTTTTAGAATTATTGCTTCTCCCAATCCGGCTGATGATTATGTAAAATTCTCCTATAAATCCCAAGAAAGCCTTTTTGGAATTGAGATAAAAGTTGCTAACCAACTTGGTCAGATTGTCAAAGAAGTGACCCTGCCATCAGCTATAAATGAATTGACATGGGATACCAGCAAAATCCCTTCAGGAATTTATTACTACTATTATCGGCTTGGAAACACCAACGGGACCGGAAAAATCGCCATTATGAAACTATAATGAGGCCGAAAGAACCCGAGCTGCCCATACCCTGATTCGAAATATTCTGCAAGACAGTACTGTGGATTTTACAAACCTTAGAAATTGGCTTGA
>JBAXBP010000199.1:0-6438 GCA_037141915.1 Bacteroidota bacterium | reverse complement strand
CTTCGGTAAGGAGCATGCCATCCGTAGTCTTAAGCAATTATACTTATGATTCCCTGGGCAATAAAATCCCCTATGACCTTGTGAAAGCCTATTTCGGGAACACCATCGTATACGGGACCGAAACCGACGAGATCAGACTTGACAGCGTGGCCGCTGCAGGATTTTCATACCTTTTCGACCATGCCATTCTCAGAACATCTTTAAGGACAAGCAATCAGAACCATTACCTCGAATGCCTTGTCAACAAGGATCCATTGTTCCTCGATGTTCAGAAATATGATTTTGAGATTGACAGTACTTCCCCGGCCATTGGCCACGGAGTTCCGATGGGAATAAACAATGATATCAGGGGGCTTTTCAGGCCGTCTTCTCCGGCCCTGGGTGCGTATGAATACTATAAAAAACCGTGATCTGTAATTCGGAGTCCTTGATCCGGGTTACGGTTCGCGAGTCACGATTTGCGGTTCAGGGCAGTAAGCATAGCCTTACCCAGGTCAGCGGGTGAATCAACCACATAGATTCCGCATTCCCTGAGGATTTCCTTTTTGGCTTCCGCTGTATCGGCTTTACCTCCGACAATGGCGCCTGCATGGCCCATAGTGCGGCCTTTGGGTGCGGTGGCGCCTGCTATAAAACTGACCACCGGCTTTGTTCCGTTCTCTTTGATCCAGTAAGCAGCATCGGTTTCCATATTTCCGCCGATCTCCCCGATCAGGATGATACCCTTTGTTTCTTCGTCGGCCATGAACATCTGAACAGCTTCCTTAATGGTGGTTCCGGGGATTGGATCCCCTCCCACCCCAATCATCGTAGTCTGCCCGAGGCCTGCCTTGGTGATCTGGTCTACTGCTTCGTACGAAAGAGTCCCTGACCGGGAAACGATCCCAATACAGCCCTTTTGATGGATAAAACCGGGCATGATACCAATCTTGGTATGCGGAGGTGTGATGATACCTGGACAATTCGGTCCAATAAGCCTTACATCATGGCACCTGAGGTATTCCTTTACTGTAACCATGTCGATGACAGGAATTCCCTCGGTAATGCAAACTATCAGTTTGATACCTGAATCTGCAGCCTCGATGATGGCATCGGCAGCCATAGGAGGAGGCACAAAAATAACAGAGACATTGGCTCCGGTTGCCTTTACTGCATCAGCAACGGTATTGAATACCGGGCGGTTAAGGTGCATGGTTCCCCCTTTGCCAGGGGTGACACCACCAACCACATTGGTACCGTATTCTATCATCTGTCCTGCATGAAAGGACCCTTCTGATCCGGTGAAGCCCTGCACAAGGACTTTGGAATGCTCATCAACAAGAATGCTCATGGAGAAAAAAATTTCATGCCAAAATTAAATTCTTTTAAAACACCGGCAAGTTTTATTTGATATTTTTGTGCCTATGGCCCAAATGAACTTCAGCGATACGATCTGTGCAATTTCAACCGCCCCGGGCATCGGAGCTATAGCAGTAGCAAGGATTTCAGGGCCCCTTACATTCAAAACACTTGAACGGATCTTCAAGCCGGCAAATAAAAACATTTCACTAAAGAAAGCAGCCTCCCATACCATTCACCATGGAAGCATCGTTACCGGCGAGGGCCCGTTGGATGATGTGCTGGTGAGCATATTCAGGGCACCAAATTCCTATACAGGCGAGGATGTTGCCGAAATTTCCATCCATGGTTCCGACTACCTTCAGAGAAAGATCATGGAAGTTTTTATTGAGAATGGACTGCGGATGGCGGGTCCCGGGGAATTCACCCTGAGGGCTTTTTTGAATAGCAAACTTGATCTTACACAGGCCGAAGGTGTGGCCGATGTCATAGCCGCCCATTCAAAAATGTCGCATGAACTTGCTTTCACCCAGCTAAGAGGCGGATTTTCGAAAAAGCTGAAGATGCTCAGGGACCAGCTTATCGAATTTGTTTCCCTGCTGGAACTTGAACTGGATTTCAGCGAAGAGGATGTTGAATTTGCCGACAGGAGCCGGCTCATCAAACTGGTTAAAACACTTAAACACGAGATCTCAGCCCTGGCAGGATCGTTCAGCCTGGGAAACGTAATAAAGAAAGGCATCCCTGTAGCCATCATAGGAAAGCCCAATGCAGGTAAATCAACCTTGCTGAACGCGATTTTGAATGAAGAAAAAGCAATTGTTTCAGACATTCCAGGTACAACCAGGGATTCTATTGAAGATACCATAGTAATAGGAGGATTCAGTTTCAGATTTATTGACACCGCTGGCCTAAGGGCATCCGAAAGTGAGATAGAGTCCATGGGAATTGAAAGAACCTGGCAGAAGATCAATGAAGCCAGCATTGTCCTTTACATTTTTGATGCCACCCGCGAATCTTATAAAGATGTTGCTGAGGCCATTGAAGAATTCAGGGATATTGCAGACAACCCTTCGAGGCACCTGATCCTGATCGGCAATAAAATCGATAAAGTTAAAAAGCTGCCGAAGGGATATACCTCGTTTGTCAACCAGGAAACAATCTTTGTTTCGGCCAAACGCCATGAGAATATCCACGAGATCGCCGAGAGCCTAGTAAGCAAGGTCAGCTCAAGCGGAATAAATGACGGATTGATTATTTCAAATACAAGACATTATGAAGCTTTAAACGGTTCACTTAAAGCTTTAGTTGAAGTTGAAAAAGGCCTGGCCACCAACATACCCGCCGATCTTCTTTCGAGTAATATCCGCAACGCATTATACCACCTCGGGGAGATCAGCGGTGAGATAACAACCGATGACATCCTGGGTAATATTTTCTCAAGGTTCTGCATCGGAAAGTAACCGATGTAGCATTCGCTAGAGTTTGTAGTCGTTAACTTCTTTCGGGTGGCAGCTGTTGATAAAACTAACCGTGGCGACATTCTCGGCGCGGGCTTTGCGGATGAAAATATCAGCACTCATGGTATATTCATCGCTGCGGTTTGCGTCGTACAGCAAAAGGTATCCGATGAGGATATTTGCAGCCATCTCGACCAGCCTGCGTGCGTGGAAATCGGAGTATTCGTTATCTCCGTATTCGTTGACTTTCTCGATGGTCCTGGCGAACTGTTCGGTCATTTTTTCAAGCGATTTTTTAAGGTATTCCAGTTCGCGTTTCACCGTGAGCCCTGCCCTTTCGCGCATTACAGAAAGGTAACCTCCATTTCCAACATAACGGATTGCAGCTACTACCTGCAGCTGTGAAGTGCCTTCATAAATCGTAGTGATACGTGCATCGCGGTAAATCCTTTCGATCGGGAAGTCTTTCATGTAGCCTGTACCGCCGAAAATCTGTATGGCATCGTAGGCAATCTGGTTGCAAGCCTCACTGGTATAAAGTTTCAGGAGAGGCGTGAACATGTCGGCAAGTTTCTGGTAGTGCTTGGCTTCCTGGCGTTCCTCAGCTTCGGGTTTGCGTTCCCTGAAAGCAATATTGAAGCCTTTGTACAGGTCTACGTAACGTGCCGTTTCGTATAAAAGGGAGCGCATCCCGTCGATCTTTACCTTCATATTGGTAAGCATCTCATAAACGGCCGGGTACTTGATGATAGATTTTCCAAACTGCTCGCGCTCTGTTGCATATTTGTACGCTTGGCGGTAAGCGGCCTCGGCAAGGCCGACCGACTGCGAACCAACACCGAGGCGGGCTGAGTTCATCAGCGACATGACATACTTAATAAGCCCGAGCTTGGTGTCTCCTATGAGTTTTGCAGGTGCATGGCAGAATACCAGTTCGCAGGTTGGAGATCCTTTGATCCCAAGCTTGTTTTCGATGCGCCTTACCGTTACTGCTTTATCCTTGCGGTCATAAACGAACAGCGAAAGCCCGCGTGCATCGGTGGTTCCTTCTTCCGAGCGGGCAAGGACCAGCGAAATGTCGGCATCCCCGTTGGTAATAAAACGTTTTACGCCGTCGAGCAGCCAGCAATGTTTGTGGTTGTCGTAGGTGGCTTTCAGCTGTACAGCCTGGAGGTCGGAACCTGCATCGGGTTCGGTCAGATCCATGGCAGCTGTGTCACCTTTGTTGAAACGGGGAAGGAATTCGGTCTTCATCTCATCGGATGCAAACTCCAGGATGGTCTCTGCACAGTCCTGCAGTCCCCATATATTCGCAAAACCTGCATCGGCACGGGAAATGATTTCACCCGACATAACATAAGGAACATGTGGCATATTCAGCCCATCGTATTCGCGGGGAAGCGAAAATCCCACCAGGCCAGCCTTTACTAATGCGTCGTGGTTCTGCCGTGTACCGCGAGCATATTTCACCTCGTTGTTTACCAGCTGCGGGCCCTCCTTGTCGACGGATTCGGCATTCGGGGCAATGATCTCACCACTGATTTCGCCTATGATCTCCATTATTTTGTCGTAGCTGTCGATCGCATCTTCGTAATCGAGAGGGGCCGAATCGAATTTGTCTTTCTCAGTATAATCAGACTCCTTCAGTTTCACTATCCTGGCCATCAGGGGATGGGTGAGGTGAAATTTAAGATGGGGATTGTCGGTATAGAAATTTTCCATGAGGGTTTTTACTTCGAGTTTTTCTTGTAATACTTGATCATCCTGGGAATTACATCGGCCACGTTACCTGTGATAGTGTAATCGGCGATGTGACTGATCGGAGCATTGATATCGGTATTAATCGATATGATCTGGGCCGACTGGTCCATACCTGCGCGATGTTGAACAGCTCCTGAGATGCCGCAGGCAATGTATAGTTTTGGCCTCACTGTGACTCCCGTCTGCCCTACCTGGCGCTCGTGTTCCACGAACCCGGCATCCACGGCAGCACGTGAAGCGCCTACCTGTGCACCCAGGACATCGGCAAGGTCGAAAAGCAGCTGAAAATTCTCCTTCGATCCTACCCCATAACCACCTGCTATAACCACCTGTGCATTTTTAATGTCGATCTTGCTCTTCTCAAGGTGACGCTCGATGATGGTGACGGCAAAGTCGTCGTCCTTGAGAATACTCTTTGCATCTATTTTATTAAGCTTCCCCTTGTATTTCACAGAGTACACTTCCTTTTTCATCACACCCTCGCGAACGGTTGCCATCTGAGGCCGTGTTTCCGGGTTGATGATGGTAGCAATAATGTTTCCTCCGAATGCAGGCCTGATCTGGTAAAGCAGGTTCTTGTATTCGGTCTGGGTTTTGTTATCGAAATGGTCGCCGATTTCCAGGCTGGTACAGTCGGCTGTCAGTCCGCATCTGAGTGCCGATGCCACACGCGGAGCAAGGTCGCGGCCAATGCTGGTCGCACCGAAAAGCACTATCCCGGGCTGTTCTTTTTTGAAGAGTTCAATAATGACGGCTGTGTGTGGAAGTGTGGTATACGGAAACAATTTTTCATCGTCCGCATAATGGATCACATCCACGCCAAACGGGTATAGCAGGGCTTCAAGTTTTGTGACCTTGTGCCCCATTACAACGGCTTCAAGTTTAACTTTCAGATCGTCGGCAAGTTTTCTGCCTTTCGACAGCAGCTCAAGGCTTACATCGGCAATCGACCGTTCTTCGGTTACTTCGCAATAAACAAATATATTGTTCACAGTATCCTGATTTTTTGTTTTAACCTGTTTTACTACCCTATGATGTGACTGCTGATGAGGGTTTGCATTAGTTTTTCGATATCCTTGTCGGAATTACTGAGGATTTTCGAGTCCTTGTGCTGAAATACCACATTTTCGATTTTCTTCACCTTTGTCGGTGAGCCCGATAGGCCAAGATTTTGGGCATCTGCTTTCAGATCTTCGGCCGACCATTCCTCAATAAGAAGGTAGGGTCGTTCGTTGTATAGTTCAGTGTAGTCCTTGGTTTCATTCTGCAGTTCTGTCACAGTGCGGGCGTGCTTGTATTTCATCAGCAGCTTGCCGATACGCTGGCGGCAGGGAGGTGCTGAACTGTGCACCGTGATGAGAGCCGGCAGGGTCGAGTTCACTACTTCCACTCCCCTTTCAAGCCTTCTCTTGACGATGATTTTCTTGGCATCGAGCGAAAGGATCTCCTCCGCATACGTTATCTGGGGTATACCAAGTTTCTCGGCTGTTTGAGGGCCAACCTGGGCGGTGTCGCCATCGATAGCCTGGCGACCCGAAATAACCAGGTGGTAAGTGGCTAATTTCTTCACTGCAAGTGATAAAGCATATGAAGTAGCCAGGGTGTCCGATCCCGCAAACTTGCGATCGGTGATCAAAAAGCCATGATCGGCGCCACGGTACATAGCTTCGCGGATGATCTCGGCTGCACGGGTGGGGCCCATGGTAAGCAGGATCACTTCTGCATAGGGAATCTTATCTTTGATACTCAGTGCCTGCTCCAGCGCATGGAGATCTTCGGGGTTGAAAATGGCAGGCAGGGCTGCCCTGTTGACAGTGCCATCTGCTTTCATGGCATCCTTGCCAACATTCCTTGTATCGGGCACCTGCTTGGCAAGAAC
>JBAXBP010000198.1:0-6447 GCA_037141915.1 Bacteroidota bacterium | reverse complement strand
CATTCAGGGAACAACAGAACAGACCGATAATTGTACGAATGAAAAATACTGCTATTCCGATAATGCAGCAAATTGCTCTCTTTACGGAGGGTTGTATCAGTGGGATGAACTCATGGCATATACCAATATACCCGGAGTCCAGGGACTTTGTCCGTCAGGATGGCATGTACCCACAAAGGTTGAATGGAATGTTCTGTTCACCTTTTACCAGGAACAATCATTGGCTGGCAAACCACTTCAGGACTCAATCTTTAATGGCTTCAGAGCCAAAGAAAGCGGCATTGTTTACAGCAATTTGACCTGGAAGTTCCAGGGATTCGCAACCATCTATTGGACTTCAAATTCCTATGGTGCTATCAAAGCTTTATCCCATGGGATGAACCTTCAGAATTTCTCGGTTTCAGATTACTATTCGAATCGCTCGAATGCATTTGCCGTGAGGTGTTTGAAGGATTAAATATCAACCGCTGAATCGATATTTTACATTTGTAAGTAATCCTGAACCTGCCTCACGGATTTAATTTGATCAAATTCTTTTACCTTTGTATAAATGTAATCCGGATGTCACCTACTATTCTCCTGGTCGGGAAATACAGGTTCTTCTTCAACATCGCGAGGAAATGCGTAAACATGTTCATGTAGCCACTGCTGACGGGACAGCAAAAATCTGGCTTGAACCCGTAATTGCCTTAACCGATTTTTATAATCTGGACACGCATGAACTTACTGAAATAATTCAAATCATCGAGGAGCATAAAAATGAGTTTATCGAAAAATGGGACCATCACTTCGGATTGTAAACTCACAAGCATCAATGATTTGGGGCTGTGGATCCTGATTGAAGACAAAGAGTATTTTATTCCTTTTAAGGATTATCCCGGATTCAGAGGATCTTCTCTTGATCAGATTTTTAAAATCCGTTATTACCCATCCGGACAATTATCATGGGAGGAACTTGATATTGATATAGACCTTAAAGCATTATCCGAACCAGAATCATTTCCTTTGATTTTCCGTCACTAATGGATTCATCATCTCATCCGTATCAAGTGATTGCATGAAGGTTTTGCTAAAAAATATCAGAATCTTATCACCCTTTCATTTTCACCCGATATCTCCAGCCTTACAGTACCCTCGGGCAGGAGATCCTCGGCCAGTTCAGGCCATTCGATAAAACAATAGGAACCGGAGTAAATATAGTCCTCGTATCCTATATCGAACACCTCGTCAATCTTGTTGATGCGGTAAAAATCAAAGTGAAAAACCGATTCACTGCCCTTGGTTTTATATTCATTGATAATTGAAAAAGTCGGGCTCTGAACTTCATCGACCACATCCAGTTTGTGGCATAATTCCTTTATGAGAGTAGTCTTTCCCGCCCCCATCCTGCCGTAGAGAGCGAAGACCCGGGAATCGGGGAAGGCATCCAGTATCTTACTGGAGACCTCGGGGAGGGATTCTAAAGTAGAGGTCAGAACCATCATCAGAAGATTGGGAATAATCGAATACTCGAATAACGAATGCTGAATTTTGAATGAAAAGTAAAATGAGAGCCCCCCATTTTTTCTTTTTATATTAATTCTTAATTCAAATTTCGTTATTCGATTATTCGAGTATTCATTTTATTTTATTTTCTTTTCAGCTGCACCACCGGAACAAGCATCTCTTCCATCGAAATGCCTCCGTGCTGGAAAGTGTCGCGGTAATAATTCACGTAATAATTGTAATTATTAGGGTAAGCAAAGAAATCGTAATTGCGGCAGAACACAAACGATGAGCTCACGTTCCCCCTGGGGAGGAAAGCATCGGCAGGGTTACGAACTTCAAACGCCTCGTTTTTCTCAAACTTCAGGGCTCTCCCTGTCTTGTAACGCAGGTTGGTGTTGGTATTCTTGTCGCCCAGCACTTTTACAGGATTGCTCACACGGATGGAACCATGATCGGTAGTAATGATAAGATTCACATCTTTTTCACCCAGCCACCTGATGATCTCGTAGAGTGGTGAATGCTGGAACCAGCTGACTGTAATCGAACGGTAAGCCTTTTCATCGTCGGCAAGCTCCTTGATGATCTCCATCTCGGTGCGGGCATGCGATAGCATATCCACGAAATTGTATACAATGAAGTTCAGCTTGTTAACCATGAGGTTGGGAAGCAACTCAACCAGCTTCTTCCCGTAGGTCTGGTTCAGCACCTTGTAATATGAATACTTCACATCCCTGCCGTATCTCTTTAAAAGCTCGCCGAGAAGTTCCGATTCAAAATTGTTTTTCGAGCCTTCCTCATCCTCATTGACCCAGTACTTCGGATACTTGCGCTCGATTTCAGTTGGAAGAAGACCTGCAAACAGAGCGTTCCTTGCATATTGGGTCACGGAGGGCAGGATACTGTAATAGATATCCTCATTCTCAACCCTGAAACCCTCTTCAAAGAAAGGCTGTAATATCTTCCATTGGTCATAGCGGAGATTGTCAACCAGGATCACGAACACCGGCTTGTTTTCATCCATTACCGGGAAAACCTTTTCCTTGATCAGATTATGCGACTGTATAGGCCTCGGGTTGACCTTACCATGCAGCCAGTCAAGGTAATTCCTTTCGATAAACTTTGAGAACATCTGATTAGCCTCATTTTTCTGCATTTGAAGGACCTGCTGCATGCCTTCGTCCATCGACTTTTCAAGCTTCAGTTCCCAGAAAATGATCTTCTTATAGATCTCCTTCCATTCCTCGAAATTCAGTCGGTTGCTGATCTCCATTCCGATATTCCGGAATTCCTGCTGGTACTGGAAATTCGTTTTCTCGCTGACGAGCTTCTTATTTTCCAGGTTCTTTTTAAGGCAGAGCAGTATCTGGTTCGGTTTCACCGGTTTTATCAGGTAATCGGCAATATTTGAGCCGATGGCATCTTCCATGATGGCTTCCTCCTCGCTCTTGGTGATCATGACAACCGGTAGCCCCGGCTGAATCTCCTTGATCTTCATCAGGGTCTCGATGCCTGATAATCCGGGCATCTGCTCATCCAGGAAAACAATATTAAAAGCCTGTGTTTTGATCAGGTCAAGTGCATCATGACCGCTGTTCACTGTCGACACATCATATCCCTTGTCCCTGAGAAAAATAATATGCGGTTTTAAAAGGTCAATTTCATCGTCAACCCACAATATGCTAGCGTTATCCATGTTATTACTTTGTTTTAATGACTGCGGATGAGGTGCTGCCAGACTTCAGTCAGATTTTCTTCCGTGTTAAGTATAAATGTCGTAAGTTTGCTTTTATTGTGGCCCTGTCCGTAATTTAGCATTCTTTTAACAAATTTAATGAATTTCCGGACAATCAATAAGATAAAAACCATCAACGACCCGGTTTACGGGTTCATCACCATCCCTTCGGAACTGGTGTACGATATCATGGATCATCCCTGGTTCCAGCGCCTCCGCCGGATCAAACAGCTTGGGCTGACCAATTATGTTTACCCTTCGGCTCACCATACCCGTTTTCAGCATGCTCTTGGCGCAATGCACCTGATGAGGCAGGCCGTCGGGGTATTGAGATCCAAAGGCATTCCAATAGAACCCGAAGAAGCAGAAGGACTGGGCATAGCCATCCTCCTTCATGATATAGGCCATGGCCCCTTTTCACATACCCTGGAACAGTCGATAGTAAAAGGGCTTTCGCACGAGGATATTTCCGATATGTTCATCGAAGGGCTGAACAGGCAGTTTGACGGGAAACTGGAACTCGCAAGGAAGATTTTCAGGGATAAATATGAAAAGAAATTCCTTCACAAACTCGTATCAAGCCAGCTTGATATGGACCGCCTCGACTACCTCTCGCGCGACAGTTTTTTCACCGGGGTTGCAGAAGGGACTATTAATACCGACCGTATTATCAATATGCTCACGGTTTGTGATGACGAGCTGGTGGTTGAAGCCAAGGGAATCTATTCAATTGAAAAATTCATTATCGCCCGCAGGCTGATGTACTGGCAGGTATACCTGCATAAAGCAGTGCTTGCAGCCGATCAGATGCTTGTGAGTATTTTAAAAAGGGCCAAATGGCTAGGCAGAACCGAGAAAGACATCCCTGCCACCCCGGCTTTAAGATATTTCCTCACCAACGATATTGGCAGGGAGGAATTTTTAACGGACCCCGCCTGCCTTGAACGTTTTGCCCTGCTCGATGATTTCGATGTGGTCACTGCCATCAAGCTCTGGATGGACCATCCCGACAAGGTTCTTTCAATGCTCTGCCGCAGCCTGATCAACCGCCACCTCTTCCGTATGGAGATAAGGAATGAAGCCTTTGAAGAAGATTATGTCAACAGGATCAGGGAAGCCACGGCCCTTAAATACGGTCTTGACCAGCAGGAATTGGCTTTCTTCGTGAATACCGATGTGGTCACGAACCATGCATACAATCCACGCCACGACAAGATCCTGATACGTACCGGGGATAATGGACTGCGGGATGTGGCCACCGCTTCGGAGCAACTTGATATTGCCGTGTTGTCGACCACTGTAAGCAAGCATCTCCTGAGCTATCCGAAAGATATAAAGATCTGATTTACAGTCTAATAGAAAAATCAAAAAGGCTTATTCAAAAAAAAATGATAAATTTGCCCCCCATTAATACAAAACAATGGAGTTCAGTGCTCAGCAAATAGCCGGATTCCTCAACGGCGTTGTTGAGGGTAAACCTGAAACCAGGGTATCAAATCTTTCAAAGATTGAAGATGGCAGCGAAGGTACAATGACTTTCCTGGCTAATCCCAAGTATACCCCGTTTGTCTATACAACAAAGGCATCCATTATCGTAGTGAGTAAAGATTTTACTCCTTCGCAGGAAGTCAAAGCAACACTTATCCGCGTTGACGATCCTTACCAGAGCTTTGCGAAGCTTCTGGCGATGTTCGACAGCATGAGCAAAGGAAAGAAAGAGGTTTCATCCCTTGCTTTCATTTCAGGGTCTGCCACGACCGGCAAGGACCTGTCGATAGGAGCATTCAGCGTTATCGGGGAGAATGCCGTCATCGGCGACAAGGTGAACATTTATCCCCAGGTCTATATAGGCAATAATGTTAAGATAGGGAACAACTGCATTTTTTACCCTGGTGTTAAGATATACCATAATTGTGTGATTGGAAACGACTGTATACTGCATTCTGGGGTGATCATAGGTTCTGACGGATTTGGCTTTGCTCCCCAGAGTGAAAAAGACTATGTGAAGCTTCCCCAGCTTGGAAATGTGATTCTTGAAGACTTCGTTGAAATTGGCTCAAACACCACGGTTGACCGTGCCACACTGGGTTCTACAATTATCCGCAGGGGAGTGAAGCTGGATAACCTTATCCAGGTCGCCCACAACGTGGAAATAGGCGAAAACACAGTGATCGCCGCACAAACCGGCATTTCAGGTTCAAGCAGGATCGGAAAGAATTGCATGATTGCAGGCCAGGTCGGGATCATCGGCCATATCACTATTGCCGATAATGTTAAGATAGGCGCCCAGTCGGGCATTGGAGGATCAATAACCGAAGAAGGCGCAATCGTCATGGGATCACCGGCTATCGACGCTAAGAAAACAAGGAGAAATTACATCCATCTTGCACACCTTGATGACATCGTAAAAAGGATCAATCATCTTGAGAAGTTGCTGAAAGATCATAAAGAGTAAATTGAATCAGGATTCATGAGTGAAAAACAGAGAACGATAAAGTCACCCGTAAGCGTTTCAGGCACAGGCCTTCATACCGGCCTTGAAGTTACGCTCACCTTTAACCCTGCACCTCCTAACCACGGAATTAAATTCAGACGCACCGACCTTGAAAATAGCGTGATCGTTGATGCCGATGTTGACCTGGTGGTTGATACATCCCGCGGGACCAGCATAGAGTTTGAAGGATCGAGGTTCGACACCATCGAGCATGTGATGGCAGCGCTTACCGGGCTGGAGATCGACAATGTGCTCATCGAGATGAACCAGAGTGAAACCCCTATTCTTGACGGAAGTTCCAGGTTTTATGTTGAAGCCCTCAGTGAGGTGGGAACTGTTGAACAGAACGCGCTCAGGACTTATTTCGAGCTGAAAGAGATCATCACTTATACCAACCCTGAAAAAAAGGTTGAGATGATCGCCATGCCGTCGAAAGATTATCGTTTATCGGTAATGATAGATTATGAATCAAAAGTGTTGCATTCCCAGAACGCCACCCTGAACGACATCCGCAAATTCAAGGATGAGATCTCAAAATGCAGGACCTTTGTTTTCCTTCATGAGATGGAATACCTGCTCAACAACAACCTGATCAAGGGAGGCGACCTGAGCAATGCCATTGTGTTCGTAAACAGGGCTGTTTCAAAGGAAGAGCTGGATCACCTGGCAGGTATCTTCCACAAGCCCAAGGTGGAAGTGCTTCCCAGTGAAGGGATCCTGAACACCCTTGACC
>JBAXBP010000197.1:0-6548 GCA_037141915.1 Bacteroidota bacterium | reverse complement strand
AAGTGGTGTTCTTTTTTAACTGAAAGACTGGTATCAGTTTCAATTAATACTTACAGGCTGTTTTAAGATCAAGCAAAGTGTGGAGTTTGACCGCTGCTTTTGTTGGACGAAATTTGGCCCAGCAGAAAAGACTGAGACACAGATCGACAACTGTTGCATCCATCGCATATATTCGACCTTTGAGTTTGATATCAAGTAAGTTGTCTTCACGATACAGTTCTCTTGCAACATCAATCAGTTTTAAGGCAAAGTCTCGGAATATCCGCCAATCTCGTGTTTCATTTGCCCTTGAGATTGTCGATTTGCTGAATGGCTTACCAACACCAAGATGATAGAGCTTATCAACATTGAGGCGCAGACCGGTCGCTGTGTCATTAAGACTTTGGCGATGGGTAAGCTGGCCAAACACCATACAAAGGAACTGTTTCCAGCAACTGAAATCCTTGGTCTTATAGTTCCCATTGTACCGTTTTACACACCATTTGAAGATATCATCCGATGCAAACTCCATCAATTGGGCGAAGACCATCTTGCCTTGATTCATTTGAAAAACTTTTTACAAATGAAATCAAAACCCAGTTCAAATCGTCGCCGTCATAAAAAGTCAGCAAACGTAGAATTATCAAGCTTTTCAAAGAACATTCATTAAAAACAACGCAACACTAGTGATAAATTATTATTAAATGGATTGTAAAGGCAAAGTATATCCCATTACTTGCTTTGGGAAAAACAAAGCTAAAGCAAAAATAATTTTTTTTATAACATATTAAGTCCGATACACAAAAAACTTAACTCATTCTGAAAAATACTACAAGTTCCAGTAAAATAAACAACATGTGCAATAATTCATTTCAATCACATTGTGGCTTATTCGACCTTCAAACGATAATAATCAATCATCATTTTAATGTAAACTTCCAACTCATCTGTGTTGAATCTTATACAGTCCTAAATGCTCTAAGATGGCATTTCCTATTCATTAGCCAAGAGCCACAAAAGCAAATACTTACCTGGTCAGGAGCCATAGTAAACATTCATTTTTCGAGCTCTCAACCAGCCTTCAAAAACAACCCGAATCTTAACTCAAGCCTCTGCTTATCGGGATAGTTTTTTCTTTTCGCAGGAAGTTGCAAACGGCCGTTATTCAAGGACTGCAGTCCATATTTGAGCATTGGTCCGTCCTCTTCATCAAGAATTTTCTGACTGACCTTCACAGTATAATCCGGTGTGATCCCGATTATATGCCTGTCAAAAGCTGCGTGATGGATTTTACACAAAGATAATCCGTTTGGAACGATCGGATCGCCCATATCGTCTTTATCGGCAATGATATGCGCTGCGTCAAGCAGCTCGGGATGTCTTAATCTGCAAAGGGCACATTGATTATCATAAGCATAAATCACCCGATCCCTGAACTGTTGCTGGTGCAGGCGGGTTTGAGCTATGACAGTAGCATATTTTCGCCTCCAGAAAGTCTCATCCTTTTCCTCGACGCGATCAGGCCTAAGCAATACATCCATCTGATCCACTTGTACAGTAAACGTAAGCCGGACAGGATCATCGTGAATGATATAAACAGGGTACATGGCATGATACTGACCGGGAACTTTACTGTTGAAATAAACTAATGGCAAATCAAGTCTCATTAAATCCCTTAACCCCCTGTTATACCAGTTCATAGGATCATCCCCTTGATAGCTATATTCAAAGATGCCACTTCTTACATCACTATCCTTATAGGGACTATTTGGAGTTGTTGAAATAGTCAAAGGCAGTTCCATAACAGCAGGTTTCCAGATACCTGAAGCACCAATCAAATAGATTTGATGCTCTTTATACCTGAATCCTTTTGCCAGAAATGATCTTGGTATTGCCCCTTCTCCAAAGATGGACCTCTGTTCATTCAGCCATTTAAAAGTCGACAGTCTTATACTTAAATCATTATCAGAATCAAATCTTTCAAACATATTATTCTTAATGTCAGTGTAAAAACAATTTTTTTCAATCCACACCCAAATTAGTGAATTTTTTAACATATAAGTCATATGAAGCAGGCGTTAACAATACAAAGATACTCATCAATTCACTTATTCATTATGTCATTTTCCTGATTGTACCTTGAACAGTTTCCTTTTATTCATTTTCAAGCTTCAGGGCTACGTGCCTGATGTTGACTCTGTTGTAGGTGTAAAGGATATGAATGACGCCGTCTTTGGTCTGAATGAGGGCGGGATAACTGAATTCGCCTTCTGCTTTGTCTTCAAGTGTGTAAATGTCGGTCCAGGTTTTGGTGTCGGACGAAACTGCGATAATCAGTTTGTTACGGCCGTTCCACCAGTCTTTTCCTTTTTTCCCGGGGTTGTAAACGACCATATGGATGCCGGTATTAAGGGTAAGGGCATCGAAGCCGGAATTGGGGTTTGGTAGGCTGGTCCTGATAAGGGGTCCCCAGGTTTTTCCCTCGTCGGAGGATATGCTTTCCATGATGCAATCCTGGTCGCTCCTGCATAAAGCGTGTATCCTGCCCTCGGCATCGGTAAGAAGGGCTGGCTGTATGACTTTTGCTTTGTTTGAGGTGTCGACCGGGATAATATTCCAACTCATTCCATGGTCGGCAGAGCGTTCAATAAAGACCTGCCAGCGGTCGGGGGTTTCCTTGCTCGAAGGAAGAAGCCAGGCACCGCCATTGGTTATAAGAGGCTTGTTTTTCGCCGGACCAAGGATCTCCTTAAGTGCAACTGGGGAGGACCAGGATTTGCCTTCGTCTTTTGAAACGATACTTTGTCCGTCCCACTCCCGGGGAGACCTTCCGGTTTTATAATACAGGAACAGGCTTGAATCGGAGGGCTTGAAAAAAACGGGATTCCAGCATGGATTTGAGATTCCGGTGGAGGTATTTCCGCAGCTTAGCTGTACGGGAGCTTGCCATTGGCCATTTTCAAGGCGGGATGACCATATACAGACGTCAGGAGAACCCTCATGATCTCCCCCGAAACAAGCAGCAATCAGGCGACCGCCGGAGGTCTCGATAAGGGTCGGAGCGTGACATTGTTTAAACGGGGGCTGGGTGAAAACGAATTCTTCTTTAAGTATCCTTACACGGTATGTATTCCCGGCATGTATGCTTTGTACCGCAAGCACTATGAAAAACAGTATAAATGCTGACTTTCTCACGGGGGAAATGCAAAATGTAAATGTAGGTTTTTTTGGGTCAAGATGCCAAATCTGCAGAATGGGTCGCATCGCGGGGGTAGGGGTGGAAGGCAGAGGTTTGTTTGCGGGCACTCAAGGTATTGATTCTGCCCGGAAAATATCTTATATTTACAGGATTCAAATATCAGTAACATGAAAAAGCTGCTGATCTGCCTTGTTGCCGGGCTTTGCCTGTGCACGGTCAATCTTTCGTGTTCAAAGAAAAGCACTTCACCCAATCAGGTCCTTACTACTGAAAGGCTGGCCGCACTGGAAAAAGCCGCTGACAGCGTTTTTATCAATGTGGCGGCGCCGGGTGTGATCGCTTTGATCTCTGTTGAAGGTGAAGGGGATTATATCATTAAAAGGGGTGTGAGCAATACCATAACGGGCGATCCTATGGATGTGAACCAGTATTTCAGGATCGCCAGCAACACTAAGACATTCACAGGTGCAGCCGTGCTGATCCTGGCGGATGAAGGTAAGATCAGTCTCGACAGCAGCATATCTTATTATCTGCCCGAAAAGCATGTGCCGAACGGGAACCGCATCACGATACGAAACCTGGGGACCATGAGAAGTGGTTTGTATGATTATGCGGGGGACAGCCTCATGTGGGCTGATTTTAAAAACAGCGGGTTTACCGAGTATTTCCCCCCTGACACCTTGCTGGCAAAGGCCTTTCGTTATGGTTACAAATGGGATCCGGGGAAATTCACTGAATACTGCAATACCAATATCGTCCTCCTTGGGTTGCTGTTGGAAAAGGTGACAGGGAAGGCCGTAAGCCAGGTCATAGAGGAAAAAGTGATAAGGCCGATGAACCTTCATGAAACTTTCTGGCCTGCTTCGATGTACCTGTTTGCACCTTATCTTCACGGGTACACCTATTTTTACGGAACATGCATGGATGCCACCAACTGGAACCCGTCCTGGGGTTACTCAGCAGGGATCATGATCTCAACAATTCCGGATATGAAGATATGGGCCAAAGCTGATGCAAACGGGGCCCTGCTTTCGGAAAAAATGAAAGCAGAACGGTTTAATTTCATTGATGATTACGGGTTCTGCCTGGAGAAAGCGGGCAACTGGGTGGGGCATCCGGGGACCATACGCGGGTATAATTCCCATGTGCTTTACAATACAGTAAAGAAAATCGCCCTCATTATCGTGGTAAACCAGGATTCAGAGGCTCCTGTGGAAGGTTTTTCCGCGGCTTTCCGCAGGATACTGGAGCATTAGTCGGGCTTTGGCTTCTAGCGGATGAAATTCGTGATAATCTTCTTTTCCTGTAAGGGGGCCTGGATTGTGCCAGATGTTGCTTCCTTCATCTTCATCAGCCAGGCCATATTTTTGCCAAGGACCCTCATGGTTTGAACACCTTCTGTGTCCTGGAAGACTTCCCTGGGCGTTCTTCCGTGGATAACGTTATAGTAATTGGAAGTCGCCACCAGCATTTCGGCATAGGTGAGGTAATGGTACAAATGATCCAGGGTGGCCGAACCGCCTGTGCGCCTTACCGCTACTACCGCTGCCCCGACCTTATGCCTGAACAGGTTGCCGTTTGCGCCTGAAACGTAAAACAATCTGTCGAGGAAACACTTCATCGTGCCACCTATGCCCGAATAATGAACCGGCGAGCCCAGTATGAGTCCGTCGGCTGCTATTATGAGCTGTATCCACTCATTGAGTCCGTCGGCTCCGAGGCTGCATTTTTCATCTTTGTTTTCGACACATTTACCGCATGCGGTGCAGCCGTGGAGCAGCTTATGCCCTATATGCAGCATCTCGAACTCAACACCGACTGCAAGCAGTTCATCTCCAACAAGGCTCAGGGCATGAAAGGTGGTCCCTTCTTTCTTCGGACTTCCGTTTATTGCTATTACTTTCATCAGGTGAGGTTATTTTAGTTTTTGTTTATACCTAAGCATCTTTACAAATATAGGGAATGTGACAGGATTCTTGCGGAAAGGCTATCGCTTAGGAAGGTAAGTATGTGAAAACGGTCTAAACCGTAATTTCTCCCTGAACTTTCCCGTGAAAATGATATCACTTTCCGATAAAGGGGGGATTAAGGATGAACCATTAATATTTTCTTATGAAAAGTATTGATATTGCCGGACATTTGTCTTATCTTTGCAGACAAAGTTCCATTCGTATGAAAACTAATGTGAAAAAAGAGGAACAGGGAATGGTCGGGGAAATCCCCAGACAATTGAATGTATTGCTTAGAAAGTACCTGCAGGATGCAGGCAAAAAAAACAACTATCAGCTGGTATCAGGAGGCCTTACCTTTGACAATCTTTTTTCTGACCGAATGCTGCTGGTCCTTGTCATCAGGGAAGGTATCCCTTTTGATTTTTTCGAGCTTCTCCGGAAGATAAGTCCGTTCACCTTAACCCAGTGGAGTGAAATGCTGGATATCTCGACCAAATCGCTCTTGCGTTACCGTGATTCGAAGCGAAAATTCAAAGCCATTCATTCGGAAAAGATCATTGAGCTCGCCGAAGTGACCAGGCTTGGACTGGATATTTTTGATTCCGGTGAACAATTCAGGCTCTGGCTTGAAACTCCCAACCAGGCCCTGGGAAGGCAAAAACCCATGGACCTTCTTCATGATTCCTATGGTAAGGACCTGGTAGCCGGTGAACTTACAAGGATTGACCAGGGAATTTTCGCCTGATGGAGATTTTCAGACTTCAGCGGGGAAAATTTGGCCAACGTTTATCAGGTGCCGGGGCTGCTTTAAAGGGAGCCCGCTGGAATTCACCCGGCACTGAACTAATCTACACATCTGCGAACCGTTCACTTGCAATGGCAGAGGTCGCCGTACATTTCTCCTATGCTACCCTGCCCTCAGGTTTTTTCATGCTTGCCATTTTCATTCCTGATGACTGCAGCCTTCATATCGTTAAAGAATCGGAGCTTCCCCCAAACTGGAATAGCCATCCGTCGGTACTTGCTACCCGAAAAATCGGCGACGAATTCGTAAGATCGAACAAACATTGCCTGCTCAGGATCCCTTCTGCAGTGGTAAAAGGAGATTTCAATATCCTCATCAACCCCGCCCATCCTGAATTTCATAAGATCAAAGTCATCAATAAGGAAGAATTTCCGTTTGATCAGAGGTTGTTCAGAACGAGATGAATCCGGCATTGGGAGAGTACACTGCGTTTTCGTAATTTTCGACCTTAATTTCATGCTTGTTAACCTACTCAGAAAGAAGATGATGATGAACGGGTTCTCGTTGAAATGTTTCCTGCCGGCCCTCCTGCTTCTGCTCGCAAGCTCCGCCTGCCGGACGATAAAGGTCGAGAAGCCGGCCGAGCGCTATGATGCGCCGGAATATCATCCGC
>JBAXBP010000196.1:0-6565 GCA_037141915.1 Bacteroidota bacterium | reverse complement strand
TTAAGCTGTTTCAGTTGAGCAAGCATATTGGTGTACATGCCGCCGGGGATCTCGGCCCTTTTGACTTCCTCATCAGGTTCGGGGAAACCGAAATATTTCTCTATCGCCTGGCAGGACTGCAGAACGCCTTCCTCGTTATTGCGCTTTGCACAGTAGATTGCCTGTACGAACAACCTGTTGACTTCCCTGGGAAGCTTATAATTGGTGATGTCGAGTTCCTTAGGGAACTGGGTGGTATCAAATTGTTTGAGTTCAAGGCGGATGTCTTTCAGCTGGTCATCAATCTTTTTAACCGCTTCAAGGTTCACACCGGTATCAATCCCAAGTTTGTCGCAGAAGATCTGTACCAGTTCAAATGCAGGAGCGCCGGGGCCTCCGGCAAAATGCCAGATGCTGGTGTCGACTATATCCACGCCGTTGACAATGGCCATAAGCACTGAAGCAAGCCCGTAACCCGGGGTGCAGTGAGTATGAAAATCAATGGGTACCCTGAGTTCGGCTTTCATCCTGCTGATCAGCTCTGCGGCCTGCAATGGAGGGATTAGCCCTGCCATGTCCTTGATGCTTATCATATCGGCGCCAAGGGCTTCAAGCTGTTTGGCCTTTTCCATGAAATACTCGGTCGTGAAGATATCATGCGGCAGGGCTTTGAGACTCATCCACGACCTGACTTTCTGCCTGGTACTGAATTTCGGATCGACTGTAAAGCTGATTGCGCAGTCGGCGATACCCCCGTTTTCCTTGACATACCTGATTGTCGAGCGCATGTTGTTGACATCGTTCAGGGCGTCGAAGATTCTCATAATGCCTATCCCTGAACGCACGGCATTACGGTTAAAGCCTTCTATGACTTCGTCGGGATATGGGTTGTAGCCAAAAAGGTTGCGGCCGCGTGAAAGGGCTGTGAGTTTTGAAACCTCACCTACTGCCTGTTTTATCTTTTCAAGCCGGCTCCAGGGATTTTCCTGGAGGTAACGCATAATGCTGTCGGGTACGGCGCCTCCCCAGACTTCCATAGCGTAGAATCTGGCGTCTTTATAAAATGGCAGCACACGGTCGACCTGTTCCTGGGTCATTCGTGTTGCAAACAGGGACTGTTGTCCGTCGCGCAGGGTAAGATCCCTTATTAAAAGTTTCCGGCGGGTCATGGGTCAATTTATCTTGTTATTTGTTTAACAGTTGCAAAGTTACTGATTATATTAATAGCATTTTTTGAGTGAAATGATCTTTTTTTTGAATAATTATTTTCATTTTACTCCCTGATTTATACAAAGAAACAATTTTTTTGTTAATTTGCAGAACTTTTTATTTGTTATTTTATTCACACTGTTAATTATGAAACAGAATCAGATTGAGGAATTGCTCAGCAAGCGTGAGCAGGCCAGAATGGGAGGCGGTGAAGAACGCATAAAGTCCCAGCACAAAAAAGGAAAATTTACAGCCCGTGAGAGGATAGAGAAAGTCCTTGACGAAGGCAGTTTCGAGGAATACGATATGTTCGTGACCCACCGGTGCACCGACTTCGGACTGGAGAACGAGCATTACATGGGTGACGGGGTTGTAACCGGCCGCGGGACCATAGACGGGCGGGTGGTATTTGTCTTTGCCCAGGATTTCACTGTTTTCGGGGGTTCCCTCTCGGAGACTTTCGCCCGTAAGATCTGCAAGATCATGGACCAGGCCATAAAGGTAGGTGCACCCGTGATCGGCATCAACGACAGCGGAGGGGCCAGGATCCAGGAAGGCGTGAACAGCCTTGCCGGTTATGCCGAGATCTTCATGCGTAATATTGCCGCTTCAGGCGTGGTTCCACAGATATCTGCAATATTCGGTCCGTGCGCGGGCGGAGCTGTTTACTCCCCTGCACTCACCGATTTCGTGATCATGAGTGAGAAGACCAGTTATATGTTTGTCACAGGTCCGAAGGTAACAAAAACTGTTACCGGTGAAGACATCACTACTGAGGACCTTGGAGGCGCCACCGTTCATTCGACAAAATCGGGCGTTGCGCATTTCAGGGTAGGGAATGAGGACGAAGGACTGCTGATGATCCGTAAGTTGTTATCCTATTTACCGCAGAACAACCTCGAAGACCCGCCCCAGGCTGAATGCCTTGATCCGATTGACCGCATTGAAGATGCACTGAACGAGATCATCCCTGCAAATTCGAACCAGCCTTACGATGTTAAGGATGTGATTTACCTGGTGGTAGACGACCATGAATTCATGGAAGTCCACCAGCATTACGCGAAGAATATAGTTGTTGGATTTGCCCGTTTCAACGGCCTCTCCTGCGGGATAGTCGCCAATCAGCCCAATTACCTGGCCGGGGTTCTCGACATCGAGGCCTCACGCAAAGCCGCTCGATTTGTGAGGTTCTGCGATGCCTTCAATATCCCGATCATCACGCTGGTCGACGTACCCGGCTTCCTCCCGGGCAGCCTGCAGGAATACGGGGGGATCATCATCCACGGTGCAAAATTACTATTTGCATACGGAGAAGCCACCGTGCCCAAAATCACTATCACCCTGCGTAAATCATACGGAGGAGCTCATGATGTGATGGGTTGCAAGCAGCTGCGCGCCGACATCAACTACGCATGGCCATCGGCAGAGATAGCAGTAATGGGGCCAAAAGGCGCTATCGAGATCCTTGAAGGGAAAAAGATCAGCGAAATACAGGACCCCAGGGAAAAGGTAAAATACATCAACGAGAAAGAGCTGGAATACCGGAACAAATTTGCGAATCCTTATGATGCTGCTCGTTACGGATATATCGATGATGTGATTGAACCCCGCAACACCAGGTTCCGTATCATCCGTGCGCTTCAGACCCTCCAGACCAAAAAGGAGACCCTGCCTCCAAAGAAACACAGCAATATTCCATTGTAAAAGTTTGCGATATGAAGCTACTCTCAATCACTTTTGACCCGGGCCTGATCGACAGCCATATCCTGATCGTTTCGATACTGGGATATTGCATTGTGTTGCTGGCTTTGTCGCTGATAGCCTATGCCGTGGTCCGCTTCCATACCATTCGTGACCTTATCAGGACGAGGCGGATGAAACAACAGGCCCCACCTAAGAGCGCGGCAACTGTAAAACCTGTGATGACAGGCGAGGAGAATGCAGCCATTGCCGCTGCACTCTTCCTTTTCTTTTCGGAGCTGCACGACCAGGAGAAATACGTGATGACCATCAAGAAAGTGTCGCGTACGTATTCTCCCTGGAGCAGCAAGTTCTACAACATTTATAACAACATGAAGCACTGGTAAGACAGGTAGCGAGAAGCGAGGTAGCGAGAAGCGAAAAGCGAAATAAAAAATGTGAAAAGCGAAGTATGAAAAAATTTTCATTTACAATAAACGGTAATAGTTACGAGGTCGAGATCCTAGGCTTTGAAGAGAATACTGCCAAGGTTGAAGTGAACGGCACCTTGTTTGATGTGGAAGTTCAACGTGAGCTGAAGATGACAAAAACCCCAACCCTGGTCCGCGCAGAACCTCCAAAGCCATCGCCAAAAGAAGCCAGGATACCTAAAAGCGCATCCCAGACCAGCAATATGGCTATCAAGGCTCCGTTGCCAGGCACTATTATTTCTGTACTGGTGAAGACAGGCGACAAAGTCGCCATGGGCCAGAAACTGCTGACGATGGAAGCCATGAAGATGGAGAACAATGTACTCTCGGAAAAAGACGGAACCATCAGGGCGGTGAATGTGAAGCCAGGGCAGACCGTAGCCCAGAACGAAGTTTTAGTGGAAATCGAATAAAGCCCTTTGCGTATGAAACTCCTGCTGATTACCGATCTGTTGAAGGGAATATGGGCCGATACCGGTTTCTCAAACCTTTACTGGGACAATGGCATCATGATCCTGGTGGGGCTGGTGCTGATCGTCCTTGCCATAAAATTCAACCTGAAACCGATACTGCTGATACCTCTTGCCGTTGGCATTGTGATAGGCAACATCCCCTTCATGCATGCCACTCCTTATCCTCTTGGGATCTATGCAGAGGGCAGCATTCTTCACTATTTATTCTTCGGCGTGCTGAAGGGTATTTACCCGGCACTTATCTTTCTCGGGCTTGGCGCTATGGTAGACCTTTCTCCTATGATCGCCAACCCCAAGCTGATCATCCTCGGGGCTGCAGCCCAGGTTGGTATCCTTGTGACTTTTCTCGGGGCTATCATCATCGGCTTCCCTGTTGCGCATGCAGCTTCCATTGCCATCATCGGAGGCGCCGACGGGAACACGGCCATTTTTCTTACCTCCCAGCTTGCAGCCGGGCTCAAGAACTCGGTTGAAGCTGCGAAGGTTCAGGGTCTGATAGGCCCAATCGCCATTGCAGCTTACCTGTATATGTCGCTTGTGGCAGTGATACAGCCGCCCATCATGAAACTTCTGACCACCAAAAAGGAAAGGCTCATCAGGATGAAGCCGCAGAGGACCGTCAGCCGTAATGAAAAGATCGCTTTTCCCCTTGCCTTTTTATTGCTGACAGCTTTTGTCGCACCCGCCTCCCTTCCCCTGCTAGGCATGTTCTTCTTCGGCAACATCCTGAAAGAGTCAGGACTTACCAAACAACTTGCCGGAACTGTTTCAACCGTGCTGATCGATATAGTAGTCATACTTATCGGGATCACTGTAGGAGCTTCCACCCAGGCCGATGTCTTCCTTAAGTGGGAATCCATACTGATCTTCCTGCTCGGTGCCATGTCGTTCATGGTAGCCACTGCAGGCGGGATCATCTTTGCCAAGGTGATGAACCTCTTCCTGAAAAAGGAGAACCAGATCAATCCGCTGATCGGAGCCGCCGGTGTTGCTGCAGTGCCCGATTCAGCCAGGGTTGCCCATGAAATGGGGCAAAAGGAAGATTCGACGAACCACCTCATCAGCCATGCCATGGCCCCGAATATTGCAGGAATCATCGGCAGCGCTATAACAGCAGGTTTGCTTCTGGCGTTCATCCTGTAAACGGTCAGAACGGGTGGATGATCCACCACACTCCTATTGCTATTGCAAGGAGACCACCTGTAAGCGTAAACCATTTCAGGAAGGCCTGCCTGTTTTCAATTACAGCTTTGTATGCGACCACACCAAGGATGAATGCGAAAAGCACCATAGTAAAGATAGTGCCCAACGCAAAAGCCGAAACATAGATCACAGAAGCCATTACGCTGGGCAAGGCTAATGATGGGAGGAGCGCGAAAAGATGGCTGAAACCCGCAAACCCGTGCACCGTTCCTATCAACAAAGCCGTTAATGCATTTCTCTTTACCATCCCTGTATGTTCATGTTCGTGTTCAGTGATATCGGGCTGATGATGTTCAAGGCTGTGGCCATGGGTATGCTTATGGATATGCGGATAAAGAAATGGCTTTGTATGAAAGTGGGAATGGGGCCTGTTGCCGTGGGTATGATGCAAATATATCCTGAGTATTGCCCAGCATCCTATCCCTATCAGAAGTACTCCGATGACAGTGTCGCTATGCTTTGAGATGGCTTCGAAAGGAAGATATGCCCTGAATAATATGAATAAGCAACCGATCATCAGCATGCCGAAAGTATGTCCCAGTCCCCAGGAAAATCCAATCATCCAGGACTTTTTCCTGCTGTCGATGGCAAGGGGCGTTACTGCCGCAAGATGATCGGGGCCGGTAACCACATGGGCGATACTGGCGACAAATCCGGTTAAGAATGTAAGCATGAAAAGATTTTAGGTAAAAAAATATAAATATATATAATTTTACATTTCTGAATATGATTTATCTGAATGCCTGATATAACACTGAAGGTCACAGTTACCGGTTTGATACAGGGCGTGGGATTCAGGCCCTTCGTTTACCGTATTGCGCTCAGGCATAATCTTAAAGGCTGGGTGAGGAATACGAATGAAAACGTGCTGATACAGGTTTCAGGGAGAGTCCCGGATCTGAATGGTTTCCTGTGCTCCCTGAAAACTGAAGCTCCGCAGGCGGCATCAGTAGAAAGCATTCTTACCGAAGAAATCCAGGTTGAAACGTTCACTTCTTTTGAGATCCTCAAAAGCCATGATGTTTCGGATGACATTACCGAGATCAGCCCCGATATTGCTGTTTGTGAAGAATGCATGGAAGATATCGGCAAAGAAGGGAACCGCCTCGATTATTCTTTTGTAAACTGCACTGACTGCGGACCACGTTTCACGATCATCAAAGATCTCCCCTACGACAGGCCGCTTACCACTATGGCTGAGTTTCGGATGTGTGCGGCTTGCAGGACAGAATACGAGACCGTCACCGACCGGAGGTTCCACGCGCAACCTGTTGCCTGCGCGGTTTGCGGCCCACAGTATGAATTGCATACAGGCAAAGAACCTGTAGTTAAAGACATAAATGTAATCACGGAACTTTGTTCGGAATTCATTGATAAGGGTGGTATCCTTGCCATGAAAGGCCTTGGCGGCATGCACCTGGGCTGCGATGCATTTAATGAAACCGCGGTCGCCAGGCTCAGGGAGCTGAAAAACCGCGAAGGGAAGCCGTTCGCCATCATGTTCAGGGATCTGCAAACTGCAAAGAAATA
>JBAXBP010000195.1:0-6610 GCA_037141915.1 Bacteroidota bacterium | reverse complement strand
TTCGATCTGTAAACGGTAATGATCAACAGCACGTTGTATCATCCTGTGCATATCGGTCAGCACGGGTTTCAGGTTGAAATCCCTGCTGTCGAGCAAGGCCATCTGAAGCACCTGCTCAACCCTGGTATTCATCCTGTTATTCTCTTCCTTGATGATCCTCGTAAAGTCACGGATCCTTTCCGGCTCGAGTATCACTTTGGAATTTACTATGGAATCGGCGGCGATGGATATAGTGGCAATCGGCGTTTTAAATTCGTGAGTCATATTGTTGATGAAATCGGTTTTAATATCCGATATCTTCTTCTGCCTTATCATGACAACTATACTGGCGCCCGATGATAAAACAATGATCAGGGAGAAAATGATGGAACACATCATCAGCCATGAAATCGAATTAAAAAGATGCCCTTTCTGGCCTGGGAAGAACAATAGCAGCTGGCTTGGTTTTGTGATCAGGTCGTTGGGGAACAAGGTCACGCGGTGGCCGGTGCTCATGTTGGCAGCTTCAAAATGGGAGGATTTTATAGGCAATTGGTTAGAATCACCGGCCGGGGCAAACACAGCAAATTCAAATGCCAGGTTTATCTCTTTATCCGATAAGGATTTCCTGATGAGCTGTTCAAGAGTGTCTTTCTGGACCCTTTCGGCAACTGGTTTTGGTTTAGTCTCAGATTCAACGGTAAGTTTCTGCAGGATCTCCTTTAATTTCCTTGTTTTCTCGGTAAGCTTTTGAACCCTGTCCATGACTTCAGGTGAAGCGGCATCAGGGGGAGGCGGAAACTGCCCGTGCATTACATAGCCACTGGTATGTGCCCCTCCATGGCCGGAATTATAAAAATGCACTGTACGGGAGGGATTGTTGAATATCATCCCGGGAGGTGCAGGTAAATCCTCTTCAATTCTGTATTCTATCTGTGGATTATGTAGTTCTTCAGCCTGAAGCTGCATCATTGAATCGATCTTTTGCAGTTCGCTTTCATTCCACTCAAACTGCATTTCGGTATACAGAGGATTCACGTTTATAGTAACCTGCCTGAAATTATTTATAATACTGTCTAAGGCTTTATTCTGTTTCCCTGCCCTGGCAAAAGCTCGATCACGCCTGTGTCTTTTTTCCGGGGCAGGAGGGCGCATCACCGTTTCCTCGGGAGACTCCCTCAGAATTTCTTTAATGCTGTCGTTAATACTGTTCCTGGCAAGGAGGTGAACGCTTTCTTTTGTTTCAAGTTTGTTCACCACAACTCCCATGGCGTCATTCACGCTGCGGTTGAACTGGGCCTCCTTCACCTGTATGGCATTCCTGATCCAGAAGAACTGAACAATGATAATACCCAGCAGCGAAAGACAGATCAGTGCAATAAGGGTATACAGGATTCTCTTGTTCATGATGCAAAAATAGGTAAAGAAGTTCTTTTCCGTCAGGGGATTAACGTTTTGTTAACCAAGTTTAACGCTTCCTTAACATTTCACGACTTAATCCCGGCATAGCTTTGTACCATCAAAAAAACACACCATGAAAACCAGGGAATTTTACCGGCCGTCGGCAATCCTTTCAGGAGTTGCTGTATTATGTATCTCTTTAATAGGTACTTCTCCTGTTTCAGCACAGGATAAAAAAGAGCAAAAAACCACCACGATTGTTACTGCAACTCCCTCCAAGGGTAAAAAGGAACAGAAAGTAACAGTTTATGCTTCGTCCGACCCTAAGGCAAAGGAAGGTAAAATAAAGGTTCGTATCATTAAAGAAGAGAATGGTAAAAGAACCGAACTTGATACGTTGATCAATGCCCCCGGAGGAATACAAGGTGCAGATCTTGAAAAATTAATGAAAGATATGCATGTACAGATTAAAAGTGCTGAATCTGACATGAAGGAAGCCGGTGACCATATGAAAAATATCCAGATTTATATTAATGGAATGGACGATTCAATTGCCGGCGATTCTGCGGGTAAATGCAGGCATGCGTATACGTTCAGCATGCCTGGCTGCTGCCCCCGGTTCCATGACAGGGATTTTTCCCATGCATTCAATTATAATTTTGAGATGCCCGATGTGCCGCAACCTCCTGATATGGAAGAGGCACTTGAGAATGAATTTTACAGCAATGATGCTCTCGGTCCTCAGGTGTTTGCAGTGCCTGATAAAGGTGAATCACTTTCGGATGTGCTTGGGAATATCCCAATGAGCAGGGTTAAATCATATAAGATCATTGATAAAAAAGGCGGGAAACGCATCATCATTGATGTACAGGATGCTCAGGATTTCGGCCGGAACAATGTAATCTACATTAAGAGCAGGCATCCGCATTCCCCTCCTCCAAGGGGAAACGGCCATAATGAAGAAATGAAAGTCATCATACATTCAGGTGATAATGAAGGTGCAGCTGAGAAGCCCGAAAGCGCAACTCCTCCTGCAGAACCAAAGAAATAGGAGAACAACACTCCAAAGATCTAATTCCAGTCCGTTCTTTTCATACCGTTAGTTAGTGATGTGTTTAAGGCTGCCTTTGGGATTTGGGAGCCCGTAAAAAAAAAGAGGGTAACCTTTTGGGACGCCCTCTTTTTTTGTGTCAAGTGAGTAAATTAGTATCTCTTTCTGGGAGTGTAGTGGGTGTGTAATAGTTCATGTGATTTATGGCCGAGCGGGCCTCCAAGGAATTCTTTGTAGATCAGTTGTACCTCAGGGTTCTCATGAGATTTACGGATCGGCATTCCCAGGTCTTCTTCATAAATGGCCTGTTTCCTTTTTGTACGGATATCCTTGTTGGTGGGAATAGGCTGTCCACCGCCTCCAAGGCAACCTCCCGGGCAAGCCATGATCTCGATAAAATGATAGTTTGCTTTACCGTCTTTTACATCCTGCATGACTTTTTTGGCATGAGCGAGACCGTTGGCAACAGCGCATTTAACCTCAACACCTTCAAGGAATTTCCATTCAGGTTTGACTTTTTCAATTTTAAGTGTTGCTTCACGTACTTCGCCTTCGGTTCCACGTACCGGGGTGATATTGAGACCTTCGAACGGGACCTCCCTCCCGGTGACTACTTCATAAACCGTTCTCAAAGCGGCTTCCATAACACCTCCGGTAGTACCGAAGATTACAGCAGCTCCTGTTGAAGAACCCATAAGGCTGTCGAAATGTTCTTCAGGTAAGGCTTCGAAGTCGAGGCCTGCTTGTTTGATCATGATCCCGAGTTCACGGGTGGTCAGAACAAAATCGACATCTTTATAACCGCTTGAACGCATCTCGGGGCGGTTGGCTTCAAATTTCTTTGCTGTGCATGGCATGATGGACACCGAAACTATATTCTTGGCATCCATTTTGCGCTTCTGAGCGTAATAGGTTTTTACCAGGGCGCCGAACATCTGCTGTGGTGATTTGCAGGTCGACAGGTTTCCCAGGAATTCGGGGAAAGTGTGCTCAATGAATTTGATCCAGCCCGGTGAGCATGATGTAAACATCGGCAGGGAAACATTCGGATCCTTGTCGAGCAGTGCTTTCTTCAGTCTGGTGAGTAACTCATTACCTTCTTCAATGATGGTAAGGTCAGCAGTGAAATCGGTATCAAGAACGGCGTTGAATCCAAGCCTTTTCAGAGCAGTAACCATTTTACCTGTTACAATCTTTCCCGGAGGCATCCCGAGAGCTTCACCCAGTGCAATACGAACAGCAGGAGCAGTCTGCACAACGACATGCTTGGTGGGGTCATAAATTGCATCCCATACCTGGTCGATGTAATTCCTTTCAATAAGGGCGCCGGTCGGACAGCGGTTCACACACTGGCCGCAGTTGGTGCACACCACTTCAAACAAAGGATGTTCGAAGAAAGTAGAGATCTTCATGTGATTTCCGCGATATGCAACGCCAAGCGCGCTAACTCCCTGGAGTTCTTCGCAGGTCCTGACGCAACGCTGGCACCGGATACAACGGCTGTCATCCTTGATGATGGCAGTGTTGAACATATCGATAGTGTAATTATGGTCCGGAACCAGGTCGAGGAACATGTGGTCACCGGTAAGCATCTGGGAAGCCAGTCCCTGGAGCTCACAGATTCCGTTCTTGTAACACTTGGTGCAGTCTGCATGATGTTCCGAAAGCAGCAATTCCACAATATGCTTACGGGCAAGCCTTACTTTCATACTGTTGGTATGGATCACCATTCCTTCAGAAGCGGGTGTTGCACAGGACGCGGGAAGCGACTTAGCCTTTTCCTGTTCCACAATGCAAACCCGGCAGTTGCCTGCAACACAAAGGTCTTCATGGTAACAAAGAGTAGGAATATGTATGTTGAGCTTGCGTGCCGCGTCAAGTATAGTGGTGCCCTCATCAACACTTACCTCGATCCCGTCGATGGTGAGGTTGATCTTTTTTTCAGTTTCTTTTTTAGTATTTTTCATGTTCAGGTTCCTTTAGTAAATCATTTCTTCTTTGAAGTTGTTAACGATAGATGAAAATGAATTGGCAACTGACTGCCCCAAACCGCATTTTGCGGTCAGTTTCATGCTTTCGGAAAGCTTCAGCAACTGATCAAGGTAAAGTGACTTTTTCTCACTCTTCTTGACAGCTTCAATTCCTTTGCGCAGCTGCTGGCAACCTACACGACAGGGAGTACATTGTCCGCAGGATTCTTCTTCAAAGAACTCCAGATAATTGTGCAATACATTATACATAGACCTGGAACTGTTGAAAAGCATCATGGAGCCTCCGGTGGGGACTCCTTCAAAGCCGATCACGGTATCCTTGAATTTCTTTCGCGGAACGCAGAAGCCTGAGGCGCCTCCGACCTGAACGGCTTTGGTATCACCATCACCGAACTCATCAACAAAACGGTCAAGGGGCATGCCAAGTTCCAGTTCATAGATACCCGGAATGGGGGTGTCGCCTGATACTGAAAATACTTTTGATCCGCGTGAATCGGATGTCCCCAGCAGTTTAAACTGGGTGGAGCCGAGTCGCATGATCATGAGAACATTGACAAACGTTTCAACATTGTTAATCACGGTGGGCTTGCCAAGATATCCCGATGTGGTAGGGTAGGGAGGTTTATTCCTGGGTTCACCACGTTTACCTTCCATGGATTCGAACAATGCGCTTTCTTCGCCGCAGATGTATGCCCCGCTGCCCAGCCTGATCCCGATAGGAAAATCCAAACCTATGGATTTGGCAAACTCGTTGTAACCATCAAGCTCTTTTATAAGCTCGGGAAGCAGGAATTTATATTCACCCCTGAGGTAAATAAATCCCTGTTTTGCCCCTATGACTTTTCCGCAGATCGCCATCCCGGAAAATACTTTTCTCGGTACGCGGCTCAGAATCTCACGGTCTTTGAATGTTCCGGGTTCGCCTTCATCGGCATTACATATAACATACTTTTCTTCACCCGGGGTCTGAGCGGTAAATTTCCACTTCATTGCTGTGGGAAATCCTGCACCTCCGCGCCCACGGAGACCCGATTCCAGCAAGTCCTCCAGGATGTCTTCATTGGTGCGTTTCAGCGTATCGGCCAGTACCTTATATTTAACATTGGAATATTCTCCGAAAATAAGGTCAACTCGTTTTAGTTTGGTGTCAGACATTGTCAATCTCCTTATTTTAAATTATTTATGCATGTACTCACTAATGATGTCATGAACCTTTTCGGTTGTGAGCCCTGAAAAAGGTTTCTCATTGATCAGCATAGCCGGTCCTTCATGGCACCAGCCAAGGCAATTGGTTTCAAGCAGGGTGAATTTCTTGTTCGGCGATGTTTCACCTACCTTGATCTTCAGCATGTCTTCAATAGTTTGTACTACGGTCCTCTTCCCGTGCATGTCACAGGTGATAGTTTTACAGACACGTATCACATATTTCCCGCGAGGCTGAGTTTCGAGGAATGAATAAAAAGTGGCGGTGCCATAAACCTGGGCAGGGGACAGATCGAGTTCCATTGCAATTTCAGTCATATCCTGATCTGAAATGAAGTTGTTTTTCTCAATCACTCCCTGCAGGATTGGCATCAGACTGGTTCGTGCCCTGCCGTGCTTATCCACTAGTTCTGTGATGTAATTGTTGTTTGTAGCCATTGTATCTTGATTTTTAATAAGTTGTCTTTAATCTAAAAGGATGTCCATTAATTTGTTGACAAAATTACATCTTTTATCTGTTAAAAAAATAACAAACGATATTTTTTTTCAACCTAATTCCATGGAAGTTCTGAATTGAGCCATGAATGAGGCTTTCGGATGGTTGAAGTTTTCCAGTCATTTGTGATTAATTTCACAGCAGGATGGGCGTGATCATGTTTGTCTTTTTTTTTGACTGCGGATGAGTTTGCAGTTTTAACCAAACTGAGCTATCTTTGATGTGAACGGGGTTCACTTCTTAACCAACATGCGGACATGAGATATTTTTTAGGTCTTTCGTACGATGGAACAGCCTACCATGGCTGGCAGGCCCAGAAAAATGCCATCAGCATACAAAAAGTACTGGGCGATGCATTAAGCATGATGCTCAGGGAGGAGGTAAGTCTGACGGGTTGCGGACGTACCGATTCCGGAGTTCATGCCAGGGAGTTCTTTGCGCATATGGATCTGGAGAAGGATCTCACCAAGGCCCAGGCAGGCAAACTCG
>JBAXBP010000194.1:0-6635 GCA_037141915.1 Bacteroidota bacterium | reverse complement strand
GATATTGAGCATGGAGATCACCAGCTCTATACTTTTATCCTCAAGTACTTCGAAAGCTTCCTTTTCGGAAGTCACCTTGATGAATTGGGGTGGGTAACGAAGGTTGAGCGAAACATACTCCATGAAAATAGTCTCGTCAATCCTGCCGTCCTCTTCCAGCATGAACGAATCGTAAGTACTTGAGATCAGCAGGATCTGGTAGATCCTGCGTTTCATCATCAGGTTAAATGAAGTGTCGATGAAGTAATACTTCTTCGGGTTTAAAGCGTTTTGCTTAACCTTCATATCTTAAGCGGAAATTTGCACTAAGATAAGAAAATCAATTCTCTTTCAATACCACATCGTCATATTCGATCTCGAATCTCAGTTTATGCCTTGATTCTTCAAGGGCAAGGGATTCGAGGAGCTGCTTCACTGCAGGGTCTTCGGCCCGGCCGGCAAGGGCTGTATACATGCGGAAAGCAGCCTTTTCCTTTTTCATGGCAAGGATGAGGGCGTCCTGGTAATCCATCTTTGGAGAAGGTTTTACATCGACCAGGTATTCGGTGATCTTAAGATCCCTTACTTTCTCGTCGCTCATGCGAAGGGTCCCGTTCTCTTTTACTTTCATGAGATTGGCTTTATGCCTCATCTCTTCCTCTGCAAATTCGTGGAAGATCTTTTTTGTTTCCTGGCTTTTTGACTGGGCCGCCAGCTGTACATAAAAATCCACTGCAGACTGTTCCTCGCCTATAGCGAAATCAAGTATCTCGGTTATGTTTTTGAATTCTTTCATAAGTTGGTGTTATGTTCTGACATTTTTGTTTCAAATAAATAGCGAAAAGCGAAATGGCGAAATAGCGAAATTTCGCTTTTATTTTTTTTCAAACTCATCTTCAAACTTTTTCGTGACTGCATCACAGCCATAATTGTACTTGCGTTGGTGATTATCCTTTTCGGTGATTTTAAGTTGCAGTTTTTCCTCATCTTTCTTTTCAGGGAACAAGGTAACAACTTCCATAAAGACATCGATGGGGTTGCTGCTCACTTTATGTCCAAAGACTTCCAGAAGGGCAGCCAATTGCTGCAATCCTGTCAGTTCAACTTTTGGCTTCATCCCTGACTGGAACTGCTGCAACACTTTCTGGGAATTGGTAAAGGATCCCCCGCTCTCAGCAGGTAGTGATGCAGGAAGTATCAGGTCTGCCTTCGCTGTAGTTGCTGTCATGAAATAATCCTGGACCACCAGGAATTCTGCGGCCTTGAAAATGGATTCAGCATAGTTCTTATCCAATGCACAACCCATAGGATCTTCACCGAAGATAAACAGGTTCTTAACCTTGCCGTCCCGGAGCTGCCCGTGCAGGCATTCGGTTTCGGATGATGCCATCTCAGGATTGTTCCACTTTTCCTTAAGCTTTGCAATATAGGTTTCATCAGACAGTTCCTGTCCTCCAACACCATAATGCGGGCTGACGCCCATGTCGAACAGGCCCTGTGAATTGTTCTTTTCCCTGATTGAAACCAGCCCGCTGGAGGTCTTGCCGAGCTTCCCTGTGATCATCGCAAGGTTGAACAGTTCCTTTGAAGCAGCGCCGGAGATCTCTTTTTCAGAAAACAGGATCACTGCATTCATCTCCTTATTGTACATTTCTGCAAAGGCTGCGAGTTCAGTTTCATTGATCCCGGCCTCATTTAGAAGCTCTCCGAAATTCAGTGCAAGGATATGCTTACGGTAATCTGCAAATCCTTCCACCCGGTCGCGGAGGAAGAGGGCATTTTCAAGACCTTTCGAAAGAAGATAGTGGTTAATTGCCTTGATAAAATGGTAGTAGGATTTGACCTTCCGTTCCTGGTTCACCTTATGAGTAAGACTGTTGTTCTCCTTCACCGTTACCAGTATCTGGGGGATCTTTTTCAGGTAATGTGCATTCTGGGCCATAAATCCTGCAACTGCATGGTCGCGGTTGATCTCCGTGCCGATAAAACAGATCAGGCTGGCATTTTTAATCTCATTGAAAGGGACATTATTCTCGCAGTTCCTGCGATAGCTTTCTCCCCTTCCAAGGTAATGGAAGCTGCCCACATTATTGGTCTTCACGGCCAGCCTTGCCAGCTTGTGAATGAGGTACATCTCTTCGTTGGTAAGCCTTGCCCCACCGAAGAAGGCATTCTCCCCGGGTTTGACTTTCGAAATTTTCTCCTTAATAAGTCCGAATGCCTTTTCAAAACTGATCTTTTCAAATTTCCCTTTTACCTTAAGCAATGGGGTTGTGATCCTGGAAGTATCGTTCATGAAGTTATACCCGAATTTAGCATAACGGCAGATATTCCCGTCGGTGTTGACCAGGCCTTTGCGGCCGGTGACCCCGCAGGTAAACCCGTTGACTGTTTGCAGGTTGATTGCGCAACCCACCGAGCAATAGGTGCAGATACTTTCGACAGCCTTTGTTTTCACAGGACCCGGTTTGAAGATCACATTCTCGGTGATTGCTCCTGTAGGACAGGTGGAGATACACATGCCGCAGGATTCGCAATGGGTATCCTGAAGAGAATCACCCATAGCCGGGGCAACATAAGTATCAAATCCACGGTTCACAAATCCGAGAGCGTTGGCTCCCACGACCTCCCTGCAAATCCTGATGCAGCGGCCGCAAAGTATACATTTATTGTTGTCGATCTCTATATAAGGATGACGAAAGTCAACCTGGTATTCCCTGAATTCTCCTTCGAAATATTTCTGCTGTGCATTGTAATCTGTCGAATACTTCTGGAGGTCGCAATTGAAAAAAGCAGTGCAACCGCATTCAAGGCACCGCTGGGTCTCATGATGCGCGACTTCGGCAGCGGAATAGCCCAGTTCAACCTCATTGAAGTTGAGCCGCTCTGCGGCAGGCATGGTAGGCATTTCCTCGCGAAGCTGTTTCTCAAATTTATCGAGGTAATCCTCAGCTTTTTGTTTTTTGAAATTGTCGCGTTTGCTGGTGAAAGGTTTTTTCAGGGGAACAATGGGTTTGCCCATCACAAACTGGTGAGCGCTGTTAGAAGCGACCCTTGCCTGGGCAATGGCTTCAATAATGGTTGCAGGTCCGGTAACCCCGTCACCTGCTGCAAACACCGACGGAATGCCGGTTTGCAGGGTGTTCTTGTCGGCGTCAAGGTCTCCCCATTTGTTTATCTTCAATTCCCCGCCTTCGGCCGGGGCGTTGATATCTTCGAGGAAATTCACATCGGTCTTCTGCCCGATAGCCGCGAGAATGTAATCCACCTTCAGATCAAAATCGGAACCTTCGACCGGAACAGGCCTGCGGCGGCCCGACGCATCGGGTTCTCCAAGCTCCATTTTAATGCAGGTCACCGATTCAACTTCGCCTTTTGCATTTTTATTGATCTTCTTCGGAAGGGTCAGGAACATGTATTCCACGCCTTCGAGTTTTGATTCGTGGATCTCGATGGGGTTTGCAGGCATTTCCTTCTCGGTGCGGCGGTAAATCACATACACCTTGTCGGCATGGCAGCGGATGGAGGTGCGGCAGCAGTCCATAGCGGTATTCCCACCCCCGACCACTGCAATGGTCTTGCCTTTGAAATCATAGCGTTTGCCTGTCACTTCCATGTTCTTCAGGAAATCAATACCGGAATACACGTTCCCTGCATCGTCGCCTTCGCAGCCCACACCTGTCCCTTTCTGGGAGCCTATGGTCAGCACCATCGCATCGTATTTCGATTTGATGTCCTTATAGCTCAGGTTGTCGCCAAACTTCTGGTTGTAAAAAATATTTACGCCAAGGTCGGTGATGTTCTTAACTTCCTTGTCGAGGATGTCATTCGGAAGGCGGTATTCGGGGATACCGTAACGCAGCCAGCCCCCGGGATTAGTGGCGGCTTCATAGATATCGACCTGGTGGCCTTCGATCTGCATGAAGTGACCTACTGACAGGCCTCCCGGGCCTGCACCTATCACAGCAATTTTTTTGCCTGTGGATGGCTTTACGGCGGGTTTATACTTATCGGGACTTTCAAGGTCATGATCCGAAGCATAGCGCTTCAGGTAATCGATTCCGACCGGAGCTCCCTCATCGAGAAGGTTCCTGCGGCATTCATTTTCGCAGGGACGTACGCATACACGGCCGCAAATGGCGGGAAGCGGGTTGGTTTCCTTGATCACCGCAACGGCTTCACTGTACAGGCCTTTTTCGATGAGGGAGATGTATCCCTGTACATCCACTCCTGCGGGGCAGGTTTGCTTGCACGGACCGAGACAGTCGGCATAGTGGTTGCTGAGCATCAGCTCCAGTGCCATTTTCCTCGATTTGCGGATGCCTTCATTATCGGTGATGACCTTCATCCCTTCGGCGATCTTTGTTGAACAGGCGGGCTGATGGCCGCGCATACCTTCCACTTCAACCACGCATACATAGCATGAGGTGAAGGGCTCCAGGCGTTCGTCATTACAAAGGGTGGGTATCTCTATTCCGTTACGGTTCGCCACCTGAAGAATGGTCTCACCGGGGTAGCCTTTTACGATATTTCCGTTTAAGATGAGGTTTAATGAGTTGTCGGACATTGTTGTAGTTATTTACGATCTGTGTTTTTCTTTTAATGTACAATGTACTATGTACCATGTACAAATAATGTTATTTCAGGTTTTCTTGCATTTGTACATTGTACATTGTACATGGTACATTCTCATGATTTTCTCACTTAGGTCAGAACGATGCTGTTGAACTTGCACTTGGTGAAGCATACCCCGCATTTGGTGCAGAGTTCCTGGTTGATCAAGTGCGGTTTTTTGCGTTCTCCGGTGATAGCTTTCGAGGGGCAATTCTTCAGGCAGACCAGGCAGCCGGTGCATTTTTCCTGGTCGACTGTATAAGTAAGCAGGGGACGGCAGACTTTGGCAGGACATTTCTTATGAAAGATATGAGCCTCATATTCATCCCTGAAATACTTGATGGTAGTGAGAACAGGGTTCGGGGCCGTCTGTCCCAGTCCGCAGAGTGAATTATCCTTGATCTGGTAAGCAAGTTCCTCAAGCTTTTCAATATCTCCTTCCCTGCCCTGTGCGTTGGTGATACGCTCAAGGATCTCGAGCATCCTCATCGTGCCCATGCGGCAGAAAGTGCATTTGCCGCAGCTTTCCTTGCGGGTGAAATCCAGAAAAAATTTGGCTACATCGACCATGCAGGTGGTTTCATCCATTACGACCATACCGCCTGAGCCCATGATAGCGCCTGTGGCATTTACCGAATCATAGTCAACGATGGTATCAGAAAGATATTCGGGAATACATCCTCCCGAAGGGCCTCCAAGCTGAACTGCCTTGAACCTTTTGTCATTCTTGATGCCGCCTCCGAGCTTGAAGATCACATCCCTGATGGTCATGCCCATGGGTACTTCAACAAGTCCCGAACGCCTGATCTTGCCTGCGAGTGCGAAAACCTTGGTGCCCTTGCTTTTCTCTGTGCCGTATTTTGCATACGCGGGAGCGCCGTTCAGTATGATCCAGGGAACGTTGGCGAAGGTTTCAACATTATTGATATTGGTGGGTTTCTTCCAGAGCCCTGATGCTGCAGGGAATGGCGGGCGTTTGCGGGGCATACCGCGTTCGCCTTCTATGGATGCGATAAGAGCGGTTTCCTCACCGCAAACAAAGGCGCCTGCGCCTTCCTTGATGTAAACGTCGAAATCCCATCCTTTGATGCCGAATGCATTTTTTCCGAGATATCCTTTTGCATGGGCCTGGCCGATGGCTATGTTAAGTCTCTTGATGGCCAGCGGGTACTCGGCCCTGCAGTATATGACACCACCTGTGGCTTCTATTGCATAGGCTGCAATCATCATTCCCTCCAATACGGAATGCGGGTCGCCTTCCAGCACAGAACGGTCCATGAATGCACCGGGGTCTCCCTCATCCGCATTGCAGATCACATATTTCTGTTCCGATTTATTGGCGTTTGCGAATTTCCATTTCATACCGGTCGAAAATCCACCACCCCCGCGACCGCGAAGCCCTGATTCAAGAATGGTTTTGATGATATCCTCACGGGAGATCTTATCCATCACAATCTTTTTCATGGCAGTATAGCCATGCCTGTGCTCATAATCCGCGATGGACTCGGGATCCATATATCCGCAGTTACGGAGTACGATTTTAACCTGGGAATTGATGAAGTCGTTTTCGGCAGCGTCAAACAAATCGGTGTAAACTATATAATCCCTGATAGGGTCGTTCTGGTTGATATGCTTCTCTATCACCTCAACAGCGCGGTCTTCATTGATATCGCCATAGAGATAAGTTCCTGTTTCATCGGTGATCTCCACCAGGGGTTCACGATAGCACATCCCGACGCAGGAAGTCTTATGCAATTCGAATGAAAGGTTTTCCTGTTCCTTTATAGCTTTTATCTTTTCATAGGTCTTGTGCGCACCCGCTGCTATTCCGCAGCTTCCAAGACCGACTGTTACTGTAGTCATCATAGTTCTTTTTTTAATGTACAATGTACCATGTACTATGTACAAATTTTAAATTGGTCAACATTTGTACATTGTACATTGTAATTTGTACATTGTTTAATTGTTTTCCGAAAGTTTAATATTCTTAACGATCCTGACTGCTTCGTTACCGGTAAGCTTGCCATAGGTCTGATCGCCTA
>JBAXBP010000193.1:0-6681 GCA_037141915.1 Bacteroidota bacterium | reverse complement strand
CCTGCCTTTAAAGACCGAATGATACTGCCCCGAGAAGATCTGGTTTGACAGACCCCGGGTCTTGATCTCTATCTTTCTGACCTTTTTAAAGAGTTCGGAGGATTCCATTTTCGTGAATCGTGAATCGTGAATCGTGAATCGTGATCCGGTTCACGGATCACGGATTACGGTTATGGTACTTCTACTGTATTTAAAATCTCGTTGATAATGTCTTCCGATGTAATGTTTTCTGCTTCGGCTTCGTAAGTGAGTCCGATACGGTGGCGCAGCACATCATGTGCAACCGCACGGATATCTTCGGGGATCACATAGCCCCTGCGCTTGATGAATGCATATGCTTTGGATGCAAGGGCCAGGTATATACTAGCCCTGGGTGAAGCACCGTAGCTTATGAGTCCTTCAAATTTCTTGAGTTTGTAATCAGCCGGGAACCTCGAGGCAAATACAATATCAGTAATATAATTCTCAATTTTCTCATCCAGGTAGACTTCCCTTGCGACAGCCCTGGCCCTGAGGATATCCTCGGGTTTGATAATGGCGGAAGAAGCAAAAACTTCATTCCCGATATTCTGGCGGATGATCAGTTTTTCCTCTTTCTTATCGGGGTAGTTTATGATAACTTTGAGCATGAAACGGTCAACCTGGGCTTCGGGAAGGGGGTAAGTACCTTCCTGTTCAATGGGGTTCTCCGTTGCAAGTACCAGGAATGGCTCGGCAAGCTTGTAAGTCTGGTCACCGATGGTAACCTGCCTTTCCTGCATTGCTTCGAGCAGCGCACTCTGGACCTTGGCCGGTGAACGGTTTATTTCATCCGCCAGGATAAAATTAGCGAATATAGGTCCTTTCCTTACCTGGAATTCCTCTTTCTTCTGGCTGTACACCAGTGTTCCGACAAGGTCGGCAGGAAGCAGGTCGGGCGTAAACTGGATACGGCTGAACTTCGCATCGATAATACCGGCCAGGGTTTTGATGGCCAGGGTTTTTGCAAGGCCGGGAACCCCCTCAAGAAGGATATGCCCGTTAGCCAGTAAACCAATCAGAAGGCGTTCTATCATATGTTTCTGACCTATGATCACCTTATGCATTTCCATTGTAACCATGTCCACGAAAGCGCTTTCCTTTTGGATCCGCTCATTCAGGGCTTTAATGTCCGTCTCAACCATATAGGATAAAATTTGATAGCGCAAAGTTATAAAAGCTCAGCGACCTGTTACAGGGGTGCTTGTTAATAATTGTTAAGCACAGCGTTAAAAAAATGTTAACAGAAGCCTTGTTCATGGCTTCATTCATGGTGATATGACTCGTTCCTGAGGATGGTAAACGCCCGGTAAAGCTGCTCCGTGAAGACCAGCCTTACCATCTGATGCGAAAAGGTCATCTTAGAAAGCGAGATTATTTCAAATTTCTTTTTTATCAGGTCTGAATGAAAGCCGAATGGGCCTCCGACTATGAAGACCAGCGATTTAGTGCCCGAAACCATTTTCCGGCTGAGATACGATGCGAGTGCCGGCGATGTCATCTGCTTTCCGTGTTCATCCAGCAAAACAACCGTCTCGCCAGGGTTCAGATGCTTTTCAATAAGATCCCTTTCGCGTGACTGCTGCTCCTGCATAGTCAGGGATGAAGAATTTTTCAATGCAGGGATCTCGGTATATTCCACCGTTATATAGTGTTTCAGGCGGGTCAAGTATTCACCGATGCCTGTTTTCAGATAACCCTCATCCGTCTTACCTATGACAATAAACCGTATCTTCATGCGATCATGCATTTCAGCTCCGGCAAATATCGGAATAATTAAAAATACTATTTTTGAAAAAAATAAAATGATGACCAGGCTGTTTGTCCTTTTTTGTTTTTCCTGTATGCTGATGACGGAGCGGGTGTATTCACAGGCTGACCCCTCCCCCGACATCATCCAGGTTTTCAAGAAGGGAGCTTCGGGAGACCTCGGTAAATACTTCAACGAAATGGTCGACCTGAACATTCCCGGGTTTAAGGACAGTTACAGTAAAACCCAGGCTGCAAGGATCATTAAAGACTTTTTTACAAGCCGGCCCTTAGGCGAAGTCCTGGTAAACAAGGAAGGCAATTCCACCGATGGATCGAAATTCATCATGGGCAGCCTTAGTGCGGGCGGAAAGAAATTCAGTTTTTATTTCATGCTCAGGAAAAGCAAAGTGGAGTATCGCATCTTCCAACTGCATATTCAATCAGAATAACAGATCATGAACCTCGACGAAATCATCACATCCGCTATAGCCGAAGACAAGGGCGACGGGGACCATACCACGAAGTCCACCATTCCGCCATCGGCCGAAGGCCAGGCAAAGCTGATCATCAAAGCTGCCGGCATCCTCTGCGGCATGAAGGTGGCGGAAAAAGTATTTTTCCATGTTGACAGGGATTTAGTAATGAATCCCTTCCTTAACGACGGGGCCCAAGTTGAAAAAGGGGATGTCGCTTTTGAAGTTTCGGGAAAGGTGTCTTCTATCCTGCTTGCCGAACGCCTTGTCCTGAATTTTATGCAAAGGATGAGTGGTATTGCCACTGCAACCAGCAGGCTGGTCAGGCTCACTGAAGGTTTTCATGCAAAAATCCTCGACACCCGGAAAACCACTCCCCTGCTCCGCGAACTCGAAAAATATGCAGTAAGGACAGGGGGAGGCATGAATCACAGGATGGGCCTGTATGATATGATCATGATCAAGGATAACCATGTTGATTTTGCAGGTGGCATTGCTAAAGCCATCGATGAAGTACAGCGTTACCTGAAGGAAAACAGCAAATCCCTGAGGGTTGAGATCGAGGTGAGGAATTTTACTGAGCTGCAGCAGGTGCTTGAACATGGACAGGTCGACAGGATCATGCTTGACAATTTCTCTGTTCAGGATCTTAAAAAAGCCTTAGGGATGATAGCCGGCTGTATTGAGACTGAAGCTTCCGGGGGCATTGATGAAAGCAATATCAGGGATTACGCTTCCACCGGGGTTGATTTCATCTCGGTGGGTGCGCTCACGCATCATATCCAGAGCCTTGATATGAGCCTGAAAGCCGTCAGGAAGTAATGCATTTCTCAAGGCATTGAGTTCCCGTTGTCAGGGAATAACATCTCAAGGAGCCTATATTTTTCTAAATTTGCGTTGTTTTCCAGGCGAATGATGAAGGGTTTTATAAGATCGTTTATTTTTTTTGTTATCATCCTGATTCTCTGCTTTGCAGGAAATTCAGCTTATGCAACTGCCGACATCCCTGAACTTCCTTCAATAATCAGGGAAGTTGATTCACTGAATGCTTTAGCCGCAAAAAACAATAACGAGAACCCCTACCGTTCTATCACACTGGCCATCCGGAGCTTAAATCTTGCAAGAAGTTCTCATTATCTTGAAGGTGAAGCCATGGCTCTGCAGATCCTTGGAGTTACAAATCTCATTGAAGATAATTATCCTCTTTCCCTTCAATACTATTTTAACAGCCTTGAGATATACCAGACACTGAAAGATGCTGACCATGAAATATACATATACCAGTCTATAATTGAGGTGTTCCTGCGGATCAAGGAACCATACCGGGCCGATCCATACCTTGACAAAGCTTACACAGTTTTAACCAGGTCGCAGGACCCATTGCAGATTGCATTACTTTGTTTTACCAAAGGTTCTGTTGAGATGGGTAAGGGGCATTACATGGAAGCAGTGGACTATTTTTATCGTAGTGCCGGTCACAGCTGCATGCTCAAAAACACCGCCACGCTCGGCAGGGCATATAAACTTATAGGTGATGCCTTTATACAGCTGAAACAGCTGAACAGGGCGATTTTTATGTATCGGAAGGCTATAGATATCCTATACCCGACGGGGAACCTGTTCGAGGTAAGTGCACTGAATACCAGGATAGCACATGCCTATTCAGTTATAGGGAATAAGGCTTTCGCCCTGAAGTACAATAAAAAAGCATACAATGACCGTTTGGAGATCGGCGTGAAAAGCCAGATCAATTCCTCCCTTATCAATATTGGCGGATCCTATATGGAAACAGGGAGGTATGATTCAGCCCTGTATTATCTTCAGCTGGGGCTTATGAGAAGTATTGAGTTAAAGCACAATAATCTCACCGAAGAAGCGCATCTCCTCTTATCGGATTGCTATGGCCTTCAGAAACAATATTCAAAAAGCCTTGAGCATTATCAGGCATATTTCAGGTACCACCAGAAGATTATGGAGGAGAGAAATAAGGTTGTTAAAAGGACTTATGAAGCCGAACGCCTCGTGCGGGAGGTTGAAGACCGCCACAACCTTCTTATCCATCAGAATGAGACCCAGCAGCTTGAGCTGCGTAATCACAGGCTGCAGATGCTCTCGATAATAATCATTCTCTTCCTGGTAGTAACTGTTGGAATGATCGTTCATTTGATCACCAGGAGGACCCAGAGATCTGAGAAGGAATTGCAGGTGCTGAACTTCAAACTGGAAAATGAGATCAGGGAACATATAGAAGCAGAACATCATTTTGAGGAGAGTGAAAATCAATACCGCTTCCTGGCAGAGCATTCACCTGATGTCATTTCTTTATTTGACAGGAACCTGAACAGGAGGTTTGTCTCTCCCAGCTGCTATTCAATGTACGGGTTTACAGAAGAAGAACTGTTGACAAGACCAGATTCTTTTGAAGTTATAGACCTTGCCTACCGGAAGCAGATCCGGTCGTCGATAGAATCAATTGTGCAGAGCAAAACCCCACAAACCCTGGTATACAAAGCAAAGAAGCGGACAGGGAACTCATTTTGGGTTGAAAGCCATATAAATCCACTGTTTGATCCCATCAGCGGGGAAGTTTATGAGTTGGTAACTGTTGTCAGGGACATCTCCGACCGTATGCGGTTTGAAGAGCTGCTTGCCGAAAATGAAAGACAGAAGGATGTCCTGCTTTATGAGATACATCACAGGGTAAAAAATAATTTTGCGATCCTTATCAGCCTGATGGATCTGCAAAGGCAGTTTTCCAAATCAATGAGCCTGGATCTGCCTTTGATCGACCTGCAGCTCAGGGTGAGGACCATGTCGCTTGTACATGAACAGCTTTACCGTAACCAGAGTATTGATGCCATACCCCTTGGACCTTACCTGGAACGACTTACAAGCATTGTCAGCAGTGCTTTCAGCAAACACAACATAAAACTCCATATTTCAGTCCAGGAATGTGCTACCAGGATAGAGATAGCATTGCCTCTGGGTCTCATATTAAATGAACTGTTGACGAATGCCTATAAATACGCTTTCCCGAACAATGAACAGGGTGAAATATGGATTGAGCTGCATCTCGACAAAACAAGCCAGTCTGAACAAGAAGGCCTGGAGTCTATCATCTATGTGTTAAAAGTCTGGGATAACGGAGTTGGCCTGCCCGAAAAGTTCACCCTTGAAGAAAACACTTCCACTGGTTCCCAGATCATCAGGATACTGGTGGAACAGCTGGAAGCTCATTATGAGATCATTCGTCAGCCCGGCGCTTCTTTCACCTTGCGTTTCGCAGCATTTCCAAAAGAATTTAACTGATCATCAGGGATGAATGCAAAGAAAAAAATATCAATAATCGGAGCCGGTACCATCGGTACTGCACTTGGAAACATTTTATCGGAAAACGGATGCCGGGAGGTGCTGCTGGTATCTGTTGAAGAGAACGTTGTCAATTCAATAAATGAACAGCATATCAATGCAAGATATTTCCCCGGTCATCATCTGCATGCGGGGCTAAGGGCAACGACCGACGGGAGCCAGATGAAAGGTTCTTCGGTGATCTTCCTTGCCATTCCATCAGTGGTTCTGTTTGATTATCTTAATTCGATATGTTCAAATATACCGGCCGATGCAATACTGGTAAACCTGGCAAAAGGTTTCGGCTGCGGGGAACTCACTGTTGTGGAATGCCTGAAACAGAATTTCAGCAACCCGGCATGCACCCTGAAAGGTCCCAGTTTTGCCAAGGAGATCATTAACCGCATCCCAACAGGTTTTACTCTGGGATATATTGGAGATGATGTAAAAAAGGAAATTTCATCACTTTTTCAGGGCACCACTATCTATCTTGATTTCAGTGAAGATATCCAGGGAGTTGAGATCCTGAGCATACTCAAGAATATTTATGCAATAGCCCTGGGTATTGTCGATGCCCAGTTCAATTCGCCCAACCTTCGTTTCCTCATCCTTACCAGGGCTTTCAGAGAGATGATGCACATCATGTTACATTTCGGAGGTAAGGAAGAGACTATATTTAAATACTGTGGTTACGGAGATTTTACGCTTACGGCGCTGAACGACCTGAGCCGGAACCGTACGCTCGGACTTTTAATCGGGAAAGGATTTTTCACCGAGCACGTTTCTCATGAACTGGTGCTTGAAGGGAAAACCGCAACCGCCATTTTTTATGAAAAAATACTTAGGGAAGCAGGAGAAGCAACGCGGTATCCCATCATCAGTGAACTTTATAAGATCTTCACTGAGAAATACGACATCTCAAAATTCGTCAGCACCATCCTGGAACCGTGAACCGTGAACCGTGAATCGTGAACCGGATCACGATTCACGGTTCACGGTTCACGAATTTATCGTATCTTTGCATCCTTATTCTCACTGGGGTTGACCGGTTTTGACAGCAGGGAAGTGGGATTGTAAGCATGCCGGGAGT
>JBAXBP010000192.1:0-6692 GCA_037141915.1 Bacteroidota bacterium | reverse complement strand
TATCGCCTATGCCTTCAATTTTACTGATGAGGGCTGCAAGTTTCTCCGCTTCCATTGAAAGCGTATCCATATTATCTCCGAATATCTTAACCGCCACATCCGACCTGATGCCCGTCATCAGCTCGTTGAACCGCGCTTCAATAGGCTGCATGAACTCATAGCTGACCCCCGGGATTACCGAAAGCTTTTCCTTCATTTTTTCAATCAGCTCCTCCCGGGTCGAAGCCGATACCCATTCCTTTTTATTTTTAAGGCAGACGACAATGTCGGCCGACTCCATAGGGGTGGGATCAGTAGGGATCTCTCCGACCCCGATCTTGGCCACCACATCCTTCACTTCGGGGAAATCATTTTTCAGGATATCCGAAACCTGCAGGTAAGTGTCAACACTTTGTGAAAGAGAACTGCCGCTTTGCAGTTTGGGCAAAACCAGCAGGTCCCCTTCTTCGAGTGATGGCACGAATACCGCGTCAATCCTAAGGAACATGATGAGGGCAATGATAAACAAAATGACCGACGCGAGAATAACTCCCGGCTTGTAGTCAAGTGCAAACCTGATCGCCGGCCCATATAACTTATGGACCAGTTTCATGATGCGGTCCGAAACCGATATTTTATGTTCCGTGTTCCTGCTCAGGAAAACCGACGACATCATCGGTACATAGGTAAGCGACAGAAGGAAAGCTCCGAACACTGCGAACATCACGGTTTCGGCCATGGGTTTGAACATCTTCCCTTCAATCCCCGAAAGCGAGATCACAGGCAGGTAAACGATAAGGATGATGATCTGCCCGAAAGTAGCCGAACGCATCATCTTTTTCGCCGAAGACGCCACTTCCGAGTCCATCTGTTCCCTGCTGAGGCGAATGATCCCCTGCTGCTTGTGTTTACCAAGGAAAAGCCGGTAAACCACGCTTTCGACAACGATCACAGCCCCGTCGACAATAATGCCGAAGTCGATTGCTCCCAGCGACATCAGGTTGCCCGAAACACCGGTAAGGACCATGAGTATGATTGCAAACAGCATGGCCAGCGGGATCACCGAAGCCACGATCAGGCCGGCCCTTAGGTTCCCGATAAGCAGGGTAAGCACGAAGATCACGATGAGTCCGCCAAGCAAGAGGTTCTGGGTTACCGTGTTAATGGTCTTGTCGATGAGCCTTGTACGGTCGATAAACGAATCAATATAAACACCTTCGGGAAGGGCTTTGCCGATCTGGGTTATTTTATCTTTCACCCTCCTGATGACTTCCACTGAATTTTCGCCTTTGAGCATCATCACCATTCCCCCGGTGACTTCTCCCTTCCCTGCTTCCACCACGGCACCGTAACGGTTGGCATGCCCGAATCGGACCTTGCCCACATCCCTTACCAGCACCGGGATGCCGTTGACATTCTTGATCACGATTTTCTCGATATCCTCAAGGCTGTGCACAAATCCTATTCCCCTGATAAAGTATGCATAGGGCTTTTCATCAAGGTATGCAGCTCCTGTATTTTCGTTGTTCTTCTGTAAGGCATCGAAGATCTCGTTGATCGATATGCCCATGCTGTGGATACGGCTGGGATCCAGCGCGACCTCGTATTGCTTGACATAACCGCCCAGTGAACTTACTTCCGCGACCCCCGGCGTACCAAGCAGAGACCGTTTAACTATCCAGTCCTGGATAGTACGCAGGTCACTGAGGGAATACCGGGATTCATATCCGGGCCTGACCTTGATAAGATACTGGTAGATCTCGCCAAGTCCTGTGCTGATCGGAGCCATCTGGGGTTCACCCAATCCGGGAGGTATCTGCTTTTCAGCCTCGGTAAGCTTTTCGCTTATCTGCTGCCTTGCGCGGTAAATATCCACGCTTTCCCTGAAAACAACCGTCACCACCGATAGGCCGAAACGGCTTACGCTTCTGAGTTCTGTCACATCGGGAATGGTAGCAACAGCTTTTTCGATAGGGTAACTGATAAGCTGTTCCACTTCGGATGAGGCCAGGGTGGGTGCAATCGTGATCACCTGTACCTGGTTGTTGGTGATGTCGGGGATGGCATCCAGCTGAAGATGGAACATGGACCAGATACCTGTAATAATGAGCAGTGCGGTCATTATTCCCACGGCAATCTTATACCTGATTGAGAAATCAATGATTCGGTCGAACATGGTACTTGTTATTTGTCGTCAAGAAATCTGTGAAGTTATTATAGCGAGCATTTTATAAAAGCTGCATCAGGTGCAAGGAGCATTCACAAGTTTTGGATTGCTATCATCTCTGATGCGACGCAGCCACCGTAGCGGCGTTGTAAAGATGCGAGCGAAAGACGCACCTACCCCGGCAGCGGTGCGAAACTGCGAGCGACGGCAACGTTGTAATGATGCGAGCTGAATTAAGCTAAAGCGACTTTCGGCGGCTGCCAGAAAGGAAGAGGGACCTCCTGGATATCTCCGTAATTAAAGGTGTGCAAGGTATTCATACAGATCCTGCAGGGTTCCTGGAGGATGACCATGCCCTGGGTAAGAACATTCACCTGGCAGCAGTTGCAGACACAGAAAGGGCTGCAGCAATCCGAATCATTATGTTCCTGTGAATGTGAATTCAGGGGGCAGAGGCTGACAGCGTTGTTGTTTATATGGCAATATTCCTCAATATCCACGCAGGGAATGGTGGTGAGAATAACGATATAAAACGCGAATATGATCCTTGCTGCCTTCACAGGTATATACTATGGATATTGCAAAGGTAATTAATTTGTTAATTTAATAACACGTTTCATTGCACCACCATCTTTCTTGAAACCACTTTGTCGCCGGTGATAAGCTGGTAAACATAAACCCCTGGAAGGATGTTCTTTCCCCTTAGGTCAAGTTCCTCAACATATTTCCCGGCAGGCAGGAATTTGCTCTCAAGCAGGCTCGCCTGCAAAGTACCGAAAAGATCATACAATTTAAGGGAGACGGTAGCAGCTGAACGCAGTTTGAAGGAAATATAGGTAGATGTCACTGCAGGATTCGGGTAATTCTGATCAAGGCTCATAGTCAAATTCGGCTCCGCCCCGGGTATATGAAGCACATCGGCAGAATCGACCAGGGCAGTCATTACACTAAGCTGGCCGTTTTCAAGTCTTGCCCACACCGGCCTCACAATGTTGTCGTAAGCGGAAATATTGGTATAATCTCCGAAAAAAACCGAGTATATCGGGGTGAAGGGGCTTTCACTGATGCAGAAATTCTGGAAAGTTTCGCCACCGTCACGGGAGGTTGCAAGGTAAACATCCGTCTGGATCCCTGAATAATTCCTGCGGTCATAGAACACAAAATAAAGTATACCCGTAACCTGGTCCACAGTCATCCAGGTTAAGAACTGCTGCTTTCCGGGAGGATCATTATTCACCCGTATCGGTGAAGTCCATGTTTGTCCTCCATCGGTCGATTTCGAAAGGAAGATATCCGTATCCGTAGTGCCGTTCCTCTGGTCCGACCAGTTGATATAGACAGTTCCCCTGTAAGGACCATTGCTCAGATCGCAGCAGGTGACTGGAAACCCGTTGCAGCGGCTTATGCCGGGAATTGAATAATCCCATCCCCCGGGCATGTCCGAAACAAAAACATTGTCGGCAGGCCAGGTCAGGCCTCCGTCATGTGAGCTGGTAAACATCAAACCTTCAGGTCCGGCCCATGAAATATACACCTCCCCGTTCGGACCGGCGGCAGGCACCGCTCCTTCCACCGTTTTGTCACTGTCGCGGCAGTTCCCGGCAACCCTGTTGATCCTTACTGCCGGGCTCCAGGTTTGCGCGGCATCGGTTGACCTTGAAAATAAGATCACTGAACTGTCGGTGGATATAGCACTACCGTATTTATCAAACTGCGTCCAGGCAGAGTAAATATTATTTGTTGCCGGATCCACAACCGCCCAGGCCTTATCCTGCTGTTTTGGACTGTTAAGACCAAAGTAAGTCCCGTTATCAAAATTATTCCCGTTATCCGTGGATTTCTGGCATACTATCCGGTCAATAAAGTAACCACCTGATGGATTCGAAAGATGGAAATAATAGAAATTCCCGCTGGTATCAGCAATGATGCAGGGATCTCCCCAGATTCCATACAAAGAGGTGAGGTAATTCGGGGTCCAGGTATTGCCGTAATCGGAGGAAAAATAGTAACCCGAAATATTTGCCCCGGCAACCTGAATCGCCGGATTCAAAGGATTTATAACTATTGACGGCTCTTCAGGAGTGAAGGCATTAGTGATTAGGATATTCGGATATTGAGGGAATACGCTTAATGTTGTCAGCAAGAAAAAGGATAGAATAATCAATTTTTTACTGAGTACGAAAGATTGTGATACGGGTAAAGGGGCGTTTTTCATCGTTTGTTCATCTGTACAGAGCTCAATGCAACTATTTTAAGCCTGAATCACAGACTTTTTAAAGGAATTTTAGCGTTATCAAAGTTACATCTAAAACATGTAAAGTCATTCAATCAATATCCTGGAATGTAAAACCGGAAGTATCTTTACCTGCTTAACCGCAAGTTCAGGGCGGGGAAAGCATCTAACATTTAAAACCTGGAATTGTCGGAGCAAACATTTATCGGCAGATTGAAGTCGGGAGAGCGGGAAGCATACAGCGAGCTGCTGCTGCAATATTCCGGCAGGGTTTATAATACAGCCCTGGGGCTCCTTCAGAACAGGGAGGATGCGGAAGACATGACCCAGGAAGTGTTTACCGAGGTGTTCCGCTCCGTTTCAGGGTTCAGGGAACAATCAAAGCTTTCGACATGGATCTATCGTATTGCCGTAACCAAATCACTGGAACTGATACGCAGCCGTCAAAGAGACAAGCGCTCGGGGATTATATTAAGCCTTTTCGGTAAAGAACATCTGTTAAATGTGACTGCGGATGAGCAGTTCTACCATCCGGGCATCAGCCTTGAAAACAAGGAAATGTCGGCTGTTCTCTTCAACGCCATCCGCAGGCTGCCTTTAAACCAGAGAACAGCTTTTACACTGAATAAATTAGAAAACCTGAGCTATGCCGAACTGGCGGAAGTCATGAATCTTTCTGTCTCTTCAGTGGAGTCGCTCTTGTTCAGGGCCAGGCAAAAGCTTAAAGAGCTGCTTGGCGACTATTATGAAAAAAACATCAGGTAAGCGCAGGTTTTTACGTTGTAAATCATCAAAAGAGTATGAAAACAAAAGAAGAATGGGTTGACAAAGCGATGGAAAGCCTTGACGGGGCCGGTCGCGCCGAATTAAACCCCTTCGTGAGGGAAAGGATACTTCAGGGATTTTCCGGGACTGTAAAAGAGCAGTCCGCTTTAAAACCCGGGCTTGCCTGGAAGATTGCGGCCATTATCCTGCTGCTGATCAGCCTGAATGTATTTACTATTGTGTATTACCATAAATCATCGGCCGGAAGCAGTAATCCTGCCAAATCGGTTGCCAGTGAATATTTCTCATACATTGACCATTATAATCTTTAAGCCATGAAAAACGGAACTATTTACAAGCTGATCATCGCGGTCCTCGTGGTCCTTAACCTCTGCACCCTTGCTTTTATGTGGTTCAACAGGCCGGGCAGGGAAAGGATTGGAAGACATGAGGGAGAGGCCGCTTCATTCCTGGTGAAAGAATTGGGGTTATCCGCTGAACAACAGAAGGAATACCAGCAACTGAGGCAGGAGCACAGGGAGATCCTGAACAAACTTACTGAACAGGACAAAGTACTTCACCAGCAATTTTTCGAACTGTTGTTAATGGAGGTTCCTGATACAGCCAAAGTGCAGCTGTTTGCAAATGTAATAGCGATGAACAGAAACCAGATGGAACTGGTTACCTATGATCATTTCTCAAGGATAAACAAGATCCTTACCCCTGATCAGCAAAAAAAATTCAAACTAATCTTTAAGGATGTGCTGAAAATGGTGTTGCCACCGCCTCCTCAGCCACCGCCTCCTCCACCACCGGGAAACCTTCCTCCTCCTCCTCCTCCGGCGCCTGGAAAATAAACTCAATTTTTTTGAATCAAGATAATTAACCAATACTTAATCTTATGAAAACTCAAGCCTTCTCAATCAACCGTATCGCCCTGCTTCTGTTATGCGGTTTGCTCATGATCTCTGCTTATGCCCAGGACAAACAGCAGTCCAAATCCAATCCCGACAACATGCCCACCATGATCTCCCAGCCATCCCACCCGGATATGCATCCAGGTCATCATCATCCGCCCATGCCTCCTGACGGCCCTGAATACCAAGGAGCTGAATTTCACCGTCCCATCCTTGATCTTCCTGGACTGACCGATGATCAGAAGACTGCTATCAAAAAAGTTGACCTCGCTTTCATGCCCCAGGTCACTCCTTTGAAAAAGCTTATTGAGGCCGACAAAGCCAAACTCGAAGCCCTTCTCACCATGCATCCTGCCGATGTGACCCAGACCGATAATGTGGCTGATGAGATCGGGAAAACAGTATCGAAGCTATTAAAGATAATGGTCCAGTATGACCAGTCATTAAGGGTAACCCTTTCTCCCGACCAGCAGGTTATTTTCGATGCCAGGCCAAAACCCTGGCTGAGGGAAAGACTGTAATCCTTTTCGATAAATAAGAAAACCATGCGTATTTTCAGGTACCTGATCTTCAGTTTCTTTTTTGCAACAGCCTGTTTCACGGCTCATAGCCAATCCTTCCGAATTGTAGA
>JBAXBP010000191.1:0-6697 GCA_037141915.1 Bacteroidota bacterium | reverse complement strand
CCTTCTCGATTCCGGTCTTGTTAGCAATTTCTGCTACAATTTCTGCTTTTGTCATGTTAATTACGATTATTGGTTATATATTATTAATACTGAAGATTTTCGATGTTGCCCGGAATGGGGTTGCAAATATAAAGTTTTTTTGGGAAAACAAGAGGTTTAATGAAAATTAATTCAGCTGCAGCGAGGAGATTGAAAATTTAATCGGTAAAAAATGTTGAGTTGTCGGCATAGCAACACAATGCTGTGGCCCCAGGAGCAGATTCTCATGGGATCACAAGGATATTCCTGATGACATTCAGCCGGTGATTCCTGAATTGCACCATATACATCCCGTTCGGTGCGAAACTCACATCGATTGAATGTTCTAGTTTCTTGTTAACTACCACGTTTACATGACGATAGATTATAAGTCCCAGGTAATTATAAACCGAGATGTCGAAGGTTTCTATCCCCGGTACCACGATTGATGCCTTGAAATGTCCGTCATTGGGCACGGGATATACTACAAATTGTGAATTTTCATCTTCACTGATCCCGGTACTTCCTATGATGACATGATTTGATGAATCGGAACTGCAGACCCCGGTTGTTACAATGCAGTAATATTCCCCTGACAGATGTGCAACAATGAACCTGTTCGTATCACCTGACAGGAGGATCTCATCCCGAAACCATTGATTTCCCCCGGGGGCACTGCTGAACAACGTGTCACTTAAGGTCACAGGTTTGCTCGTAATTCCTCCGATCAGTGGCTTTGGAGGGGTTCCTGAAACCGTGATATGAAGGGGAGGAGAATCAGAACCATATCCGCAATTATTGGTGCCATGGACCTGGATAAATCCCGATTGGGCGGAGGCTGAGAAGTTCACGGTGATGCTGTCGGTGTTTGTGCCACCCGCTATAAATGCCCCGGGAGGCAAAGACCAGGCATACCCTTTAGCACCGATGATTTCAGCAACAGAGTATTTAACACCCACCTGTCCCTGGCATACCACTTTCCTGCCCGAAATCGGTCCGGCTGGACCTGGGACAGTATTTACCGTAACGTTAAGGATACCCGGCAAGGCTGCAGCGCATCCATTGGGACTGGTATATGTTACTTTTACCCATTGTGGTCCGGATGAATTCCATGCCACCCTGATCATGTTGGTACCCTGTCCCAGCACTATGCTTCCACCGGGTGAAAGAGTCCAGTTGTATGCGCTCATCCAGGGTTGGGTAACATAGAGATTATTTATAGTACCCAGGCAGGCGGAATCCGGACCGGTTATCGTTGGTTCCGGACGCGGGTAAATAATCACATTAAGTATAGCCGGGGCAAAAGCTGTACACCCGGACATATTGGTATAAATTACATTGACAGTTTGAGGACCGGCAGTGATCCAGAGCACATTAATGGAATTAGTACCTGCACCCGATATGATTATTCCTCCTGAAGACACCAGCCACTGGTAGTTCGACATTCCTGCCTCAGTAAGATAAAAATTACCTGTTGAATTGGCACAGGCAGTTGTTGGGCCGCTAAGCCCTGGCCACCACTGAGGTGGTTGGTTAATGGTCACTGAAGACTGTTTTGAACAGCCCAGGGCATCGGTGGCAATAACTGTATAGGTTCCCGCGATAAGGTTGACTGCAACCTTGGTAGTCTGGACCGGGTTGGTCGACCATTGATAGGTTACATTGCCGCTCGCCCCGCTGATATTGGCAATTGCGGCACCATTGGATCCCCCGAAGCAGCTTACATTGGAGACAACAGCAGCATTGAGCTGGAAGTTATAGCAGGGAGGGCCGCCTCCTGTGAAACTGCCAAAACTGTTAAGACCTGTTGCAGTAAAGATATGATTGACTGTATCCGCCGGGTTAAATGCTGTATTGGGCGGGGGGCTTGTCCTCAGGCAATAAAGTTTCGATTCTGTCCCAACAACATCCACCGGCAAATAATTAAACTGAGCATTGCATGAAAATGCGGAGATATTATTTGAGCTTATATTCCAGTACCTGTTCAGGTAATCGTTCTGGATATTCGGATCGGGGTATTTGGCATTGACCAGGTTCACCCCGGCCCAATTCCCTGCCCCGAACAGACCGTTCGTGAAGTTCAGGGCGACCGGTGAATACTCTGAAACCCCGTTCGTATCGCCCACCGGAAAAGTAAAACTGCCAGCTGATATAAATTGTTTTTGCAACTTACCGCTGCCCGTGGCAACTATCATGTTGGCAGAATTCAGGTTCCCGTTAATGAAAGCGGATGGCCCGATAAGAAGATTATTATTTCCAAGGAAAATTTTCCCGCTGATAAGTGAAAGTTTTTTATTTACCAGCACATCGTTATAAAGCGATACACCGTTGTTATTATTAATCACCAGGCTGTCGAAAATGATCACCCCGCTGATTTTTTCCCTTGTTGTTCCCTCAAAAACAACTTTCCCGGTATCGATACAGGCCGGCGTCACGTCTTCATTTTTAAGGTTGCCATGGATTTTCACAACACCATGCGCATGCAACCCGCAGTTATCCTGGGTGATGATATTATCCGGCTCGTGTATCATATTTCCAGCCGGTACTTTCAGGTAACTTCCCTGGCGTATGAGGATGCCCTGGGCAGAAACAGCGCTATGTATCCATGGGACCAGGAGTATTGCAACTATAGAGAGTTTTAGTTTCATACTTGTTGCTTATGGTAATTGACAAACTTGTGTTGTTGTATTATCCGGCCCCCACACCATTGATTTACCGGTCGTGGAAACTCCGGCCCAGTGGTTTGATCTTGCTATGATATTTGATGAATAGGTTGACCAGGAGTCTGTGCTGATATCATATCGCAGACAGGTTGTTTGATTTCCGCCGGAAAGAATCCATAATGAGTTGTTATAATAGAGTAACGGTGAGGCTGAAGCCCTTGCCTCAGGCATCTCAGCCAGTTGGACCCATGTATCAGTAGACATATCATACCTTTGAAGGTATTTTACTGTTCCGGAATCATTATTGCCCCCGGCGATGTAAATATAATTTCCAACCTGGCAGAACATTCTGCCCCAAGCTGTGGGGTTAGGTAATGGTGATATCGAAGTAGTTATACCAGTGTTTAAATCATAACAATAACTATCGGTTAAATAACCCGGGCTGTCTTCCCAACCTCCGATGATATAGACTTTATCGTTCAGTATTCCAAGTGAACAGGATCTTCTTTCAGAAATTCCGGGAACCGGCCATACAACCAATTCCCAAGTGTCAGTTGCAATATTGTACCTATGCAGGTTATTGTAATCGTCACCCGCAATATTGCCTCCAAAGGTGTATATCTTGCCATCACTTGAGTTGTATGCTAACGGAACTTCAGTACGGCCAATTGGTGCATTGGTTTTCTGGGTCCAGGTATCGGCTGCAAGGTCATAAGTCCAGAGATAAGGTGCTCCTGCAGTATGATTTTCATATCCTCCAAAAATATAAACCAGTCCATTGACAGATATTGAGGCACCGTCTTCAATATCAATATAACCCCTCTGCCCGCCATCAGTAAAAGTTAATGACAGTGAGGTTGATGCAGTAGCAAAACTTACTTCTAACCCGTAAGATGTACCTGTACTATTGGTAGCAAAAGCTCTGACATAGTACAAAGTGCTTGCTGTTAATCCTGTTAACGAACTTGAAAATGATCCAGTTCCTGAACCGTCAGATGTTTTACTGTCTGCAATAGTCGGGCCTGAAGTTGTACTCCAGCACACCCCCCGTTCTGTCACTGATGATCCCCCATCTGATGTCACATTTCCACCGCTTGTTGCAGTAGTCATTGTTATATCGGTTACAGTTGCTGTAGCGTCCAGAGCAGGTAATGCACCTGATGCACCACCGCCGCACATATTCGTCCAGGTGGTTCCGTTAAATACCTGAACTTCACCAGACGTCCCGCAGTTGTTGCACCATATAATAAGGCCTGCAACAGGCGATGATATTGCCATTATCTGAGCATATGACATACGTGGGGGTAAAAACCCCTGGGTTGTTGAACTGACATCCAACACAGCAGAAGCTTCGGGACTGGATGTTCCAACTGCAGCATTTGTTGAAACAATCAAAGTTCCTGATAAAGCCTGATGTTCGGCCGTGATTGTTCCGGACAGAGTTGGTGAAGCAGCCCTTACAACATTACCGGACCCTGTGGTTGAAACTTCTTCCAACACTCCTGAGCCGGGAGAAACTCTTCCTAACACAATATCAGAAGCATTTGTATTCTGAATTTTAGAATAAGTTATGCTGGCATCTGAGACTTTTGATGTAGTTACGGCATTATCAGAGATAACAGGTGTTGATGCTGTAGAGCCCGTTCCTCCTAAATCCCCGGCTAATTGAATTTTCCCTTTTGAAAAAGTAGTTGCATCTGCAACTTCTGCATATTCCCATGAAGCCTGTCCGGAATCATCCGAAGTGAGCACTTTATATTTTGCCTGATTGCCATCGATCAACTGGAGTGAGTAAGTTTGAATACTATTAGCTATTAATGCTCCGGTCTCAAGGGTGGGAGTTGTGCCATCGCCTAATTTAACGTTTGTAATATTGTTATTACCTATCTGAACTTTATTGTCCTCATCAACCTTTGCATTATAACCAATCGCAGTTGAATTATTTAACCCACGTTTGGTTACATCAGCGCCATAACCGATTGCAGTATTGTTATCACCAGTGCGGTTATACTGGAGTGCATTTACTCCAATTGCAGTTGATCTCACCCCGGTTGTTATGCTGGATCCAGCCTCCTTTCCAACCAGAGTGTTATAATTCGAATTTAATGTTACTCCAGCCCGGTATCCGATTATTGTATTGAATTTTGCTGTTGAATCGTTATTTCCTGCCTCATAACCGAGAATTACTGTGCCATCAACAGAGCCAACCCCAATCCTTCCTGCTTTCAGGTTATTTACTCTGAAGTGTAATGCCACACTATCGGTGGTGCCAATAAAATTGCTGTCTGAATTGGTGCCTGAATTTCCCAGTAGCGACCATCTGTTTGAAGAGTTTGCATTTAAGGTAGTCCCTGAAAAGCTCAGCCCTGTTCCCAAAGAAATCTCTTCAATGACACCGGCTCCGGATGTTGCCCTTCCGAGTAAGCTGCTTGACGATACATTTTGAATTTTAGCAAAGTTAACACTGGTGTTTGCAATTTTGGCCCTGGTTATTTTTCCGTTGCCTATAACTGGTGCATCGGCCGTACCTGTTAAATCTCCAGCCAGTTGTACTTTCCCTTTAACTGTGGTTGTTGCATCTGGTACTGATAAGGAAACAAACTCGGTAGTGGCAACCTGGGTATTATTAGAACCAAGTGGAGGAGTTGGAGCCGATGGAGTACCAGTAAAGATAGGTGAGTCCAGATTTGCTTTTAAATTTAAAGCTGCCTGTTGGGCAGTGGAGACAGGTTTATTAAGGTCACTGGTATTGTCGACGTTACCTAAACCAACAGCTGATTTGTTTAATGCTTTCCAGGTTTTATCTCCACGATAGTATTGTGACGTTGTTCCTGTACCTATTTTAGTTTCATAGTCATGAGATGCTCTGGTTTTACTTAGCAGAACTGAAGCGGTATCTGCTCTGCGGTACCGATCATTCAAACTATCCTGGAGGGCTGGGACGATGTTAATGTTGAGGTTCTGCCAGGTTTTGTCACCTCTCCAGTACTGGGCAGTTGTCCCGTTTAAGATTTTGGTTTCATAATCATGGCCTGCCCTGGTTCTGCTAAGTAGCACCGAAGCAGTATCAGCTCTGCGATACCGATTACTCAAGGAGTCCTGTAATCCGGTGATGGTTGAAATTCCCTGGTTGTGGCTGATCGGAGCATAATCATGCGTTGCACGAGTTTTGCTTAAAAGAACACTTGCGGTATCTTTTCTGCGGTACCGATCATTCAAACTGTCCTGCAATGACGGAATAGTTGTTATCCCGAGTGTTTGCCAGGTTTTGTCACCTCTCCAGTATTGGGCAGTTGTCCCGTTCAAGATTTTGGTTTCATAATCATGGCCTGCCCTGGTTCTGCTAAGTAGCACCGAAGCAGTATCAGCTCTGCGATACCGATTACTCAAGGAGTCCTGTAATCCGGTGATGGTTGAAATTCCCTGGTTGTGGCTGATCGGAGCATAATCATGCGTTGCACGAGTTTTGCTTAAAAGAACGCTTGCGGTATCTTTTCTGCGGTACCGATCATTCAAACTGTCCTGCAAAGACGGAATAGTTGTTATCCCGAGTGTTTGCCAGGTTTTGTCACCTCTCCAGTACTGGGCAGTTGTCCCGTTCAAGATTTTGGTTTCATAATCATGTCCAGCACGGGTTCTGCTTAAAAGTACTGAACTTGTATCTGCTCTGCGATACCGGTTGTTTAACGAATCCTGGAGGTTATTGATGGTTGAAATTCCCTGATTGTGGCTGATCGGAGCATAATCATGCGTTGCACGAGTTTTGCTTAACAGAACGGTAGTTGTATCTTTTCTACGGTACCGATCGTTCAAACTGTCCTGCAAAGGCGGAATAGTTGTTATCCCGAGTGTTTGCCAGGTTTTGTCACCGCGCCAATATTGAGCGGTAGTGCCGATATTAATCTTGGTTTCATATTCATGGCCTGCTCTGGTTCTGCTAAGTAACACCGAAGCAGTATCCGCTCTGCGATACCGATTACTCAAGGAGTCCTGTAATCCGGTGATGGTTGAAATTC
>JBAXBP010000190.1:0-6701 GCA_037141915.1 Bacteroidota bacterium | reverse complement strand
CATCCATGGACTTTTTATCGATGGCTTCGCCTTTTACGTTGTTTTTCTGGTAGATTGACATGAACTCTCCGACAGTGACTGGTTTGCCGGCAATAGTCATAAGGGCTGTGTTGTTATCAACCTGGGCAGTAACATTAAGGAAGAACAGGAGAAAAAGCATTAATCCTGATAATTTCAAGCTCATAGTTTTTATCATTTTATTTATTCTTTAATAATAACGCGAAAATTCTGAAAACATTATTAACGGCTGTAATTTGGTGCTTCGCTGATGATAGTTACGTCGTGGGGGTGGCTTTCGGTGACGCCGGCGGAGGTGATCTTGATGAAGCTGGCTGTTTGCAGGGCATCGATATTGGCCGAGCCTGTATAACCCATTCCTGAGCGGAGGCCGCCATTCATCTGGTAAATCACTTCCGAGAGGGAACCTTTGTAGGGCACCCTGCCGACAATACCTTCGGGGACCAGCTTTTTGATGTCGTCTTCCATATCCTGGAAGTAGCGGTCCTTTGAGCCGTGCTGCATGGCTTCGAGAGAACCCATGCCCCGGTATGTCTTGAATTTACGTCCTTCGTAGATGATGGTTTCACCGGGGGATTCGTCCACGCCTGCAAAGAGGGAGCCAGCCATGATGGAGGAGGCGCCGGCAGCGAGAGCTTTGACGATATCGCCGGTATATCTTATGCCGCCATCGGCTATCACAGGGATGCCTGTACCTTTGAGGGCTTTTGCAACCTGGTAGACCGCGGTAAGCTGGGGTATGCCGATGCCTGCGATGATGCGGGTGGTGCAGATGGAGCCCGGACCAATACCGACTTTGACTGCGTCGGCTCCTGCTTTTGCAAGGTCAAGTGCAGCTTCGCCTGTGCCAATGTTCCCGACGACCATATCGATGCCGGGATAGGCGGCTTTGATACGCCTTGCCATTTCGATGACCCGGTTGGTATGGGCATGTGCGGTGTCGATGACAATTGCGTCAACACCTTCCTTGACGAGGGCGGCTGCGCGGTCGAGGGTGTCGGCTGCAATACCTACGGCGGCGGCGACGCGCAGCCGCCCGAGGGTATCTTTACAAGCATTCGGCCTGGCTTTGATTTTGATGATGTCTTTATACGTAATAAGCCCTACCAGGCGGTTGTTCTTATCGATGACCGGGAGCTTTTCAATCTTATATTCCTGGAGAATCTGCTCAGCCTTTTCAAAATTCATGAACTCGCTGATCGTGACCACCTTGTGGGTCATCACCTCAGTAACAGGTCGTGCCATATCACGCTCGAACCTCAGGTCGCGGTTCGTCACTATCCCTACCAGTTCCTCGCGTTCATTCACCACGGGGATACCCCCTATGGAATGCTCTTTCATCATAGCCAGTGCATCGCCGACGAGAGCGGATGCATGCAGGGTTACCGGGTCGAGAATCATCCCGTTCTCGGCTCTCTTAACTTTTCTCACCTGCAGGGCCTGGGCTTCGATTGACATATTCTTGTGAAGAACCCCTATGCCGCCTTCCTGTGCCATTGCAATGGCCATACCCGATTCAGTCACCGTATCCATGGCTGCTGAAACAATCGGGATGTTCAGGCGGATGTTTTTTGAAAGGGATGTTGAGATATCGACTTCCCTCGGTAGCACCTCCGAATAGGAAGGGATGAGGAGCACGTCGTCGTACGTAAGTCCTTCTCCCAGGAATTTATTAGCATCAGTAAACATAGGCCTCAAAATAAAAGTGCAAAGATACGAAAACGACAGGAATTCTTCGCACAACAAAAGCAGATCATTTTTATCGGTGAAAATCGTATTTTTGATATCAGAAAAAAGGCTGAACACTTTATGAAACGTACCCTGCTATCCATTTTAATTCTGATGTTCCTGGCGACTGCCAGTGCTTACTCCCAGGAAGCGATTGAAACCAAACATATTGTGCTTCCCAACGGATGGGGTATCAGCCGAATAGGCCGGAGCCTGCAGCTCGGGGACCTGCCGCTGAACATCGCAGTTTCATCATCGGGCAGGCTGGCAGCAGTTACCAATAACGGCGAAAGCGACCAGAGCATATACCTTATCGATGCTGTCTCAGCTAAAGTCCTTGACACCATACTCACCAGGGCTGCCTGGGTGGGACTGGCCTTTTCCACAGATGAAAAAACGCTTTACGCCTCGGGAGGTAACAGGAACGTCATCTATCAGTACACGATAAAAAACAATAAGCTTGCCCTGGCCGACAGCCTGGTATTAGGCAAACCCTGGCCCGAAAGGATATCGCCCGCAGGCCTTGCGCTTGACGAAAAGAAGAAGCTGCTTTACGTGGTCACCAAAGAGAACAATTCACTTTACATCCTTGACCTTACGAAAAAGCAGGCCAATGTCCGCATTAGCCTCGAAGGCGAGGGCTACTGCTGCACCTTATCCGGCGACAAAAAAACACTTTATATCAGTTGCTGGGGATGTGGTAAGGTGCAGGTATTCAATACCTCAAACAGAGCATTCCTCACGTCGGTCACTGTGGGGAGCAATCCCAACGACCTCTGCCTCAGCAGGAACGGGAAATATCTTTACGTAGCAAATGCAAACGACAACTCGGTTTCATGCATAGACGTCAAAGAAGGCAAAGTCATTGAAACCCTGAACTCGGCACTTTACCCGAACTCCCCCGCAGGCAGCACCACCAACAGCGTGGCCCTGGGCGCCGACGATAAAACCCTCTACATCGCCAATGCCGACAATAACTGCCTGGCGGTGTTTGATGTTTCAAAGCCCGGCAAGAGCCTCAGCAAAGGTTTTATCCCCACGGGATGGTACCCTACCTGCGTTCGTGTGATTAATAAAAAACTCTGGGTGGCCAACGGCAAGGGCTTTACTTCCATGGCAAACCCGGGGGGACCCAACCCGGTAGTCCACGCACAAAAAGTAAATGCACAGAAAAGCGACAGCCGGAAACCTAAAAAGGTACAGTATATTGGCGGGTTGTTCAGGGGGACCATGAGCATCATACCCGAGCCAGACGCAAAGAATCTGGCGGCATATTCGGCAATGGTATACCAAAACACCCCCTACAAACCCGAAAAAGCAAGCTTAACGCCCGAAGCCAAAGGGACAGCCATCCCCGGGATGCCATCCGCAGTCCCAGCCATTAAATACGTGTTTTACGTGATCAAGGAGAACCGCACCTACGACCAGGTGCTGGGCGATGTGGCAGAAGGGAACGGGGATACAAGCCTGGTGCTGTTCGGCAAAAAGATCACGCCCAACCAGCATCAGCTGGTGAAGGATTTTGTATTGCTTGATAATTTTTATGTGGATGGCGAAGTGAGCGCCGATGGACACAACTGGAGTATGGGCGCATATGCGACGGACTACCTTGAAAAGACATGGCCGAGCAGTTACGGCGGCAGGGGCGGCGATTACGATTCGGAAGGGAACCGCAGGATAGCCAATAACAAGGACGGATTTATCTGGGATTTCTGCGCCAGGCAGGGAGTTTCATACAGGACTTACGGGGAATTCGCCGATAATTTCAAGCCTAACATCCCTGTGCTTAAAGACCATTACTGCAGGTATTTCACCAGCTGGGACCAGGAAGTGATGGATACCACAAGGTTTACACAATGGAAAAAAGACTTCGACTCCCTGCTTGCAGTTGGCGCTGTTCCAGGGCTGAATACCATACGTTTGATCAACGACCATACCCAGGGACTGAAGGCTGGGAAACTTACACCTTTTGCGCAGGTTGCCGATAATGACCTAGCCGTGGGGAAGGTGGTTGAGTACCTGGCCGCCTCATCCATATGGAACGAAAGCGTGATATTCATCCTGGAGGATGACGCCCAGAATGGCCCCGACCATGTGGATGCGCATCGAAGCCCTGTTTATATTGCAGGAGGGTATGTAAAAAGACAGTTTGTTGATCATACCCCCTACTCCACTGCTTCGGTCCTCAGGACCATAGAGCTGATCCTGGGCCTGCCTCCCATGAGCCAGTACGACGCGGCAGCAACCCCCTTGTGGCGTTGTTTCACTGTAAAGCCTGAGACTTCGGGGTTCAAAGCTCTCGGACCTTTTACTGACCTTGGTGAGAAGAATATCGCCCTGAACCAGTGGCAGAGGATGAGCGAGGAGTTTGACTTCAGCCGTGAAGACAGGGCTCCCGACGAGCTTCTGAACAAGGTGTTATGGTTTGCAGTCAAAGGAGGGTCAAGACCCTGCCCCGCCCCGGTGAGGTCGGCTTTTGTTAAACCTATTGTTAAAGACGACGATTGAGATGAAGGTAAACCAATTCACCGATCCCATTAAAGACCTTGCCGAAAGCGGGAAACTCGCGGGTTTGCTGCTGATCCTGGCTACTGTGCTTTCTATTTCATTTGCCAATTCAGGAAGGGCAGAGTCTTACCTGGGTATCTGGCATATGGAGATCGGTTTTGATTTTTTGCATGAGAGTGTGTTGCACTGGATCAATGACGGGCTCATGGCCGTCTTCTTTTTCCTTATTGGACTTGAGATCAAACGCGAATTGCAGGATGGCGAACTGGCTGTAAAAAAGAAAGCCATTCTTCCCGTTCTGGCTGCACTTGGCGGGATGATTTTCCCTGCCGTCATCTTTTTCCTGTTCAACAGCAGGTCGGCCGAACACCTCAACGGCTGGGCCATACCCACTGCCACCGACATTGCCTTTTCACTTGGGATACTGTCATTGCTGGGCAAGCGCGCACCCTTATCCCTGAAGATCTTTTTGACCGCCCTGGCCATAATAGACGACCTTGGGGCTATTGTTATCATAGCCACATTTTACACCCACAACCTTCACTTCCTGATGCTGAGTATTGCGGCATTGTTTGCCATGGCGATGTTTGCCCTTAACCGCTTTAAAGTGAATTACCTGTTCTTATATCTTATCCCCGCTTTGGGATTATGGTATTTCATACTTAAGTCGGGGGTGCATCCCACCATTGCAGGGGTGGTGGCAGCCATGTTCATCCCCAAGGAAATGGCACATAAACTCGAGCTCAGCCTGCACCGGCCGGTAAACTATTGCATATTACCTTTGTTTGCGCTTGCAAATACAGCGATTCCCCTGGTCTTTGACAGTTCCAGGTTATTCAACGGGCTCACTGCAGGGATCATATTCGGCCTGCTCATAGGAAAACCCCTGGGGATCATCTTGTTCTCATGGATTGGTGTCAAAACAAAGATATCCTCCCTGCCTGCGGGTACCAGCTGGATGCAGCTGGCGGGGACCGGGCTGCTGGCCGGCATAGGGTTTACCATGTCGATCTTTATTGCAGGCTTATCCTATAAAGAACCTGCGATCCTCGACGTCTCAAAGCTCTCTATCCTTGCAGGGTCAACCCTTTCGGCAGTATGCGGTATGGGCGTTTTATATTTCCTCGGCAAAAAACAGTTCGACAGCTAAAACTTCCCGCTTAGGGCAAATTGCCATATGCATTCATTGCCATCTCCCGGGTGATAATGAAGATCACCATTGGAATGCTATTTTCCGATTATGTTAATTCATGTTTCCGATAATCGGAACCCGCAATACCGTTCATAAAAATATCAAACTCTCCATCCTAAACAGATAATAATACATTATATTTGTAAGTACGAATGAAAGGATAGGAATGTACATTCTGAATAAAGAAAAAGTTTTTGAAACAATTAATAACAAAATTTGACAGCAATGGCCCTGACATGTCACTTACCTCAAGAATGCCTGCGCAAAGTTGCTCATCAAAGGCTCTGCCCTTGATGCGATTACAGGCCAGACGTTAGCCACAATGCAAATAACATCCATGAAAACTTTAAAATTATTGCCCATTTTGATTTCATTGTTTTTTCTAAATTTTAATGGCAACTCCCAAACCTTTTTTCAAAAAACTTATGCAGGAATTGAATATGACAGAGGAAATTCTGTTCAGCAAACCCTGGATGGCGGATATATAGTTGTTGGAGTTGAATATAGCTTTGGGGCCGGAGGTCGTGATGTCTTTCTAATAAAGACTGATGCAACAGGAGATACTTTATGGACCAGAAGTTTTGGCGGTACAGGTGATGATTATGGCATGTCAGTAAAACAAACAACAGATAAGGGATACATTGTAGTTGGCTATACAAATAGTTTCGGACAAGGGCTTGATGATGTCTATTTAATAAAAACAGACTCACTTGGGAATTTATTATGGTCAAAAACCTATGGAGGGATTAATTTTGATTTTGGCTCATCAGTTCAACAAACTTCTGAAGGCGGTTACATTGTAGTTGGTGCTACCGCCAGTTTTGGTTCAGGAAATTATGATGTTTATTTAATTAAAACAAATTCGACAGGAGATACACTTTGGACAAAAACATTAGGTGGAAGTGCTTTAGATGAGGGCATCTCTGCGCAACAAACCAACGATGGGGGATACATTATTGCAGGTACCACGCTTAGTTTTAGTGTTGGAAACTATAGTGCCTATCTGAATAAGATTGATGCAAATGGGAACGTACTCTGGGCAAAAACCTATTCTACATCAGGCTCTGAAGAGGTTCACCAAATGCAGCTGACAGATGATGGAGGGTATATTATAGCCGGGGGTATTTTTATTGGTCCCACAATAACTCTTAGTTCTATTTTTAAAACAAACTCGAGCGGAGATTTTTTATGGGCAAAAAATTATTCAAATGGCGGCAGTAATTCGGTGCAGGAAACAACTGACAAGGGTTATATA
>JBAXBP010000189.1:0-6725 GCA_037141915.1 Bacteroidota bacterium | reverse complement strand
TCATCAACTACGTAAAAGGCGCCAACATCGGCGGTTTTGTAAAAGTTGCTGAAGCTATGCTTGCACAAGGACTTGTCTAAACTACCAGATGTTCATTTTGATTCGGAAAAGGCGCCTCACGGCGCCTTTTTTCATGATTCGTGATCCGGTTCACGGTTCACGAGTCACGGTTCACGAGTCACGGTTCACGGTAAAGAGGATGGCGTTGAAGAATGCGTACCAAACCACCCCTGCCTGGATCTCGAGCATTGATTCCGACATAATGTTCACTGCAAACAGCAGAATAAAAACAAAATAGAGGTGGTCCCCTCTCCTGAATGCTGTGACCATAGGAAGGATCAGCATCAGCAAAAGCGCTGCAATCCCCGGCAAGCCCAGGGTCATAAACGTCTGCAGGTACTGGTTGTGTGCGTTAAGCCTGAATTCAAGCGCCTCTTCAATATTCCTTTCCTTGTACTGTTCTAAAAGAACATCTTTAACATCTCCTGTTCCAACGCCAAACAATAAATTTGACCTGATGATATCCGCCGAGGTCTTCCATATTTCTATACGGTCGGATGTGCTTTTTGATGTTTCAGGAGGAGCCGTACCAGCTAGGGTTTCGGAACTTGCAGCCACCCTGGCTGAAGTACCTGAAAACACATGCAGTCCGGCCCAGGAGATAAGCAGAAAAAGGGTGATCAATGCCAGTCCACCGGCTATTTTCCCTTGCCTGACGACAAGCACTGCTGAAGCAAGAACAACGATCATGACCATGCATAACAGGCCCATCTTGGAACTCAGGAGAAATATAAATACAAAAAACCAGGCAAGTAATAGGAAATACGTAAGGAAGAACGTGAAGGAAGGTCGTGAGGAAGAAGGCGATGGAACATATGAAAGGAGTTCGATGATGATGAATGCCATGGCAAAATCCAGGTACATGGCGAAATAGGTCGGATGGAAGTACCATCCAAGCTTCATATAATAGAAAGATCCCATGATGTTTTCCTGCCACAAAACAATTGCATGCCCCAGCAATAATAAGGAACCCGTTACGCAGCCTGCGACATACCACAGCATCATCAGCCGGAGCCGCTTTGAATCAAGGAATCCGACATCCGCAGTCGAAAAAACAAGAGGAAAAATCAGGAGTGAGAGTTTCACCTCCAGGTCAAACCATGCATAGGTGAAGTTGCTGGTATACAGAAGCCCGATAACATACAGCAGGTATATGCCTGCAAACATCAGGGTGTTCCTGCGGGGTTTCACACTGAACAGTGCAGGCAGGGTCTTAATATAATCGCCCGAAATCAGCCAGTTCAGGATAAAGATCACGATGATGGTGGGGATGAGTTTTCCCCAGACCGGCAGCATGAATGCGATTCCAAGGCAGGAGTACCAATAGATATGCTGATGTATCTTTTTACGCATTGAGGCGGTTCCAGAAATCGTTAACAATAAGTGTGGGATTGAATTCTTTAAGCAGGTAATTGTACCCGTTGATTCCGAATTCAATTCTTTCCTGCGGGTGAGAATAGAGGTAAAGCGCCTTTTCAACAAGATCTTCAGCATCTTCAGGAGTGAAAGCAAGCCCGGCCCTGCCGGTTTCGATGAGCAGCTCCTTTGCCTCTCCTTCAACACCGAGCAATAAAGGTTTTTTTAAAGCCAGGTTCTCGAAGATCTTTGAGGGGATGGCTCCTTTGAAAAGGTCAAGTCTCTTAAGCGGGATCACCGAAGCGTCTGATATACTGATAAAGGGGATGACCTCTTTCTTAGGCCTGCTGTCAAGAAAGTATACATTGTCGAGGGCTTCGGAGGCTTTCATCCTGAGAAGTTTTTCTTTTTCGGGGCCGCTGCCCATGATCAGGAATTTAATATCCGGGTATGAGCGAAGCTTTCCGGCAGCCTGCAGTATAACTTCAAGCCCCTGCGCAAACCCCAGTATGCCGGCATACAGCAGCAGGAAGTCGCCCTGGCTGAACCCCAGTTTTTCGCGAAGTCCTTCTTCTGCGGCATAAGGCTCAAGTTCTTTTGCATCAACCCCGTTCTTCAGCCAGAATACATTTTTTTGAGGGAAACGCGAAGAAATATTCCGGACTATCCCTTTGGTCTGCCCTGTAACCATGAATGATTTGCGATAAAGAAAACGTTCAAGCCATGAAGTGATGCCAAGCAGGAAACGGTTTGTGACCAGGCCCAGCTTTTCGGCGCTTTCAGGCCAGAGGTCCGAAACATTAAAAATCAGCCTGGCGCCTTTAAACACTTTCAGGAGGTAAGCCGAAATTCCAAGGAACAAAGGAGGGGATTCACATAATATATAATCAAACTTCCCGGTGCGGAACACACCGGCCAGGAGGGAAGTGAAAACAAAACTGAAATAGTTAAGCAGCCTTGGAAAAATCGCCTTGCTGGTCCCTACATAGATCCAGGCCCTGTGCACTTTTAGCCCCTGTATATCTTCTGAAATATAAAACCTGTCCCTGTAGCCTTCATGTATCTTCATCTCGGGGTAATTCGGCATGGCTGTCAGAACTTCCACCGTCGCACCCTTTTTCATGAGCTGCATTGCCCATTGCAAAAGCCGGCTCTGCGGAGCCCCGGTCTCCGGAATGAAATACTGGCTGATGATAAGGATCCTCATGAAATTCTGTTTTCTGATCAGCCCGGGATCACCTGCCTGACTAGAACGCTCCCTCGGGTTTTTCTTCCGGCGATTTGAAACCTTTTTTGAAATAAGGTTTCGGCCTGAGTATCTTATTGAATGAGAAATACTGTATAAGCACAAAGTCTTTACCGTCGTTCACCATGGCATACAAACGGTCGGGATCATATGGCAGGATGCGGCCCTGGTAATCCTTCTGTCCAAATAGATTAGGTTTGTGGTAAGTCTTAACTCCCCAGGTTTTATTCAAAGTGTCGGTAAGGGTGATAATGATGAACGGATGGCTTGAGAGTACCGAATCGCGGGTGTGCTTGTCCATATCATTCAAAAAGGCTTCAAAATTCACGCTCCTGAAGCCCGAAAGGAAATTAAGGACCTTCAGCGTATCCAGGTCAGGCATCGGTTTGTTATCGGAAAGAGAGATAAAGCTTTTAAGCCTGCCTTTGTCAAGCGTAACCTCAAAAGAATAATCGGGATTGTCGGGCACGTCGAACTTCACGGTTCTGATCTCTTCAATATTTGTCCTGAATACGGTAAGGTCCCTCCAATATTTCTCTATTGTACTGTAACGCGGTGTGACAAACCCCCTGAGGCCGGGGAGGTAGATCACATAAGGTTCTTCGGAGTTCTCCATCAGGGCGTAGTTGGCCTGGTTGTCGGGGGTGGCCCCTCCTATATAATATACCTTGGTTAGTTTCTCATGCGGGAACCACCTGAGGCCCATGAAATCGATACGGTAAACAACCTGGTAAACCTCAACCTTCACTCCGTTGACAGCCAGGTGTTTTACAATGGTATTGTATGCAGCAACGGCTACAGGCGCCTTGACCTGTATATCCGACATGGTCTTCAGCATCATGTCGATATTGAACTTCAACGCAGGGTAAGAGTCGTTTAGAACCCAGCTACCTGTTTGGGTCCTCGTCAGTTTAACCGAGTTGTTGTTCTTGTCCGACATGAAGATCTTGGTCACCGTAGAGGTATCGGCAACCGCAAAATCGCTCATCGAGCGTCTGAATGTATTGGATGAATTGGTAAACACCAGGACCAGGGCTACAACTGCCAGCAGGATCACGAGTATAACGATGTACCTGTTTTTCTTCATATGTTGGGTAAGGCTATTTATATGGATTTACGGGCATACTTCATCCGGCGGATACGGAGTCTTACAAGGGCAAATACAAGGATAAGGAATACCGGCAGGGTTATGTTCAGGAGCTTCCAGAACAGGCCCTCGCTTTCCACTTTTTTCATATCCAGCAGCCTCATCTTCAGTTCACGAGAACGCACGGTGATCAGTCCCGATTCATCGGTAAGGTAATTCATTGCGTTGAGGATGAAATCCCGGTTCCCGAAAGTCTCCCGGGTCCATTGGTCATATCCCATCGGCAGCGGGTAACCTTCTTTCAGATTGAACTGATTCTTCACGATATCGCCGTCGCCTACGATGATCATCTTAGTAGGCTTGCTCTTATTCCTGAATTCAAGTCCTTGATTTTCTGAAAGTTCGGGAGGTATCCTGAATATATAGGATGAAGTAAACTCACCTTCTAGCAGGACAGCCACAGGAAAAGGCCCCCTGTTAAAAAGTCTTTCATCAGGCTGTTCCTTCAGCATCTCCAGGTCAACAAGCACCGGTGCGTTTACAGTATAAGAATAAGGGGATGAAGTAAGTATGACCTGTTTCTTTATACCCGGCGCCTGCACGGTATCCACAGTGCTGATGAATTCGCTCTTGATAGTGTTCAGCCCGTGAACAATAGGGTGATTGATGGTGGGCGTGAGCAGGGGGAAATAGAACCACCTGAAAAAAGTGAACTGAGGCTGGTTGCCGATCTGGCCTGTCTTCAGGGGGATGGGCATCGACGACATGTCCAGTACGAGGTTGCCGTTAAGGCGGGCGCCGTATGCATACAGCATGTCCTCAAGGTTCACATCCATTGTTACACCCATGGTGGAATTGTATTTTTCGAGGCTGTCCCAGGGAGTGTATACCGGGTCGATAAGCCAGAGAGTCTTGCCCCCGCGCATGATGAACTGGTCGATCAGGAATTTGTCTTTTTCATCAAATGGCCTGGTAGGCTTTGCAATGATAAGGGCTTTGTATTTGTTGGCAAGCCTGGAGTGAAGCGAATCCATCTTCACCCTTAAAGTCAGTGCATTGATCTTATGGTTAATGGTCACCCTTTCGACATTATAAAACTGTGAAAGGGAACGTTCAAGATCATAGGTCTCCATGTCGGATAGTTCGCCCTGCCCTTCGAGTATGGCAATGGTAGGCTTTATGATCCTGGTCAGCACCGACATGGCGCTTGCAAGATTGTATTCGAGCGACTGCACCGAATTGTTCAGCATCATCTCCGGGTCTTCTCCGTGGGCGGAGCCTGTAAGCAGTTGCACCGGTGTCTCATGCCCGCGGTAAGTCACAATGGCTCCCGGGAATATCACAAGCTGCGATGACTGTCCTTTTTTATTGACCCTTAATCTTGTAGGCTGAAGGCCTTTCTCAGTAAGGCTGCGGTAGGCAAGGTTCCTGTCTTTTTCGTCGGCGATGGCGCTGAGGTCTACGAACTGGTATTGAACGAATTTGCTGTAAGCTCTGAATTCATCTAGCATTTCCCTTGTTTCGTTTGCCAGGCGCTGGAAGGCAGGAGGCAGGTCACCCGAGAGATACACCTTGAAAAACATCACATCGTCGAGATGTTTAACTACTTTTTTAGTGGCAGGGGCCAGGGAATATCTTTTTTCGGAAGTCAGGTCAAAACGGGTAAACACGTAGCCCGAAATGATATTGATAAGGGTAATGACAACCATCACCAGCAACAGCTGTATAATGTTGTTTTTCCTGATATCTTTTTTCTTTTCGTTCACTTTCTCCATGGCTTTACCATTTTCTGCTTTCCAGTGAAAGTTTGGTTAAAAAAACGAAAAGGGCTGTCACACTAATGAAATATATCAGGTCACGGGTGTCAATCACGCCGCGGCTCATCGAGGAATAATGCGCATTAAGCCCGAGCCCCTGTACCATGAGCCCGGTTTTACCTGAAAGGATAAATGAGTATATGAAATCAAATCCGAGGTAAAGAAAAAAACAGAGGATGAGCGAAATGACAAAGGCAACAACCTGGTTATCGGTAAGCGAGGATGAGAATATGCCAACCGCCACGAAGCTCATCCCGAGGAACATCAGCCCGGTATAGGAGCCCCATATGCTCCCCGAATCAAGATTCCCCGGGGGCATTCCCAGTTTATATACCGAGAAATAATAAACCAGGGTGGGGAGCAATGAGAAGATGACCAGCACCAGTCCGGCGAAAAACTTAGCCAGGATGATCTGGAGGTCGGTGAGAGGCTGGGTCATCAGCAATTCCAGTGTCCCGCTTTTTTTCTCATCGGCGAAGGAACGCATGGTGATGGCGGGTATCAGGAACAGGAAAACAAAGGGCCCGAGTATGAACAAGCCGTCAAGGTTGGCATACCCGAAGTCCAGTATATTGAACTGCATAGGGAACACCCAGAGGAACAATCCTGTCATCAGCAAAAAAACCACGATGACAATATAACCGATAAGTGAACTTAAAAATCCGTTGATTTCTTTCTTGAACAGCGTGTACATTTTTCCGCTTTGAGGGTTGCAAAGTTACGATTTTTTCGTTTTTCTTATATTTGGCGTATGAAAAGCTTTTTCAGAAGGAAATCCGCCGGGCACAAAATGCCTGAAACTTTGCATGAACCCGGCCCCTGTCTAAACTGCGGGACCCATTTATGGCCAAGTGATACATTCTGCCCGAAATGCGGTCAGAAACGTCTCGAGCGTGAGGATATGTCGATCAGGCATATGTTTCGTGAATCATTCCTTGACTATTTTCATTTCGATTCAGGGTTCTTCCGAACAATCGTTCCATTGGTCACAAAGCCCGGCTGGCTTACGGTTGAGTTCATGAAAGGCAAAAGGAAGTCGTATGTCGAGCCTTTCAAACTGTTCCTTGTGATCAGCGTGATCTATTTCATCCTGCTTCCGTTCAGCGGGGAGACGGTCTCCGAACAGGCCGAAAATGCCGGAAAATCACCCGCTCCCTCA
>JBAXBP010000188.1:0-6730 GCA_037141915.1 Bacteroidota bacterium | reverse complement strand
AAGACATGCTTTAATAAAACCCATAATTGACGGAACATGAAGACAGGCATCAAAAACTTTTGCTGCCATTTATACGAATTGAGTATTACCGTATAACGTTTTGATAATATCGTCATGTCAAGATCAACGAACGAGGAATGTAATGCCACTATATAGATGATCTTAGACTTCAAGCCCGGTTTTTTTGAATATGATATTATTGTTACTGTATCAATTTCATTATCAGGAAATGTTTTACCTGGTATTCCTTTGAAGCATATGCGTTTCTGCTACTTTTTCAGAATGTATTTTTCAATCAGATGCAACCTTTCAGGATGGACAAAGAAACAGTTCCTTACCCCGTTATCAACCTTCCGCTTAATGGTTTCAACATGAATAAGCCCCCCGGGGACATGATTATAAAACTTATAACCATAGTCCAGCATGATCTTTTCCAGATCCTTTTCTATGGTGTTGAATAAGGTCTCGCAGATGATAACAGGTTTAAGTTCGCTAAGAACCTTGCCGGCGTGTCCGAGGATCAGATGTTCGGTTCCCTCGGTATCCATCTTGATCAGTTCAACCGGGTATTCCGGATGAGTCGAAGCAAAATTGTCGAGGGTTGTGGTAGGTACTTTGTCAATAACAAAATTTCTTCCGGTTGTCTGACTGCCAGCATTACTCTCCCCTGCAAGATTATGCTCAAGATAGGAGTATTTCTTGTTCTTTATTTCGTAAAAATCTATCTCCCCTTCTGCCAGATGAGAAAGAGCAATAGGTTCAACCTGAATATTTTTAAAACTGTTGATCCTGACATTTTCACGAAGATAATACAGCGGACCGGTTGCCGGCTCAAAGCTGTAAACCTGAATGGCAGGATTTTCGATGGATGCAAGCAGAGAATAATAGCCTATGTTGGCCCCAATATCATAAAAGCTGCTGACATTCTTTATCAGGTCAACGAACAGATCGGTGTATTCGAAATTTTTATAACCTTCCCAGAAGAGGAGATGAGTAAGGTAATTGGTCTGATTCGTACTGATCCTGAGAATCCCTTTATCGGTGTTGATTTTCAAAGTTCCCGAAGGGGGAATTTGGGGAAGCCCGGGAATAAGTTGTGAACTGAGTTTATTAATGGACCTTAATAACGGATTAATCCAGGGAGAATAAATCACCTGATAAATTACTTGTCTCATATCTTTATTTTTGAATTCAATTTAATTTTTCTTTGCATCCGTTACCGGTATTGCTTGCTTCTTCAACCCGGCCGGACAACAGCCCGTAAGGTTTTTAAAAGTTCCTTTCTATAAGTAAAATAAACTATTACTATAGTTATAAGCAGCTGGATAATTGCAGGTTTTACACCGGTTTTATCTGCCGAGAAAACATATAGGATTAATCCTGTCACAATGATGATTAGTGGTGAATAAATAAGCTTCCAGGTGTTCAGTTTAAAATCAAAGATCTTCCGGCTTTCCGTATAGAGGAAAAATGCCTGCACTGGTTTAATGAGGAAGTTTGCTATTACCGCCCCCATCAGTCCGAACTTCCAAATCATGAAACTACTCATAATGACCTGGATAACAGCCGAGTAAAAGAACACCTTCGGCAGCACTTTTGTCTTCTTAAAATAAAACAAAGGAGCTAGAAAAAGGTAGAATGCAGGGCTTGTTGCATAGCCAAGGCACAATATACCAATGAAAGCGAAAGCCTGGTAATAAAGAGGATCTTTAACCACGATGGGGATCACCAGAGGACAAATGATAGTCACAAGAGGAAGAACCAGCAGGGTAATTGCAGTAAAACCATTATAATACCTGTTCACTTCAGGAGTGCTGCCATGCAGATTTTTATCTTTCCATATTCCAAAAACCTTGGGTTGTATTGTATTGACAAGCCCTATATGCAAAAGACCGATTCCCATGGTGAGTTTCACTGCAAGATCAAAGATACCCACATAAGTAGGATCAACCATAAAGTATTTGATGATATACCGGTCGATGTAATTCACTATCCATATCATCAGTCCGTAAACTATCATAGGCCCACAGAATGCGAGCATGCCGTCAAGATGTTTGCGGTTGAATTTAAAACCGAATTCCTTTGTCATCAGGATCACCGAAAACAGGCAGGAGATAACCGCAGGGATCAACCTTCCCAGGATAGGGCCATTAAGAGTTTTCGGGTAGAGATATAGTATTCCCAGAGAGGCGGCAAGAATGATAACAAAGTTGGAAATGTTCAGCCAGAAGAAAACCGTGGAGCGCTGCTGATTTACGAGGAGGTTTGAATAGGTCTTGAAAATACCGTTCATGATAGCGGTAATCACAGTGATCATCCCGAAAGGAAAGAACTGAAGCAAAACATCTCCCCTGAATATCAGCCTGAATAAAATGCTTCCTCCGGCCATCATAATGAAAAAAACCGCAGTCCCCAGGGTTATGAGCACTATAAGCACAGTACCTATGAATTCGCTCAAATTTTTCCGGTCATCCTTGAACTGAAAATAGTTTATCCCGATATACGTATCGAGGCCGGCGGATGCGATCAGCTGGATAATATAGAGGAAGGTAAAATAGATGGCATTAACACCAAACTGTTCATGCGTGAGGTAATTTGTAAAAAAAGGTATCAGGATGACTCCCGTTGTATAAGGCAGGGCTCCGATAACCGTGTAAACCAGGGAAGACTTGAAGAATTTGCCGGAGATCATTCTGAATTTTATTGGTTTGGTAAGATCAATATAATGGACTGGCGTACCGCCGGATGTCATCGCTCTTTACACTGCCTTCGCAGAGGATGACAAGCCGCTCTGCAACATTTTTCAGCTCACGGATATTCCCTGTCCATTTCATCCTGCCAAGTTCGTCAAGGGAATCCTGTTCAACCTCAAGCAATGGTTTTCCCTGCTGGTTGCAAGCCTGGGCGATGAAATGCCTGACGAGCAGGTTGATGTCCTCCACTCTTTTGCTCAATGGCGGAACATCAATGATTATAACGCTAAGCCTGTGATAAAGGTCTTCCCTGAAATTTTTATTCAGCACCTCCTCTTTCAGATTTTTATTCGTTGCTGCGATCACCCTCACATCAACCGAAATTTCCTTTTCACCTCCAACGCGGGTGATCTTGTTGTCCTGCAGCACCCTGAGGACCTTCGACTGGGCCGAAAGGCTCATGTCGCCTATTTCGTCGAGGAATATCGTACCGCCGTCAGCCTGTTCAAAATCGCCTTTATGTTGTTTCACTGCTGATGTGAACGAGCCTTTTTCATGCCCGAAGAGATTGCTCTCGATAAGCTCCGATGGAATTGCCGCACAGTTCACTTCGACGAATGGCCCGTCGGCCCGGTTGCTCAGGGCATGAATATGCCTTGCAACGAGCTCTTTACCTGTTCCGTTCTCACCGGTGATCAGCACCCTTGCATCGGTGGGAGCCACCTTTCGGATCATCTCCTGTATACCCTTCATGGCTTCCGACTCACCAACCATCTCATAATTCATCCCCACTTTCCTGCGGAGCTGTTTCGTTTCATCCAGCAACCTTCCCTTGTCCATGGCATTCCTGAGGGTCACCAGCAGGCGGTTCAGGTCAAGCGGTTTGGCAATATAGTCATATGCCCCTTTGCGGATTGCTTCCACTGCTGTTTCAATAGTCCCATGCCCTGAGATCATGATGACCGGGGTTTCGGAAAAGCTCAGCAGCTGGCTCAGCACCTCAATGCCATCCATCTTCGGCATTTTGATATCGCAGAGAATGGCATCGTAATGATGCTCCCTGGCAAGCTTCAGCCCCTCGGTACCATCCTTCGCTTCATCGACCCTGAATTTTTCATATTCGAGGATTTCACGAAGGGTGCTGAGTATACTTTGCTCGTCGTCGATAACAAGAATTCTCGGCATTCTTTTGATTTGAAGGCAAAAGTAGTTAATTCTTAGGTAATTTTGCGAATGTGATGGCAGCTCTGAATCCATATGAACTAATGAAGAAACTGATCCTGCATCTTGCATCAGTTTTTATCCTGATTTCCTGTATCCCGCTGGCAAACGGTCAAACCATTCCTACCGGCAATTTAAAATACACCTGGGCCGGGGGGGTGAATTCCTGCCAGTTTTGCGCCATTGATCTGAACCTTGACGGGCTGAACGACCTTGTAATCTTTGACAGGCATGGCAACCGCAAGCTCACTTTCATAAACATGGGAGGCGCGGGGATCAACTACCGTTATGCCCCCGAATATGAGGCTCAGCTTCCCGAAATGCAGGAATGGGTGATCACTGCCGATTACAACTGTGACGGAAAGATGGATATCTTCACTTACGCAAACGGTGGTGTGAGAGTATTCAGGAACATTTCCTCGGGCAGCCTGAGCTTCCATCTCCAGACCAACCTGCTTCAATCATGGTATTACACGGGGTTTGTCGGGATACTGGTCACATCGGCCGATTATCCCGCAATTGCCGACATTGACGGGGACGGCGACCTTGACCTTTTGACTTTTTTCGGACTTGGCTCATATGTTGAATATCACAAAAACCTTTCCATGGAGACCTTCGGGAACTGCGACAGCCTTGATTTCAGGCTTACCGACCATTGCTGGGGAAAGTTCAAGGAAAGCGAAGGCGGCAATCATATTACGCTCAATGCAGCCTGTCCTTATAAAATAAATAATGTTCTTGTGACTGCGGATGGCGCCTCCCCTCCCAAGCATACCGGTTCCACCATGCTTGCCAATGACCTGAACGGAGACGGGCTCACCGACTTGGTCGTGGGGGATGTGGATTTTCCCAACCTCATTTCGCTTATCAACGGGGGCACTGTGGATTCGGCCCTGATGGTTAGCCTCGACAGCCTCTTCCCTTCATACGACCAGAGTATAAAGCTGTTTTCATTCCCGGTTCTTTCCTTCATCGACCTGGATAATGACGGGGTGAAAGACCTTGTGGTATCACCTTTCGACCCCGCGTATTATCATGCTGAAAATAAAAAGAGTTGCTGGTTTTATAAAAATACCGGGACCAATTCCAATCCTCATTTTGTGTTCCGGGCCTCTGATCTGTTCCAGGCCGAGATGCTGGATTTCGGCACTGCTTCCTCTCCTGTGGCTGTCGACCTGAACAATGACGGACTGCCTGATATAGTTGCGGGAAATTATGGATATTATGATTCTTCAAATTACCAGGGCGCTTACCTTAATTCCTATTATACCTCCTCCCTTGCATATCTGAAAAATACAGGAAGCAGCTTTTCACCCGGGTTCGAATTGCTGACTACTGATCTCGCATATGCTTCCCGACTCAATGTGCATGGCCTGTACCCTGCATTTGCTGATCTCGATAACGACGGCATCGCTGACCTTGTCTGCGGTTGCGAAGACGGCAGCCTCGTTTTATTCCAGGGCCGGGGCGACAGCGCCGGGATTCCCGTTTACGGCAGTCCGCAGAAAAATTACCAGCAGATCAAAACCAAGGCGTTCAGTGCACCCCAGTTCTTCGACCTTGACCGTGACGGCCTCCCCGACCTGGTCATTGGCCAGCAGGATGGCACAATACAATATTTCAAAAATACAGGAAGCGCCGGCAACCCGAAATTCACCTTTGTCCGCGACAGCCTGGGAGAGGTGGATGTCACGAACCATGACCTTTCATATTATGGTTACTGCACGCCTTATTTCTTCAGGAAAAACAACAGGACCTACCTGCTTGCCGGTTCTGAGGAAGGAATAATGCATCTTTACTCGAAGATAGACGGAAACCTTAACGGGAAGTTTACAGCTATCGATTCACTGCTAACCTTTATAGGGCTGCCTGCCGACAGCCTGAGAATAGGCTGGAGGTCCACGGGATTCCTGGCCAACCTCAGCGATCCCCTTTATTATGATATGGTTTGTGGAAATTTCAGCGGCGGCCTCAATTATTTCACCCGCGGAAGGATACCCGGTATAGCTGAGATCAGGAAAGTACCGGCTGCATTATCCCTTAAAATATATCCGAACCCTGCTGCTGGTGAAATTAAAATCGAATTGCTGAAAGACGGGAAAAGTTCGCCCCTGAATGATTCGGATACCCGGGAGCCGGGAATACTGATTATATACAATGTGTTCGGCACGGAAGTCCGGCAAATGGATTATCGGCCTTCACAACCTGTTAACATTAGTGATCTGCCTGAAGGGATCTACCTGGCAGAATTTTCACTTCCCTCACCCGTCAGAAGGGCCGGCGGCAAATTCATTATAACCAGGCCAGGGCAACGCTAAGAATCGTTCCCCTTACCTTCAAAAGATCACCACCCCAACTTCATCCTGCATCCTGCATCCCGCATCCTGCATCCTGCATCCTGCATCCCTCATCCTCGAATCCTGCATCCTCCATTTTGTTAACAATCAGGTTTTGGAATAATTCCCCCCACCAGAACCCACTTTTTATTTAATTTTATCTTTTCTTACTCTCATAGGCCTTTCAAAACGTAACTATTTTTTTAAACCCCCGTACAACAATGTTAATAAAAAGAAGTTATTAACACTAGTGGGTGAAAGTGGGTAAAAGTGGGAATATTGACCGTATATTAGCACCGTTGAAATAAACAAATGACCCCAGTAACCAATCTTATCGGTGAATTTGAATGCAGGCTTGATGAAAAAAGCCGTGTCATCCTTCCGTCGGGTCTGAAAAAGCAGATCTCGCCGGAAGCTCAGGACAGGTTTGTCATCAACAGGGGGTTTGAGAACTGCCTGGTGTTGTATCCAATGAATGAA
>JBAXBP010000187.1:0-6768 GCA_037141915.1 Bacteroidota bacterium | reverse complement strand
TGACGAGCATTTTTTCGAGAAGCTTGCAAAGTAGCAGAAACCGCATTATCTCTATATAGGATGTTCCGACAGCAGGGTCCCTGCCAATGTGATCATGGGGCTTGACGAGGGTGAGGTTTTCGTACACCGCAACATTGCAAACCTGGTGGTCTCAACCGACAGCAATATCAATGCTGTGATACAATATGCCGTTGAGCATCTTGAAGTGGAGCACATCATCGTTTGCGGGCATTACGGCTGCGGAGGAGTGAAAGCTGCGCTGCACCCCACCGACATGGGTCAGCTGAACAGCTGGTTGCAAACCCTGCGTGATGTTTACCGCTTAAACCAGAAGGAACTTGACCTTATTAACGATCCTAATAAAAAGTTTGACCGCCTTGTAGAGCTCAACGTCGTCGAACAATGCGTTAATATCATTAAGATCGACCATGTGCAGCGCAGGTGGTATAAGACCGGGTTCCCAAAGATTCATGCATGGGTCTACGACCTTCACAACGGGCTGCTTAAAGAACTGGATGTGAACCTTAGCGCATATTTCCAGGGTTTCAGGAGTATCTACGACCTGAGGATCACCGAGGAATGAAAAAGAATCATAGCAATAAAAAAGGCAGGGTTGCAAACGGCCCTGCCTTTTTTGTACCAGCTCATAATGCCTGAGCTTGTTCGTCTTTTTTCTTCTTCCCGGGCTTGCTGACGGTTTTACCCGGCTCAAATTTGCCTTTACCCGGGAAGACCTGCCTGAAGAGCGATGGCGTAAGTCCGCCGAATACTGCAGGATTCATAGCTGATTTAACGAAATACCGTTTGGTCTCCTCACTTGCTGAGCCCTGCATTTCGACGGTAGCAAAATTCGCTCCCTCTATCTTCAGTGTGAAAGGGAAAGTAAGCGGGATCTCTTTTTCATCGGCGAACTCTCCATTGAACAGGTTGGCGATGGATCCGATATAGTGTACCACAGCAACTGAATCGGCAGGCTTTTCACACAGCATCCATTTCTTATCCTGTTTAAGGAGGATGAAGGAAGAGTCGCCGGGACAGGTGAAGGTGAGTTTGTTCACCTGGGACCTGTTAAACCTGCATAGTATCCTGTTCCTGTATGCCGATGCATCATCGCCAAAAAGCATTGAAATGAAGCCGTCCACGACATACACCCTGTCGTCACCTGCGACACGTATATGCGATTTGACGACCATTCTCTGCCTGCCTCCATTGCCGCGGCCTCCCATGCTGTATGACATTTTCCCAACCCTGAAATCCGCAACGACATCACTACCCTGCTCTGCCACAACCCGGATGGATGAGCTGTCGGTGACCTCAAATTCTTTCCATGATGCCTTGTCGGTGCCTGCAACCCGTTCGGGTTTTGCAGATATCAATGAACTGATGACCTGGTATACTACACTGGTATCGGCGGGATAAGTTTTATTCCCCGACGTGATGGTCCAGGTTTTTCCCAAACCTGCAAGCACGAGAGGCTGTTTCTTACCTGTTTTCGGGTAGATCGTGAATTTGTTCACCCTTGCAGAATCTATAGTAAACAGTTCGCTGCGAAAACTCCGTTCACCTTTTTTACTGTCATACAGGTAGAAAATTACAACCAGCAGGGCAAGGACACCGAAAATGACCAGGAGTGTACTGTTTTTAATATTCTTCATCTCAGATATAATTTTCGTTCATTCTTTTCATTCTCAGGTTACGTCGGTACTGCCACCTGAAAAATCCATAACCTACGATTAGAATAAGCGGAAGCAGGAAGTTGAGGTATTTGATGAAGGCTTTTTTCCCGTCTTCCATCTGGTCGAGCGGCCTCGAGCTCACTTCTTTTGCCCTGAGATCGATCAGCCCAGTATCATCCGAAAGCCAGTCCACACCGTTCACAAAGAAATTCAGGTTGTCGGGCGGGATCTGCCTTGCCTGTTGCCCTTCACCGTTGATAGGAAAATCCCCGTCGGATACAACGAGCATCCTTGAATTTGCATTTCCCGAGATCCTGCCACTCAATACCCCTGCAAGCACAACTTTCGAACGGGTGAAATCCTTCTGCTGCCAGTTCCTGGCAATATTGAATTGCAGGGGGGCATTCTCTGTCCCGGCTTTATCCGAAGTGGTTGCAATGGGCGTAAATGTCACATCTTTATTAACACCCGAATATTCCATTGAACTTGCAAACTGCAGCATCACTGATGTGAGTCCCTTGGTAACCGGGCTTTCGGGGAATTTCGTAAGAAGAGGAAGATAAGGGAACTGCATATTGGTCTGAAAAGTCATGCCGCCCTGCTGCTGATTCACCATCACGCTTCCGCAACTCATGTCAATAACAAAATCAGGATTAACCCTCAGTCCCTTTTCCTGCAGCCAGCGCTCAAGACCTGTATTTATCACGCTTCCTGAGGCATTCTGAAAGTTACCCTCCACCCTGTTCATAGCTATATAGATATTCCTGCCACTCGAAAGGAAATAATCGAGTTTTGCAAACTGGGCGGCAGGGATTGAATCCTTGGGGGCAACCCATACCAGGGTCTTGTACTTGCCCGGGTCAAAGGCAGAGTCGCTGAGTTTTACATCCTCCACATCATATAAAACAGAAAGAGCCTGAATAACCTGCATCATCGTATTGGGGCTGGGTTCGCCATGCCCCTGGATAAAGCCCAGCTTAGGCTTATTCTCAATGGTCATTTTTTTAATGCTTGTCGACAGGCTGTATTCCATGGCAGCGCCTGGCTGGATAAAGGGGATGACCTCTTTCTTTTCCCCATAATGAACCACGGCTCCCAGATAAGCCTTCTGCTGCTTCATCTGGTCCTTTTCCCTTACATTGATCAGCACCGGCTGAATGCCTTCCTGCATGGTCTTCTGCTCGGTCTGCTCATCCTTGTTCGGATTGATGAACTCAAATAAAACTTTTCCACCCGAACGATTTGAATATTCAGTCAGTTCATCCTTGAAATCCCTGCGAAGGCGGGCAAAATCAGGAGGAAGCTCTTCGCTGATATAAGCCGTCACCGTCACGGGTTCCTTCATTGACCTGAGAATATTCTTAGTTGCTTCACTCAGGGTATATCTTTTATCGGCCGTAAAATCCAGTCTTAAAAAGAAACGGTCGGCCAGGAAGTTTACCAGTACAATGATCCCTATGACCAGTAGAACGTAGGTTGTGATTGATTTACCTTTTTTCATAGCCCTGTTAATTGAAAAGGTTACGTTTCGAAAGTGCCAGTTCTGTTCCTGTAAGTCCAAGTATGATGATGGAGAGGAAATAGATGATGTCCTTTGAGTCTACGACTCCCCTTGCCATGCTTTCAAAATGGTTGCCTATGCTGAGGTAATTCATGAATGCCCCGAACCATCCCAGTGATGTGCCCGAAAGCATCTGGAATACCAGCTGAAAGAATATCCCTATGAAAAGGGCGATCAGGAAAGCCACGATCTGGTTCCCGGTAATGCTGCTGGCAAACATTCCTATGCTGATATAACAGGCGCTCATGAACAGCAGCCCGATGTATCCCATCCAGACTGCGCCATGGTCGATCTTGCCTATGCCGGCAACCGAGAAATAATAAGGAAGCGTAAGTGCCAGGGTGATACAGATCAGTAAAAATGCTGCAAGGAATTTACCTGCAACGATCTGCCAGTCGCTGACCGGTTTGGTTACAAGCAGCTCGATAGTGCCGCTTTTACGCTCATCAGCAAGCAAACCCATGGTAACAGCAGGGATAAAGAAAAAGAGGGACCAGAATGCTATTCCGAAAAAAGACTGGAGGCTGGCCTGGTTTACCATGAAGACGTCACTCCCGAAAAGCCAGGTGAAGAACCCGCTGAAACCCAGGAAGAGCACTATCATAACGTAGGCCATCAGGGAATCGAAGAAAGACTTCAGCTCACGTTTTGTGATAATCCATAGTTTATTCATATGTCGTATTTTGTATGTTTTAATTTAAGAATGATGTAGCCGGAAATAATCCTAATTAACGGTGGTAAGGTCGCGGAATACCTCTTCGAGCTTGCGTTCTACAGGAGTCATCTCGGTGAGGGCCCAGGAATTCTCGACACAAAGCCTGAAAATAGACCGCCTTGAGCTGGAACCTGCCTTGCTCAGCACCTCAAAAGCCTGGGTGTGTTCAGGAAGGAAATCCACCAGCTCAACAGTATCAAGAGCTTTAAGCTTATTGAAAACCACATTGCGGTCGGCATCTTCTATTGTTACCTTGATAATCTCTTTATTCTGAGCCTGCTTGCGCAGGGATGTGGAAGTGCTGTCGGCAACCAGCTTACCCCCGCTGATAATGACGATGCGGTCGCAGGTGGCCTCCACTTCGGCAAGGATATGCGAGCACATGATGACTGTCTTTTCACGGCCGATCCGTTTGATCAGTTCCCTGATCTCGACGATCTGGTTGGGATCGAGGCCTGATGTGGGTTCATCAAGTATAAGGACTTCCGGATTATGGATCAGCGCCTGGGCCAGCCCTACACGCTGCTGGTAACCCTTCGAAAGTTCACCGATCTTCTTATGCTTTTCGCTTTTCAGTCCGCATACATTAACCATTTCCAGTATTCGTTCCCTGATCTTAGCCTTTGGCACGCCCTGGATCGCAGCGGCGAAGGCCAGGTAATCGATAATGGCCATATCCCTGTACAGCGGATTGGACTCGGGCACGTAGCCGATATGTTTCTTTACCTCTTCGGGATTATTTAAAACCGAGAGGCCACCGACGGTGACATTTCCTTCATCCGGGGCCATGAAGCATGTAATGATCTTCATGGTGGTGGTTTTACCTGCCCCGTTGGGGCCGAGGAAACCGACGATCTCACCGGTATTCACCTTAAAAGAGATGTTATCCACGGCCTTCTGGAACCCGTAAGATTTCGAAATACTTTCAACACTCACTTCCATAAGCAGTTAAATTAAATTGGAGGTGCAAAAATATTTCGAATTTCGAATTTTCGAAATATTTTAACAGAAGTTTAACGTTTTTTTTATCCCCGAAGTCAGTGCGGCTTTCTTTCGCTGATCGTTCGCTTACCCTTCGTTGAGTATCACCCCATTCTCATAGACAGGGACGACCCGGGTGGAGTCGGTGGTAAAGCTGTATGGGATCACATCATCGAGCCCCAGTCTTTTCAGACGGTGGCGGTGTGCAGCTTTTTCAAGATAATCAAAAATGTCAACCATAGCCACTTTCCAGAGGTCCATCGAAGCCTGGGCGCTGTCGCAGCAGGTTGTAAAGCCGGGACTGTTGAGCAACTTCTCAGTAAGCGCTCCGGCAAAGAGGGAGTCTTCCAGGCAGAATTTGTTTTTCCAGCCGGAGCAAAGGATCACCACATTCTTGTTTTCCTTAACCAGCCATTCAGCCAGGGCCGAAAGATTTACAAAGGCTCCCATGGCGATCTTCTCTGCATTTTTAGCAATCTCTATGGCACGGGTTCCGTTGGTAGTGCAATAAACAAGGGACTTCCCTCCTATTGCTTCAGTTGTAAAGTTAAATGCGGAGTTCCCGAAGTCGGCCCAATCCAGTTTCTTACCGTCCTGCTCACTGGCTAAAAGGAAGCCTTTGGATTTCATCTCCCTGGCTTCTTCAAGGCCCGCCACGGGGATTATTTCTTTTACCCCGTTCTGAAAAGCCGCGCAAATGCTTGTCGTAGCGCGAAGGATATCCGCCAGCACAACCACATAATTATCCTTTGTGAGGATGTCGGGAAAGAGCTTTGGAGTGAAGCAGACCTCAATATTCATTTACGATGTACGATTTACGATTCACGATTGAATTGAACGATTCACGAGTCGCGATTCACGAGTCACGATTCAATAGTATACCACTTCGCATTTCGGGTGGGTCAGTTTGAACTTTTCAACCTTTTTCGCCGAGATCTTGGTGTTGAAGATCTTCAGAGATTCGAGGTCACGCATATTTTCAAGTTCATCCAGTGAGCTCACCTTGGTATTATATAGTTCAAGAACTTTCAGGTTCCTCAGGTTGACCAGGTATTTCAGCCTTTTCACCGGAGTACCGCTGAATTTAAGGCTTTCGAGCTGTGTCATATTCTGGATCGGCATCAGCTCTTCAACCTGGCAGTTGCTGAAGTCAAGGTCGGTCAGTTTTGACAGGGCGGCAACCGGAGTAAGATCAGTAATGGGGTTCTTTCCGCAGTGCAGGCTCTTCAGCATCATAATATTACATAATGGCAACAGGCTGCTCACTGTAGTACCTGTAAAGCTGAGCTTCTCAAGCCTCGAAAGTTTCTGCACCGGGGTAAGGTCACTGATCGAAAAATTCTCTGCGAAGCTGAGTTCATCCATGTTGGCGATCTGCTGAAGCTGCAGCTTGTCGGGCTGGACTTTAAGCCCTTCGGCGGCGATGAACACATCCTGCCAGGCCTTGCTCAGCCCCTTCCACCAGTTGTTGTTTTCGAACGTCTGGAAGATCAGCAGGCAGCCCTGAACTTTATCGAAGAACTTATTGGCTTCCTTAAGCACCACCTGGCTGTTATCGGCATACACATAAACAAGGTTAGCCATCCCGTACAAAGGCGAAAGATCGGCTACCTGGGTGTTCTCTATGCTTATCACTTTAAGATTTGCCAAAGCACTCAAAGGTTGAAGGCTGCTCACCGAAGTATTGTTGAGGTAGAGGGTCTGAAGGTTGACCAGGTTTTTCAGAGGAGCAATATCCGTCACACCGGTACTTGATGCATATAAAACCCTCAGCAGCGAAAGCATGGCCGCAGGCTCCAGGCTCTTGATGTTCATCCTGCCCACTATATTCAGAC
>JBAXBP010000186.1:0-6856 GCA_037141915.1 Bacteroidota bacterium | reverse complement strand
CAGTTTTTCCCCGTACTTCTTCTGAAATGGATCCTTATTCTTTTCCCTCCAGCCTGTGATCCTGCTCATATCCACTTCTATGAACGAAGTCACATGGGGAGAGGTCTGCAGCGATCTCACCATATGGTTTGCAATAAGCTGCCTTACCCTGTCCATTTCAATAATGCGGTCGTCGCCTTTCGTAAAAACAGGGATCACAGGTTCAGGTTTGATTGCGGCGGGTAAAACGGGCTGTGCCTGGCTGGCACCAGGTAGCCTCTTGGCAATATAATCCAGGATGTCCTGCTTGGTGAGGCGGCTGTCCTTGCCGCTGCCGGGTATGGAATCCAGTTCTTTGAAAGACAAACCTTCCTGCTGGGCTATGCTGCGCACAAGGGGAGAATAGTAGCGGGTTGAAGGAACAGCCTCTTGATGGCTGTCATTCGTTCCGTCAATGTTCTGAGCGGTTTCGGTGACAGGCTCTGCTGATTTGGCTTTGCCGGAGGAAAGTTGTGATTCAGCTGCACCTTCATCAGGCACTGCAGCCCCGGCTTCCCCATCGGTCTCTATCAGGGCAAAAACTTTACCAACAGCTACCACATCCCCTTCGTTGAACAATTTTTTCGAAAGCTTGCCGCTTGCTGTTGACACAATCTCGGAATCAACTTTATCTGTTGCTATCTCGACAAGTGCGTCTTCAGCTGCAACCTGCTCGCCTTCATTCTTCAGCCATCTGATTATCGTTGCCTCAATCACGCTTTCGCCTAACCTTGGAACAACTACTTCTACAGTCCTCATATACCTGATTTATTATGCCGCAAAGGTACGTTATATTTCTTATTTAAAATCATTCAAAATAAAATGATCAATTCCTTCCCAGGTCCCTGAACCCTTTGAACATGATATTGATATCGTTGGTAAGGTGATAATCCCGGGCATAAAGAATGTTGATCCTGTTCTTGTCCTCTTCGCTGATCTGTTTCGACTTCAGGGCATCCAACGGATTCAGAATACCTTTCTTGATCAGGGGTACATGCTGTGCCTGGGCTCCGCTTGCCGGAGTATACCCGACCCAGGATTTTTTCGAGATCAGTACAAGGATAATATTTCTGGCCAGTCCCAGCGGATTTTTAACAAGGAAAATGAAGAGAGGGTAAAGCAGCAGGGTGATAAGCCCGGCAACCAGGTCAAAGACCCTCTTGTTCCTTCGGTTTGATTTTTTAGTGATAGCGTTGATGTCGACGACATACAGGTCGCCGGATGTGTTTATAGAGTTGCTGCCTATGATGGAAAGGCTTTCAGGAGGGGCAATTTTATAATCCACCTGGGCATCTTTGAGTTCCGACATTTTATCGATGATGACCTGGGCGGGGATATCCTTTGCACAGAATATCACTTCATCGATCTTGTGAATGGTGATGATGTCTTTGATCTGATCGAGACTTCCGATAAAACCATTGGTGTTGCCTTTAATAGGCCGGTAACTCACAAGTCCAACGAAAGCCGGGTTCATACCGGTTTTCTGGAGCAGGTCGGAAACCCTTTCCGATTCTTCCTTCTCGCCAATAATGACGAACTTTTTATTTTTAATTGTAAGGAGCTGGAAGCCGTTGAATTTCGACAAATGAAGGAACACCCTTACTGCAAGCATGATCATCAGGCCCCACATGGCACCGAAGAGGATAAGCGCTCTCGAAAACCTGTAGTTCTCGCTAAGAAGGCTGTAGAGCAGAAGGATCAGTACGGTGCCTACCAGCATGCCCTGGAACACTTTCTTCAACATGATCGACCTGTCATATCCCCCGCTTACGTATACGCTGATGAGCCAGAAGAGAATGTACAGGGGGACAGCAACCAGCATGAACTCGGGAGGGTAATGCCCCCCATATTGAAAAATGAAATTCTTTTCCCAGTAGAAAGTGATAAAGTACATACCTGCGTAAATCATCAGGGCATCCAAGAGAGGCAGCAATATCCTGTTGGCAAACCTGGTAAGGATTGAAACACCAGCACGCAGGTAGATCGCCGAATGGATCATCATTGAGAAAGACCTTGCATTTTTTTTTGAAAAATGCTTCTTTGCAAAAATGATCATTGCATTGTAGAACATGAACACATAATTGATGCTGCTCTTTTTTGTGCTCTCACCCTTGTAATGGATGATCCTCGTTTCGGGGTAATAATAGTTCTTATAACCCGCCTGGGTTATCCTGTAGCTCAGGTCGATATCTTCGCCGTACATGAAGAAGGATTCATCCAGCAGGCCGATCTTGTCGAGGACTGTTTTCCTCAGCAGCATGAATGCTCCCGCAAGCACGTCTATAATATGGGTTTTATCTTTATCAAGGTATCCAAGATGGTACTGGCTGAAGATCCTGGACCTTGGGAAGAGTGAAGAAAACCCGAATATCTTGTAGAAAGCTACGAGCGGTGTAGGTAAGGCGCGCTTGGATTCGGGCAGGAACTTGCCCTTCCCGTCAATCATTTTTACACCCAGTCCTCCTGCATCCTGATGTTCATCCATGAAACCCACGACCTTCCTTAGTGTGTCATCCTCAACCAGTGTATCGGGGTTGAGCAAAAGGATATATTCCCCTTTAGCCCTCGACATGGCCTGGTTGTTGGCTGTGGAAAAGCCAAGGTTATCCTTGTTTGCAATCAGGATAACGTCTGGGAATTTTTCACTCACCATTTTAACTGAACCGTCAACCGAGCTGTTGTCAACTACAAAAACTTCAGCTTCAATGCCTTTGCAGGCATTTTGTACTGAATGCAGGCATTGCTCAAGGAAATACCTGACGTTGTAATTGACGATGACGATGGATAACTTCATAACTCTGCCAAGCCTGTAAATTTAATGCTTATTTTCATATTGCGCCTGCATCTATCATCTGTACGATCCTTTCAATTCCCTGGTCTTCGCCTTTGGGGTCGTAAACGGCTTTAAGATCGTACCCGAAAATCCGTGCGAAGGTTTGCCAGAAAAAGGCGCTGAATCCTCCCTTGAGTTCCTTGACTATGACAAATGTTGAAGACTCAGTTTCCCTGTAGATCAACTTGATAAGTATCTTTCCCTGTGAATACGACATGTCACGGATTTGGTCGCCGAACTGGGCATCAAGCTCCTTTTCCGATTTTTTAAGGAACAGTTTCCTCTGCTTTTCGTTTTTAATAGTGTCAAGCACTGCTTTGATCTGCTTTAACTTGACCCCTGCCAGTTTGGCATAAGGATAAACGAATTTGATGTTATAAACCAGCCTGTCGTAACGTGCTGCTTCCCTTCGGGTATCGAATTTACCGGAAGGAAAGATCACCACACTGTTCAGGTCAATGGCTGGCAGGGTGTCGCCTTGGACAATCTTCCCTGGCAGGGCGATCTTCGTCGTATCCTGGGAAAGAAGTGTCAGGTTAGCTGAAAACACAAGTAAGAAAGATAGTAACAATATTCTCATCGGAATCTCCGTTGTGTAAGCCCTGAAATAAACGATGAGAAGGGTCTGTTTAGTATCAGGCCACCCTGAGCCTGGATAAACTTGTTTTGTTGAATTTTTCTTCGACAAAGGCAAGGTTGACTTTCAGGTTTTTAACATTGGCTTTTGAAGGAAGCTCGAACATGGCATCGTTCATCACACCTTCAAGTATTGCCCTGAGTCCCCTTGCTCCAAGTTTGAATTCCACCGATTTCTCAACAATGAAGTCCAGGGCTTCTTCATCGAAGGTCAGTTTCACATTGTCCATCTCGAACAGTTTAATGTACTGTTTCACCAGTGAATTTTTCGGTTCGGTGAGTATGCGTTTGAGCGTTGGCTTGTCGAGGGCATGCATGAAAGTCACGATCGGCATCCTTCCCACAAGTTCGGGAATCAGCCCGAATGCCTTAAGGTCAACAGGCGAGATGTACTGAAGAATATTGTCCTTGTCCACTTCTTCACGTTTCCTGTCTATTTTATAACCTATCTTGTTGGTTTGCAACCTATTTGCAATCTTTCTTTCGATTCCGTCAAAGGCACCCCCGGTGATGAAAAGAATATTCTGGGTGTTGATCTGTATCATTCGCTGTTCAGGATGTTTCCTTCCCCCCTGTGGAGGAACGTTCACAACTGAACCTTCAAGCATTTTAAGAAGAGCCTGCTGCACTCCTTCACCGGAAACATCCCTGGTGATGGAGGGGTTGTCGCTTTTACGGGCGATCTTATCGATCTCGTCGATAAACACAATCCCTCTTTCTGCGGCCTCCAGGTTGTAATCGGCAACCTGTAACAGCCTCGCCAGGATACTTTCAACATCCTCTCCTACATAACCTGCCTCAGTGAGAGCCGTAGCATCGGCTATGCAGAACGGGACGTTGAGCATTTTCGCAATAGTCCTTGCTAAAAGGGTCTTTCCTGTGCCTGTTTCACCAACTACGATGATGTTGGATTTTTCAAGTTCAACGTCATCATCCTTGGATTCCTTCGCGTGCCTGATACGTTTATAATGATTGTATACTGCTACGGAGATAACCCTTTTGGCTTCATCCTGGCCGATCACGTACTGATCAAGATAATGCTTTATTTCGTTAGGCTTGAGGAGAGCGTATTCCTGGATATTCTTTGGCTTTTTTGCTGCAAGTTCCTCCACCAGTATGGTCTGGGCCTGCTGAATGCAATTGTCACAGATGTGGCCGCTGAGCCCTGCGATCAGGACCTTTGCCTCATGTTTTTCCCTGCCGCAAAAAGAACAGCGTTCCTCTGTTTTTGCCATTACTGCGTTTCTTTCTTCGATTTAATAAGAACCTCGTCTATCATGCCATATTCCTTGGCTTCATCTGCGGTCATCCAGTAATCCCTGTCGGCATCCTTGAGTATCCTTTTATATTGCTGGCCTGAATGCAGGGAAATTATTTCGTAGAGTTCTTTTTTTAGCTTCTGGATCTCCCGTGTGGTGATCTCGATGTCGGAAGCCTGTCCTTCGGCGCTCCCCATGGGCTGGTGTATCAGTATCCTGGAATGTTTCAGGGCAGTGCGCTTGCCCGCTTCGCCTGAACATAAAAGGATTGCGCCCATCGAAGCAGCCATTCCGGTACAGATAGTTGCAACATGGGGATTGATATATTGCATGGTGTCGTAAATGCCGAGCCCTGCATATACAGACCCGCCCGGTGTATTCAGATAGATCTGTATATCCTTGTGCGAATCCACCGATTCCAGGAATAAAAGCTGCGCCTGGATGATGTTGGCAACGTAATCATCAATAGGAACCCCAAGTAAAATTATACGGTCCATCATAAGACGGCTGAAGACATCCATTGTGGCAACGTTGAGCTGCCTTTCTTCTATGATGGTCGGGGAGATGTAGTTAGCCGAAATACTCTTGTACTTTTCAAGGGTCAGGCTGTTGATACCCTTGTGCCTGGTTGCATATCTTGCAAATTCGTCCATAATCTTTTGTATAAGGTTATCTTTTAAAATTTCGCTACTTCGCTATTTTTTATTTATTCGCACCAATTGTTTATTTCATTTGTGTGCTCATTTGGGCTTCGCCCAACGCTTTTTCGCTTTTCGCTTTTCGCTTTTTATTCATGCTCGTGCCCATGTTCATGCTCATGCTCATGATCGTGATGCTCATGGGTATGCTCATGCGCTTCCGAAGCAATTTTAATGAATTCATCATACGACACTTCTTTCTTTACCACATTCAGCTGTGTTTTGAACAATCCGAGCAGACGAGCATTATAAAGCTGGTCATTGATCCTCTGCACCTGTTCCTTGTTCTGCATGAACGAATCCACTATGGTTTCATATCTCTTTTCCATCTCTGGATCGACAAATTCCGTGCCGACTCTGCGGAGCATGACAGTGCGGATGTAAGTCTTTATTTCTTCGTCACTTACCCTGATGTCATGTTCCCTTATAATCTTGTTTTCGATAAGCTGCCATTTCATCGACTCCCTGAAAGAAGCGTAATCCTTTTCGATTTGTTCCGCTGTGTACTTACCTTCATTATATTCAAGCAGCCAGCGTTTCAGGAATTCATCAGGCAGGTCAAATTCTGCGCCTTTTACCAGCGTATCGGTAGCTTTGTTGAAGAAAATCTTGTCGGTTTCCTGTGAAAAACTTGCTGAAGCATCCTTTCTTATCCTTTCCCTGAGCTGTTCTTCTGTTTCAATCTTCTCGCCGGGGTATACCTTATCAAAGAATTCAGCATTCATTTCGGCAGGTATCATTTCAGGGGCTTTGGGAGCTTCTTCTTCTTTTGTTTCTGCTTCCGGATCAGTGATTTCCGTTTCGCCTGCAGGCTGCACGCTTTCTTCAACCCGGACAGGAGTACCATATTGTTTGCGGGTATCCTCCACGTATTTGTCGATCATACTGTCGTCGATAGTGATCTCAACGTCTTCAACTTCAGTTTCAGGTCCCAAGGGGACTTTGAACGCAGGTGCAAACCCAATGTCAAAAAAGAACTCAAAGGTGGTCTGGGTGTCAAAGTTGACCTCGGAATTTTTCTCCTGGCTGGGGATAGGATTGCCAAGCATGTCCAGGTTCTGTTCCTTGATGTAGTTGTTCAGCGAGTCGGAGATCAGTTTGTTGACCTCTTCGGCCAGAACAGATTTTCCGTACATTTTACGGATCATCCCCGACGGCACATGTCCTGGGCGGAAGCCTGGTATGTTGGCTTTTTTCTGGTAATCCTTGATCACTTTGCTTACCTGTTCGGTATAGTCTTCCGGGGTAATCTCCATCCGGATCGTGGCGGTTAATTCACCTGTGCTTTCTCTTGATAAATTCATGAATTCCTCTTCGGTTAAAATTGATCTTAATATGCCCGGATTTCTCAAACCGGGACTGCTGATTTGATTTTGTGCGGATGAAGGGACTCGAACCCCCACGCCCTGAGG
>JBAXBP010000185.1:0-6871 GCA_037141915.1 Bacteroidota bacterium | reverse complement strand
TATCATCGGGGTACATTTCCCAATCGAACTTATGCCGCCTCTGCGGTATAGCGATGGGGGTGAAAGTTGCCGTTCCTTTGGGAGTCCATTTCTTCTGAAAACCCTGGACCATATCATCGATGACGGCTTTGGAAGCACGGTATTCAAGATCGGCTGAGGCGATGGTGGTCATATGTTTTTGGCTGACCGTGGCCTGCATGAGAAGCAGAAGAATATCCTTCTGGTTCGTTCCGATATAGGTACCGAAAGCTTCCTTCAACTGAGCTAATGAAATTTCTGCCATTGTGAAAAAAGATTTGCGTGAATATTTTATTTACCTAAAAACTGTTCTGCGAGTTTATCGTGTCCGTACACGGCCTTGGCGGGATTATCGCCGGTAATCTTATCGGCAGTTTTACCTGCGATAGTTTCTATTTTGGCATCTTCTGCCTTAAGATCTGCAAGTTCTTTACGGGTTGAGCTGTGTGCCTGCTGTTCGGCAGCCAACTGATCAAGTGCCTGCTTCTTTGCCGAAGATTCTTTTTGAAGGCTTGCATCCAGATCCTCGTTCCTGGACTTAAGGGCAGCCATCTCCTGATCGAGCTGACCAATTCTCTCTGCGGTCATTTCTTCAGCCTCGGCCTGATCGCCGGTGAAACCAAAGAAAGCCATAAGGGTATTCCATTTTGCTGAAAATTTCATGGTATCATTATGTTTAGATTGAACATTACTGTATTGCATTGCCAGGTTGGCTGTATAAGCAAGGGCTGATTGAAATGAGCCTATTTCATCAAGTAGTCCGGCCGCAATGGCATCCTGGGCAAAAAACATCTTGCCGCTTAAAGCGTCTTCGCTGACCGCAGGCCGGCACTCCCTGATGTGTGCTATAAATTTTTCATTGATCTTATCCAGTACCTCTGTCCTGTACCCGTCATAATTGCCGGAAAGAACATCATTGAAATCTTTGTTCTTATTCGTAGATAAGGTGGCCGTAAATTCATGGAACTTAACCCCAAGCTTTTCATAGTAGGGTTTAAGATCAGCAAAGGCGAGCATCACACCGATGGAGCCGATACGGTCCAGATCGGATGAAGCAAAGATCTTGTCCGATCCGGCGGCGATCCAAAGTGCTGCACTTGCGCACAGGCCTTCAACAAAAGAAACTACCGGCTTTGGGGATGATTTGATTTTATCGGCCAGAAGGTCTGTGGCCGAAACCTGACCACCTGGTGAATCAATCAGCAGAAGCATTCCTGATATATTCGGGTTGTTATTCACCGCGTCGATCTCATCCATGATGGACATGGTGCCACGGGGTCCGCACTCCTGGTCATACTTCATGATCTCGCTGCGGATCGGGATAACGGCAATGCTGCCTTTAGGAATGGATTCGTCCTTTAATCCGAAAGACTGATCAGTGGAACTTCCTGAGAGTACAAATGATCTTGATTTTGCCCTTTCGATGGAGAGATCCCCTTGATTGACACAGCCACCATTAAACAAAGTGTGGATCAGGGAAGCATAATACGCTGAACGTTCATTGTCGATCAGCCAAACAGAGGAAAGAATTTCATTCAACAGGCGGTTCATTGTAACTGATTAAGGTTGCAATGATACTGCTGCTGGTATGGTTAATAAAGGACTTACAAGGTACTGTCACCACCAGGATCAGGCGGCGGGGTAACAATGATGGAATTGGCTGTACCGCCATAAAATAAGGCCGGTTGAGGAAACTCACCCTGAAAAGTAATCTGGTACCCGTTATAGCCTTCAGGTTCCTTTGGTATCAAAAGTTTGGATGTTTTTTTCATGGGGCAATCCGGAGTTCCGAAAATCCGCATGGTGCCATTTTTATCCTTGGTGAGTACAATGATGCCTCGTTGATTCATCTTTCGAAGCAGAAGTTCAACCGAGGGTCGGTCTTTGGGAACCTGCATCGAGATCTTGTAAACATACTTGGTTCCGGAAGTAGTTTCCTGCTCCTCACCTTCAATCTGAATAGTTTCCGCTGTGGCATACAATGTATTCCAGGATCGACCCAAGCCAAGTGCAACGGTTGCAGTCCAGGTATTCTTCGAGTATACCAATGAAAGAAGATCTTCCTTGAAAATCCAGTAGATAGGATTTACTCCCCCAAAATTTATTCCTTCATGCACTGAAATATTTTCCATGACTTCAATTTAATTTTCACTTTTTTAAGCAAACGGCCCCTCGCGACCCTATGCGACCCCACGCGACCATCGAGGGACAACAGGACCATTCAACTGACAAGAATTTTATGCTTTTTTCTAAGCTTAAGCCTGCGTCGATTTCTGCGATACCGATCATAATCTTTCTTCATCATATCCCAGGATTCACCGGGCATTGAGTACCGATCAATAAACAATTCAATGGATACTTTGCGCGAGAAACCAAGGATTATGCTTTGATTGACCTGTTCATGGAAGACACATTTATAAAATGATCGGATTCGTTCCACAAAGGAAGTCTGTGCCCTCCTGGACAGATACCAATAGGAATAAGCATTTTTATTCTCCATGTAGGGAAGCTGGATTTTCAGGTGATTTTCTCCATAATCTTCCTCTTCCCAATTTTTAGGGGGCTGGGTAACCAGGAACGTCAATTGAAAATTGAAATCGTGATTTCTTGGGAACTCAATCGGAGATGAAGTTTCGAAATACGATTCAAGGAACCTGATCAGATAAGGTTCACACTCACAACTTACAATCATCGGTGAAGGCATAGAGCAAATGTAACTGGGTGACTATTTAATATAAAGGTCAAGGATTGATCGATTTATAGCCTTTGACAATAAGGCCGATAACTTCACCAAGATGGTGAGGAAACAGGATTGGATAAAGGATTAGTCCCAGCAATAGCATAAAAGCCAGGAAATTCAACACAATATCCTGAATCTTTTCAATCTTGAGAAGCATCTTCATGGTCCATCTGGATTAATGGGAACTTGATACTGGTCTGGTCATTGGAGAATTCAATAGTGACCTTAAAGCCGATGGCACGACTGAGAAGGAATAACGCTGAAATATCGATATCATCGCTGTTGAGGATCTTCCGAAGGGTCTTTTCAGAGATGCCTGCAGCTGTTGCTACTTTCCGTTTAGAATACCGGTTCTGTTCAATGGTATTCTTAATAAGCTGATTGATCGTGATTGAAGACATTGCTATGTTTTTTTGATGAATACTCTGTTTGCTTCGATAAATGGTTGCAGGAATACTGAAGTCAGCCGCTCGGACACGATACAAACCTGATACTTTTCCTTGTCAGCATACCGGATCAGGAATTCCAGGCCAATGCGTTTTACTCCTTTGATATGAAAATCTTCCAGGGTAGCCAGGGTGAAATCGCCGGGAACCGAATCATAATATTCCCATCCATACCCATCTATTTTCTTTAATTCACCCATTGAAAAAAAAATTAAAAAACCGTTTGCCCAACACGAAAAACCGCTTCCTACAGTCCTACAGTCCTACAGCTTCCTACAACTTCCTACAGCTTCCTACACTCTATATTGTTGATTTTTAATATTATAATCTATTTTGTAGGACGTAGGATCGAAAAACAACAAAATTTCGGAAACTCATTTCTAAAAAATTTAAAAAGGCTGGTCTTCTTCCCCAACAATCCTTTGCGACCGTTGCAAGTTGACCTTTAATGCCTCATAATCAAATGCAAAGCAACTGCTAACTGAATCTTCGAACCGGTAACTGCCGACCGATCCGATATAACTGGGGTGATGCTTGATATAATGCATCAGGCTGACCAGGTCCACCCCGTTTTTGCCAAACTGCTTGCGGTGACCTTCCATATATAAAGGATGTATCCTTGAAAAACGAATGAACAGAACCACTTTTGGTTCTGGGTAATTCAGAATCTCTGCCTGTGAGTTCTTATTGGTTACCTTGATGGTGGCAATGGATTTCACTTCAAAATCCTTCCCGGCTTCGATCAGCTTATTATCCAGCAGATATTCGGTCATCATCCAGAAGTTGGACAAGGATTCGCTTGAGGAAATCTGCACGGAAAGTTCCGTGATCATGATCTTTGCCTGGCCGTAGATCTCATCAAATGTGAAGTTAAGGTCAAGCGGCAGCATGGACTTAAGTACGATCTTAACCGGTGCCAGTATGATGCAGAAATTTCTTACCAGCCGTTCCTCAAACTGTTTTCCTTCCCGGGTAAGTTCATCTTTGATCTTATCCATCAGGTCCGAAAAGACCATGCTGAACCCCTGATCAATCTCTTTCCTGTATTTAAGGATTTCTCCGATAAGGCTACTCAGGCCTTGCTGCTCATAGCCTTTCAATTCATCATAGCGTGCAAGTTGTTCTGCAGTATAGATCTTCCGGATGAATGAAAGCAGGATGGACCTGGTAAACAGGGCATTGTCATCAACGGTAGGCAGGTATTGACCGCTGATCACGGAAGAACCGTTGACTTTGGTTACTTCCGTGCGATTATCCCTGGTCATTTTCCCTTTTTCATGGCCCATGCCGTCAAAAGCGCTTTTCAGCGTCTGAACCCTTTTGGGATCAATATCATTGGAGTATTCATCCCACCAGCAAAGGGCGTTCTTTATTCTGGATAACTTCCGGTGGAATCCGACCTGGGTTCCTGAGCTTAAATTGAATGCGGGCATATTATTAAAGAATAGGTTTGACAAGGACCAGGCAAGCTGTGACTTGCCGGATTGTTTCTCACCGAATAGAAAGAGGTGAGGGAATATTTTATATTTCTCATAGATCAGATCCCTGAAGACCGTCGCTATGGCAAAGGCAATCGCTATTCTGGCATTAGATCCATAGACATCCATCATGAGTTTGGTCCACTCCCCGAAAGTGATCGGGGACTGCTGCCAGATGAAATAGCGGTCGCTTTCATAATCATCGTCATCTTCACGGACCTCATTATAAACACGGGAATATGCCGGGGAGAAATACTTTTGTTTTGCATGTTCTGTAATTCCATATTCATCCACCGGTTGCCAGGTACCATTAAAGATTCCGTTCGCAAAGGCATAGAACCCTTCCCGCTGCCAGCCAAGCGTTCTCAGCTCGTTGCATACCGGGAACTTGTTAGCGATGTGGTCCAGGATCTTAAGAAAATGAAATTTTGTGCCGAAGAAAAGAAAATTGCCTTCATTGATCACGGCGGCCTGGAATTGTTCTATGCTGACAAAGCTTTTGGAAGGTATGTCAATCGTTCGTTTATAATCGTCCTCATTGATGATCTCGACCAGGCGTTTGTTATCGGTCTTGGAATAGATATGAAACAGAGGGCGAATGATGAAATTCGACGCCCTGAATGGACCATCCTTCGTTAAAAAGTAAAAGCAATTGCGATGTTCAAAGAATCCCAGTTTCCGTGCCGTCTTTCTGTCAATGTCGCCGAAACCCTCAAATTCATCCTTGCTATCTTGCTTAATTACAGTGACCGAATCCTTCAAGGTTTTTATCCGGTCAGTGATTGCCTTTTTGGAGATTTTATGGCGCTTTGAGATATCGTCAACAAATATGCTTTGCCTCACAGGATCGTCCATTTTAAAGATCAGATCGCAAATCTGATTGATTACCTCACCCCGACGGGTCAGGTTTTTACCGGCCTCAACCAAGGCTGTATCTGCAAACAGAAGTACTTCTTCTTCATTGAGGATCTCAATATTTGGCAGCTCGATTCCCTGGTTATCGGGTAATTCATTCATCAGGTAGGGTTTGTTTGATAGGATTAGATTGCTGTTCTCTTTTAGAGAGCATTTCATCAACACTTTTCACGATTTCTTCAAAACGGCCGTTAAGCTTCATCTCTCTTACCAGTTCATAGTGTTCAAGCCGCTTTGACAACTCAATATTCCAATCCTTAAGCCACTTGTTTTCTGCTTCAAGGATTTGGTTTTTTCTCAATATCCACTGTACATCCTGAATATAATCCCAAGCGAACTTCATCACATCGGCAACCTTGATCCAGAACCGATACGATTCGGTCTCACCGGTCTTGGCCTTCTGTTTGATCAAAATGCTGTTGACCTCAGCAATCTTATCAAGGAGCATCTCCCCTGCTGATTCATAGCAGCTATGGGTTATCCTTTGAGAATCTTTACTCACTGCTGGAATGGTTAGTCTGGATTTGGGAAACTCGTGAAGATTGAATTACTCGGATAATATTTCCGCTTCCAATGCATCCATCAATTGTTGCAAGCGTCGTGCTTGCTGCAATAGTTTATCCCTGAGCTCCATAGGCAGGTTACCAGGCTTGTCGGTAATTGTTTTATACATAGACCGTAATTGTTCGTAAGCCTGCATGGTTAATCGTTTGTCCGGTAGGGACATGGCAGAAAATGTTCTCATCAGAACGCGTACCTTAGATGTGAAACTCTTTCTTCCTTCTCCTTTATACTTTTTGTTATCTCTTCACCAAGTTTAATTGCTTCGTCGATGATTGTAGGATTGTAATCGTCCTGGTCAGGATCCAGACAACGGTAAATGTATTGCTGCGTAAACCGGATATTTTTCTTGATTAGTCGCGCTCTTATCTTTTGAGCGCTTCCACGAGGCAGTTTATCTCTGAGTTCTGCCAGTGATTCTTTACTGATTCTCATAAATAGTAGTTTGGTTTAGTTGGTTTGGTTAATTTTGATTTATTGGAAATTCATAGGCTCCCATTACTGGAGATTAATCGACTGATTAATCAGCATTTTTTTAGGTCCTCCATTACTTCACTTTCAAAGTAAAAAAGTTTGCCTCCAAGTTTATGATAGCGGACAATGCCTGCTTTGCTCCATCTATGGAGTGCAGGTCGGCTGACCCCGATCATTTTACAGATATAGTATGCTGTAACGGGTTTCTCGATTATTGACTTTTCGCTCATACGCTGTAT
>JBAXBP010000184.1:0-6893 GCA_037141915.1 Bacteroidota bacterium | reverse complement strand
GAAGTCCTGGTCGCCAACAACGATTATCTGTTGAAGAACAATCCCCTGATGGTATATTTCGGGGAGGATGTCGGAAAGATCGGCGGTGTGAACCAAACCCTTGAAGGCATGCAGGCTAAATATGGCGAGAACAGGGTCTGGGATACAGGCATACGTGAACTTACCATACTCGGCCAGGGCTTAGGCCTTGCATTGAGAGGACTAAGACCGGTCACCGAAATACAGTATTTCGATTATCTTCTTTACGGTTTACAGGTGCTGAGCGATGATATTGCAACCACCCAGTACCGCACTAAAGGCGGCCAGAAAGTGCCTATGATCATTTCTACCCGGGGCCACAGGCTGGTCGGGATATGGCATTCAGGTTCACCCCTGAGCATGGTCATCAACTCCATACGCGGGGTGCATGTGCTTGTACCAAGGAATATGACCCAGGCTGCAGGGTTTTACAATACCATGATGGCTTCTGATGATCCTGCATTGATCATTGAGCCTCTTAACGGTTACCGGCTGAAAGAGAAAATGCCGGCCAATATCGGAAGGTTCCGGACTCCTCTTGGCATTCCTGAGATCCTTAATGAAGGCAGTGACGTAACACTGGTAACTTACGGAGCTTGTGTGCGCATCGCCCAGGAAGCCGTGACGCAACTGAAAGACTTCAACATTTCGGTTGAGCTTATCGATGTGCAGACCCTGGTCCCCTTCGATATTCCCGGTGTAATTGTCAATTCACTCAAAAAGACCAACAAGATTGTTTTCTTTGACGAGGATGTCCCCGGAGGCGCAACCGCCTATATGATGCAGAAAGTGCTTGAAGACCAGAAAGGATATCGTTTCCTCGATATTGAACCCCGCACGCTCACATCGAAAGACCACCGCCCGGCATACAGCAACGACGGGGATTATTTCTCTAACCCCAATGCTGAGAACGTATTCGAGAAAGTTTACGAACTCATGCATGAATACAACCCCAACAAGTATGTGAGGCTGTGGTAGGAATGGAATTACAATGTACAATGTACAAATAAATGAACGGATCAGGATTCAGGAATTTCAATTTAATTGCAACTTATAGTCACCGGGGATTCTTCCCATACCATACTTAATACTGACCTGAACGAAGCGTACCACTCGACTCACGGCGCGATTCAGGAATCCCGTCATGTCTTCATTGATGCAGGCTTCATGCATGTCAAAGCAATTGCGGGAACGATCAATGTTCTTGAAATAGGCTTCGGCACCGGCCTGAATGCATTCCTTACTCAAGCCGAAGCCGAAACGACGGGGAAACATGTGATGTACACTGCTATTGAAGCGTTTCCCCTGGGAAAAGAGGTATGGTCGGAGCTCAATTATCCACGCATGCTGTGTTCCATTGATTATTCAAGGACTTTCGGGAAGCTTCACCTTGCTGAATGGGGTAAGACAGAGGTGCTCAGCAACTTCTTCCACATACATAAAATTTATAGTAAACTAGAGGATTACTCACCTGAACCAGGTCAGTTCGACCTCGTTTATTTTGATGCCTTTTCGCCTGCTGTGCAGCCTGAATTATGGACTGCCGAAATCTTCATGAAACTTTTCAGGGCTATGAAAACCGGGGCGGTCCTTACAACCTATTCCGTTAAGGGGGATGTCATAAGGTCGATGAAATCCGCGGGGTTCAGCACCGAAAAAATTCCCGGCCCCCCCGGGAAAAGACATATCACAAGGGCAATAAAATAAGCTGCCTTAATATCACTTTTTGGAAATTCCCGGATTAAGAGAGTAAAATATTTGCATTCCAAGATCATTATACGTATCTTTGTAAATATAAACACACGTGTAATGAATGTTAAACTTACTCTGACGATAGATGAGGGTGTCATAATGAAAGCCAAAATTGCTGCACGTATATCGGGACGAAGCCTGTCAAACATGGTAGAGACCTATTTGAAGACACAGGTAAGCAAGGAGGAGGCAGAACAGCAATCAGCATACTCTCCCCTGATCACATCTTTGAAAGGATCAATCCCCTTGGCAGATGGACTTGATTACAAAGATGAACTGAAATCTGCCTTAACAAAAAAGTACAGGTAAATGGATCATCTGTTCCTGGATACCGATGTGATTCTTGACCTGCTGACGGGCCGGCTGCCATTTTCAGAACAGGCCGCAGATATCTTTATGCTTGCTCAGAAAGGCAAAGTCATCGCGTATACTTCCGCACTGAGTTACAGCCACGCTTATTATATACTTTATAAATCAGCCTCTCATAAAAAAATCATTGCACAGTTTATTAAACTTGAGAGTATAGTAAAGACACTCTCTATGCCGACAGGGATCGTAAACTCGGCTATTTATTCAGGGTTCGCTGATTTTGAAGACGCGCTGCAGAATTATACAGCAGAAAGTCATCCTCAGATAACAATTATAGTAACACGTAATACCAGGGATTTCAGGCACAGCAGGATGGCTGTCATGAGTCCGGAAACATACCTGAAGGGGAGAAAAAACCATGCCTGAAAAAAAATTTAACATAAGAATCTATGGCTTGTTCACGGTGGATGGCAGAATACTGGTCACCGACGAATTCCGGCTTGGCATTTTCATGACCAAATTCCCGGGAGGGGCACTTGAATTCGGCGAAGGAACAATCGACTGCCTGAGAAGGGAATTCATGGAAGAGCTGAGCTCTGAGATCAGCGGCATTTCTCATTTTTACACCACCGATTTTTACCAGCCGACCACCCTGCTGCCTACCGATATGCAACTCTTCAATGTATATTACAGGGTGCATATCGATCGGCCATTCAGGTTTACCACAACCGTCAAGAAATTTGACATCCCTGCTGTCGATGGCGCCCAGAGTTTCAGGTGGCTCCAGATTAATGAACTAAAAGAGGAGGACTTTACGTTTCCTATTGACAGGTTCATTGTGAATAAGATCAAACATGAATTAAAATGAGAAGCTTGTTTCTAACCATTTCTCTCCTGCTTGGCCTGGTCTCCTGTCATACTGCCAGGGAAGGTAATACCACTGTTGGCGGGAACATAGGCAGGGCTTCGGGCCAGATGCTGAAACTTGAAGATTTGAGCCCGGTGAATTCTTTGACCTTTGACTCGGTGATCATTGGTGAACCTGGCAATTTTGATTTCCGCTTCAATGCAAAAGAACCGGGTCTTTACCTGCTTGGGTTTTCGGGAAAGAACCGGCTTTTACTGGAACTCCGGCCGGGTGATACGGTAAGGGTGAAAGCTGCCGACGGATCAAACCTTGAAGATGCCGTTATTACAGGATCGCCTGCCAGCAGCGACATGAAGAAGTTCTTTGGTTTAACCGCAGGGAACAGGAGGATTTACGATTCCCTGCAGGGCAGCCTTCTGTCACACCAGGATGACCCGGGTTTTGCAGAACTTTCAAGGAATCTGGATGAATCACTCAAACCAATCTGGGAAAATCAGCGTGCACTTGAAACCTCGTATGTCGACAGCCACCTGAACAGCCTGACGTCCCTGCTGGTCCTTAACCAGGGCATAGGAACAAGCCCTGTATTGACATTTCAAAACGATTCAGTTTATTTTATGAAGATCGACAGCTCCCTCAGTAAGTCATTTCCCGGGAATAAGCACGTTGTTTTTCACCATAATCGTGTACTCCGGGAAAGAGAATTGGAGGCCATGAAAAAGCAAACCAGATAATTTTCCGATATTTGTGCTTCAGATGGATGGAAAGATATATTTCGCTTCAGATTTTCATTTAGGGATCCCCGACCGTAAGCAAAGCCTTGAACGGGAGAGAAAACTTGTTCGCTGGCTTGAAATGGCAAGACAGGATGCGGCTGAGATTTACCTTATGGGGGATCTCTTTGATTTCTGGTTTGAGTACAAAACTGCCGTCCCCAAAGGATATTCGAGGCTTCTCGGGAAACTGGCCGAAATCACGGATCACGGTTCACGGCTCACGGATCACGGTTCACGATTCACGGATCACGGTTCACGGATCACGAATCACGGAATCCCTGTTCACCTCTTCAGGGGGAACCATGACATGTGGGCCTTCTCATACCTGCAGGAAGAGACAGGCATTCAGCTTCACCGGGAACCTGAATTCAGGACCTTTAACGGGAAGAACTTTTACCTGGCTCATGGTGACGGCCTGGGCCCCGGCGACCATGGTTATAAATTCATAAAAAAAGTTTTTGCAAACCCGGTCAACCAATGGCTTTTCAGGATGATACATCCCGACCTGGGCATAAGCATGGCCTTGTTCTGGTCAAGGAAGAGCCGCAGTGCAGCCCTGCAGAAAGAAAAAAAGGAGGAAGAAAGAAACCTCAGGCTGATCAACGAAAGGATAGCCTTTCATTCAAAGAGCCTGGTATTGCAGCACCCCGATTTGGATTACCTTATTTACGGGCATTATCATTACCCTGTTGAAACACAAATATCGGGAAAAGCCGTACAGTTTGTTCTGGGTGACTGGCTGACGCACTTTACTTACGCGGTATTTGACGGGGAAACCCTGGCCCTGAAAGAATTCAGAGAATAAAACCAAACGGGCGGCTCAGATCACTGAGCCGCCCGTTTGGTTTTATTCGCACTTATTATTCCGGATGGATTGCTTCTACGGGGCAAACATCTGCGCAGGCTCCGCAATCGGTACATGTTTCAGGGTTTATCTTATAGATATCACCTTCGGAAATTGCTTCAACGGGACACTCGTCGATACAGGTTCCACAAGCAGTGCAATCTTCATTAATTGTATAAGCCATGACTTGTTGATTTATGCCTGCACATGGCAGGCCTGGTTATTAATTACGTTTTCCGCTGCAAAGATAAATAATTTTTTATAATCTGCCTTCTTTCTAATGTTAAATTATTAACAATTCACTCTCAATACATACTAATGTTATGTGTTTCATTCGCATTTCACATAAGCCGCCTTGGGTACAAGGAGCCTTTACCTGACCTGGATTTCGCAACAGCCATGGCGACGCAGACACCCCAGAGGCGTTGTGAATATGCGGATGAAAAAACCAATAACATCACAATTTTTCTTACTTTTGCACTCTCTCAAAAACATATAACGATGTCGAACAACAAAAGACCAATTGTTGAAAAAGAAAGCGTAGTTGTAAAATTCGTCGGCGATTCAGGCGACGGCATGCAACTGTCAGGCTCAATATTTTCCGACTCGGCAGCCCTTGCCGGGAACGACCTTGCAACATTTCCTGATTTTCCCGCCGAGATCCGCGCACCGCAAAATACTGTTGCAGGCGTCTCCGGGTTCCAGGTCCATATGGGTTCCGAAAAAATATTCACCACCGGTGACCTGGTTGACGTACTTGTTTCGATGAACCCTGCATCATTGAAAGCTAACCTGAAGTGGGCAAAAAAAGGAGCAACCATTCTGGTCGACACCGATGCCTTTGATGAAAAATCCATAGAAAAGGCAGGATACAAAAAAAACCCGTTAGATGACAACAGCCTCGAATCCTACCGTATGATCAAGGCCCCCATCACGGCAATGACCAAGGAGAGCCTGAAAGATTCAGGTATCGACAATAAAACGGCAGAACGTTCAAAGAACATGTTCGCCCTGGGTATTTTATATTTCATATTCAACCGCGACACCAGCCTTGCTTTTAAATACTTCGAGGAAAGGTTTAAAAAGAATCCGAAAATAGTTGAGATCAACAAAATAGTAATCCAGGCAGGTTATAACTATGCCGAAACCGTTGAAGCCCTGGAATCTGTGATTCATGTTGGCCCGGCGAAACTGGCCAAAGGCCGGTACCGCAATATAACAGGCAACATTGCAACAGCCTGGGGACTGCTTGCTGCAGCTGAAAAATCGGGCCGCCCGCTTTTCCTTGGCTCCTATCCTATCACCCCGGCCACTGAGATCCTCATGGAACTTTCCAAACATAAATCACTCGGCGCAAAAGTATTCCAGGCTGAAGACGAAATTGCAGGCATCTGTTCTGCCATCGGAGCCTCATATACAGGCTCCCTGGCTTGTACCACCACCTCAGGCCCCGGCCTTTCCCTTAAGAGTGAAGCTATCGGGCTTGCACTGATCACCGAGCTTCCGCTGGTAATCGTCGACGTTCAGCGCGGAGGTCCTTCTACAGGTCTTCCTACCAAATCGGAACAGTCGGACCTGATGCAGGCCCTGTTCGGAAGAAACGGCGAAGGCCCCATTATCATTATTGCTGCCTCCACTCCCGACGATTGTTTCTACAAGGCTTATATGGCAGCCAAACTTTCGATGGAACATATGACCCCGGCTATCCTGCTCACCGACGGCTACCTCGGCTTCGGATCAGCGCTTTTCCGCATTCCGAAAGTTAAGGACCTTCCTGCTATCAAACCACCCATTGCAGTAGCAAATGATAAAGAATACAAACCATACAAACGCAACGCTGAAACCCTGGTACGCGAATGGGCTCTCCCGGGAACCGAAGGGCTGCGCCACCGTATAGGCGGACTTGAAAAAGAGAACATCACAGGTGTTGTCTCGATGGATCCTATGAACCACCAGATCATGGTTGACCTCAGGGCTGCCAAGGTTGAAAAAATTGCAGATTTTATTCCAGAGCAGGAGATAGACGGAAACAAAAAAGGCGATCTCCTTGTCGTAAGCTGGGGAGGTACCTTCGGAGCCGTTCACTCAGCAGTCAAGCTGGCACAGGCTGAAGGCAAAAGCATCAGCCATGCACATTTCAGCTATATCAGCCCCCTGCCTAAAAACACCGAAAAAATCCTGAAAAGCTTTAAGAAAATAGTTGTTTGCGAACTTAACAGCGGACAATTCGTGAACTACCTGAGGATGAAATTCCCCATGCCGAACATTTCACAGTTCAATAAAGTTCAGGGATTACCATTCATGATCAATGAGTTAACCGATAAAT
>JBAXBP010000183.1:0-6932 GCA_037141915.1 Bacteroidota bacterium | reverse complement strand
CAGCTGAATAGCTCAGCATGATTTACCAAGGCATGGACCCGGCATTTAAACCTGCTTATTTTGCTGAGGCTGAAAAGAATCAGCAGGGTAACTGGAAAGAATATGTTGACCACCTGTATGCGGTTTCAGTATTTGCCGACAGCGCAAGGCTTATAAGCATTCTTTCGGCTCACAGGGTGAAGTCTTTGAGGAAACTTGCCAGCGATCCTGCCTATCAGCTTGCGGCGTCCTCATCAGCAGTCATGGAAAATAAAATTACCCCTGTAGTCACAGACTGCAACCGCACCATTGACAGCATTCAAAGGATATTTATAGAAGGATTGATGATCTTCCGGGATAAAAAAACATGGTATCCCGATGCAAACCTGACACTTCGGATCGCCTATGGAAAAGTCGATGATTACCATGGTGCCGACGCCGTCAGTTATAGTTATTTCACAACTGCAAAAGGCATACTTCAGAAGGAAAATCCTGACATCTATGATTATATTGTTGAACCTAAACTGAAAGACCTGATCCTTGGTAATAATTTCGGGATGTATGCCGATAAGGACGGGAGCATGCATGTTGCGTTCACAGCCTCAAATCATACCACCGGAGGCAATTCGGGCAGCCCTGTACTGGATGGTTCAGGCAGGCTTTTAGGTTTGAATTTCGACAGGAACTGGGAAGGGACGATGAGCGACCTTCAATATGATCCGGAGCAATGCAGGAATATAGTTCTCGACATACGCTACTGCCTGTTCATTATTGACAGTTTCGCAGGAGCAAAACGGCTTATTGATGAGATGGACCTGGTAAAATGATCTTCAGGCAAGGGGGCTCTAACCGAGAAGGTTTATCAGGGCGCCATTGATCGTAGGGTAGTTGAAATGAAATCCCATGGTGGTGAGTTTTCCGGGAAGCACCTTGTGACTTTCGAGTAAGAGCACGGCACCTTCCCCGTATATTAACCGGAGTACTTTCCCGGGAATGGTAAGAAATACTGGTTGTTTCAGAACCTTACCAAGGGAAGCGCTGAAATCCCTGTTGTTCACCGGGAACGGGCTCACCAGGTTGACGGGGCCTTTAAGTGATTCGTGCTCAATGATAAACAGGTAGGCGTTAACAAGGTCTTTGATGTGAATGAATGAGATCAGCTGCCTGCCGTTTCCTGTTTTGGCGCCAAGTCCCAGGCTGAACGGAAGCTGCATTTTGCTAAGTGCACCTCCTCCATCTCCCAGTACCATACCCATTCGCGGTAAGACTACCCTTGTAACTTCCGATGCTTTCATTGCTTCGTTTTCCCATTGTCTGCAAACATCCCCCAGGAAACTTCCGGCATATGAAGTGCTGCTTTCGTCATGGGTATTCCGGGTGTCATAAATATCAATTCCGGAAGCTGAGATAAGAAGCCGTGGTTTTTCTGAACAGGCCAGGATGGAAGAAACGATTTTACCAGTGACCATGATACGGCTGTCGAGTATCTCCTTTTTATACGCTTCGGTCCACTTTGAGGAGATGTTGGCGCCCGCAAGGTTGATAACCACATCGCAGCCTTCAATTTTTTCTTTAATGAATTCATCATCCGGCATGTTCAATGATTCCCTGTTGATGGATTTCACTGTCCAGCCATTTGCATGAAAAGCCCTCGTCAGGGCCGAGCCGATAAATCCTCTTGCTCCGCTGATCGAAACTATCATACTATTTTTCTGTAAAGTTAAGAAAGAAAATGCCTTATCTGCCCTCTTAATATTTTTAAGGGGAGGAATGCCGGCTGCAAATAATTATCTAAATTTGCTTACCTTTACTATGAAATAATACGCAAGCCGACAGAACATAAGTATGAGCAACAGCGAAAACTACGAAAAGCTATTCACGGAATTCCCGCCGATAACTACTGATGAGTGGGAGAAAAAAATCAGTGCCGATCTGAAAGGTGCCGATTATGAAAAGAAATTAATCTGGAATACGGAAGAAGGGTTCCCTGTGAAACCTTATTACCGTGACGATGCCCTGAACGGGCTTGATTATATCGGCCAGATCAAGCAATTGCATCCGGGTATTTTCAGGAACGGGAACAACTGGATCGTTCACCAGGACATACTTACTCAGGATATTACAGAAGCAAACAGGCTGGCAAAGGATGCAGTGAGCCACGGCGCAGAATCAATCGGGCTTAATGCCTCTGAAATTTCCACTCACAAGCAGATGTCGGCCCTTCTAGATGGAATAGATCTTGCCAAAACACGGATTTATTTTGCGAGTTCAAAATCATATCCGCTTACACTTGAACTTTTCTTTTATGAGGTCAGCGGTAAAAACATGAAAGGCGAAGATCTCCGTGGAGGACTGAACTTTGATCCTTTATCTTACCTTCTTCTTCATGGTGATTTTTACAAGAACTTCGAGAATAATCTTGAAGAAGCCGAGTATCTCCTTGACACGGTTATCAAACGTTTCCCCGTATTCAGGTCAATAACCGTCAACGGACACTATTTCCAGAATTCAGGTTCAACCCTTGTACAGGAACTGGGCTTCAGTCTTGCCCTGGCCAATGAATACCTTTCATCGCTTACTTCAAAAGGTTATACCGTGGATTCCATAGCTCCGCGGATGATGTTCCATTTTGCCTGCGGTTCAAATTATTTTATGGAAATTGCCAAACTCAGGGCTGCAAGGCTTTTATGGGCAAAGATTGTTGAGCAGTATCATCCTGAAGACCCCGCATCCATGGGAATGTTCATCCATACCTCAACTGCAGCCTGGAACAAGACCATTTATGACCCGTATGTGAATATGCTGAGAACTACCACCGAAGGGATGTCGGCTGCAATAGGACAGGCTGACTCGATCAACATCGGGCCTTTCGATATGCCATACGCCCAGCCAGATGATTTTTCGTTCCGCATTGCGAGGAACCAACAACATATTTTCAAGGAAGAGTCCTATCTGAACAGGATCGCCGACCCCGCTGCAGGAGCTTACTATATTGAGAGCCTCACCGACAGCGTTGCTCAGCATGCCTGGGAATTGTTCATGAAGGTTGAAGGCATGGGAGGGATGATTGAAGCGGTGAAAGCAGGTTTTATCCAGGATGAAACACTGAAGAACTGCATAAGGAAGGAAGGCGATATAGCTCTGAGGAAAACCGTTCTTGTAGGGACAAATGAGTTCCCTGAACTGAAGGAGATGATGTTTGAGAAAGTTAGTGTACAGTCAGGCTACGGCAGTGTAATTCAGGAAGGGAAGTATAAAAAGATACATCCTGTAAGAGTGGCAAGGGGATTGGAAAAGCTAAGGCTTTCCACTGAGGAATTTGTAATTAAAGGAAACCGGAGGCCTGAAGTATTTCTCTTCACTTTCGGTAACCTCGCAATGATGAGGGCAAGAGCAGGTTTTGCAACCAATTTCTTTGGATGTGCCGGTTTCTTAGTCCATGATAATACAGGCTTCGAAACTATTGAAGCCGGCATTGAAGCTGTTGCTGCAAATCAGCCTGATATAGTGGTTTTCTGCAGTTCGGATGAAGAATATGAGGGGCTGGCGGGAAAGGCTGTCCCTGCATTGAAAGCTGCGGTAAAAAATCTTATTATTTGTGTAGCCGGATATCCTAAGGATAAGTTGGAAGCTTTGAAAAATGCAGGAGTAGATGATTTTATCCATCTGCGCAGCAACCTGATCGAAAACCTTGGTAAATTCAGCAGGCAAATTGGTATTCCATTAAAATAACAAGTTAATTTCATGACTTTTATGGATCAGAATCAGACGACGAAAGGGAGTGAGCAGTCACAGGACAGGAAACTGGCGATTCTTGTTGTAGAAGATAATGCGATCAATCTGAGGCTAATTACTGCCGCACTTACAAGAGCCGGGCATAATGTAGATACTGCTACCGATGGCCAGATAGCCCTCGATAAGTTCAAGGAGAATTCCTACGATGCTATTTTAATGGATATCATGATGCCTGTCATGGACGGACTTACATCAACCAGGGAGATCAGAAAAATTGAATCTGAAAAAATCAGCGGGAAGGAAAAAAGGGTTAAGATAATTGCCATTACCGCCAATGCTTTTGAAGATGACAGGAATAAATTCTTTGAAAGCGGCATGGATTTTTACATGAACAAACCGATCGAAATAGAAGAATTAAACAGGATACTGCAATTATAAAGAGATTAATCCTACAAAGGGAAACTGAGTGAAAAGGAATTACTTTTTAAAGGTCATCATCATTCCTTCGGTCATTTATTTTATCATGGCTGCTGTTTATACTGTGTTTACCAGCTATGATGAAAGGCAGAGGATTATCTCGGAGGTGGACCGCAGGCTCGTTATTGCAGCTTCAAATATAAAAACGGTTTTAGACCCTGCTTTCTTTGACAAGGCTACAGATTCATTGAAGATAAGCAAAGAAGAGCATTTGCTGAACATCATCAAGCTCTCGGTCAATGCGAAAACTGCCGGGCTTACCTATCTTTACGCCACTGTCGTGAGGAACGGCAAGGTGTATTTCATTGCATCCAGTGCCAAGGACGAGGAGTTCCTCAAACACAAACTACCCACTTACTGGCAGGTTTATCCTGAGGCCACTCCTGAATTTATTAATACCGTTGACTCGGACAAGCCAACTTTCGAGACATCGGAGGACAGGTGGGGGAAATTTGAAAGCGCGATCATATGCCAAACCTCACCGGGCGGGAACCGTTACCTGGTCGGGGCCGATATGGATATCAGTTACCTTAATGCCCTCATCATCTCGCGAATCCCGGAAATTTTATTGCGCGCATTTTTCTTCCTTGTCATCGTGCTGCCTTTCTTTTATTTCCTTACTAAATATTACAAAAAAAACACCAAGATACTGGAAGCTGAAATTCAGGATAGGATCAAAGCCGAAAAGCAGCTTGAAGAGTACAAGACCCATCTTGAAGAAATAATGCAGTCCAGGACGGAACAGTTGCAGGAGGAGATCAGGGAAAGGAAACTGATGTCGGAGGAACTACAGGTAGCTAAGGAAATTGCAATAAAGGAGAGCCGTGCAAAATCCATCTTCCTTGCAAACATGAGCCACGAGATCAGGACTCCTATGAATGGCGTTATCGGTATGACCAACATCCTTATGGAAACCCAGCTTACCGATGAACAGAGGGAATACCTTGATATTATTGAGATATCAGGGACCAACCTTCTTTCCATAATAAATGATATTTTGGATTTTTCAAAGATTGAGGCAGGCCAGGTTGAGCTTGAGAATGTAGCATTTAACCTCCGTCAGAATCTTGAAGAAGTGATCAAAATGCTTCATTCAAGGGCTCAAGGCAAGGGCCTGAAGCTTTTCCTTTCCATATCATCGGAGGTGCCGGAGATGATCAAAGGAGATCCTGTAAGGCTGAAGCAGATCGTGATGAATCTGGCAAACAACGCCATCAAATTCACCAACGAAGGAAGCATCAGTATATTTATCGAACCGGTATGGCAGAATGAGGTCCAGCTGATGATGAAATGCCGTGTTACTGATACAGGAGTCGGCATTTCTGAAAAAGGCCGTGAGAAATTATTTAAAGAATTTTCGCAGGCTGATGTTTCGACTACCAGGAAGTACGGAGGCACCGGGCTGGGACTCAAGATTTCCTATGACCTGGTGAGACTTATGGGGGGAGAGATCGGCGTTGAAAGCGAGGAGGGCAGCGGATCTGTGTTTTGGTTTACTTCCGGTTTCGGGAAAATGCTCAAAGCTGAACTGGAGAAGCTTGACCAGGAAAAACAGAAAGATGATGTAAAGGGTATTTCAATCCTGCTTGTTGAAGACAATTATATAAGCCAGAGGGTGGCAAGGACATCCCTGGAGAAGGATGGGTTTACCAACCTCGAGATTGCCGAAAATGGAAGGGTGGCAATCCGGATGTTCGAAAAGAAAGAATATGAGCTCATTTTGATGGATATCAGGATGCCCGTTATGGATGGTCTTGAGGCTACCGAGAAGATCAGGGAGATAGAACGCAGCAGCACCCAGAGAAGGCCATCATATATAGTAGCTTTTACAGCTTATGCAGTGGAAGGCGACAAGGAACGGTTCCTGGAAGCGGGAATGGATGATTACATTGCAAAACCTTTCATGCCCGAGGAGCTGGTCAGGGTGATCATGAAGTATGCAGGGAAAAGGGAATTCAGAAGACAAAAGGTCCTGCATATCCTGCTTGCAGAGGATAATAAGATAAACCAGAAGGTTGCCATCAAGACACTCGAAGGTTTCGGGCATACCGTTGAACTGGCGGAAAACGGCAACCAGGTTTTGGATAGATACAAGTCGGGCACATATGATATTGTTTTAATGGATGTGGAAATGCCGGAGCTGGACGGTATTGAAGCCACCAGGCTGATCCGGAAAATGGAACGCGAGGGAATATTGGGAGGGGATCCGAAAAAACGGGTCAAGATAGTGGCATTAACTGCATCCACGACAAAAGAAGACCGGGACCGCTGTATTGCTTCGGGTATGGATGATTATATAAGCAAACCATTCAGGCAATCGGAACTTGCACGTGCATTAAATGTATGAAACACTATAGGAACAATTATTTTACTCTATGAAGAAATTGGTTTTATTATTTGCGATCTGTTTTTTATCACTTCATTACGTTTATGCGCAGGATGAGATTGTCCAAAAAGAAGCCGAAGAATCTGTAAACGATAAGTCGGTTACGCTGAATTTCGGGGCCGATGTTATGAGCCGTTACATTTGGCGCGGTATAGATTTCGGGAATTCACCTGCCATACAACCCAGCCTCTTTCTTAGCTGGAGGGGATTGAATGTCGGAGCCTGGGGTTCATATTCCTTTGCACCTTACCGGCTACAGATCAATGATTCTGTTTCGGTGAACATGGGAAATTATACCGAAATGGACATGTACATTTCCTATACTTACAAATGGTTCACGCTGATGGTTTTTGAC
>JBAXBP010000182.1:0-7022 GCA_037141915.1 Bacteroidota bacterium | reverse complement strand
ATTCAGCCCGAGGCCGCGTAATTCATGCACAAGCACGTTGAATGATTCGGGAACGCCGGGAACTGGCATTGATTCGCCTTTGACGATCGATTCATAAGCCTTTGCCCTTCCCACAACATCATCTGATTTCACTGTAAGGATCTCCAGCAGGATGTTTGCTGCGCCGAATGCTTCAAGCGCCCAGACTTCCATTTCACCGAATCTCTGACCTCCGAACTGAGCTTTACCTCCGAGCGGCTGCTGGGTGATTAGCGAATAAGGCCCGATGGAACGTGCATGCATCTTGTCGTCGACCATATGATGAAGTTTCATCATATAAATGAAACCCACGGTTGTAGGCTGGTCGAAAGGTTCGCCCGAAAGACCGTCGTGAAGCCACACTTTACCGTTTCTCGGCAATCCGGCTTTCTCGAGGTAGGCATTGATCTCATCAATATGCGCACCATCAAAGATAGGAGTCGTGAAACGCTGGTTCAGTTTAGTCCCGGCCCATGCGAGAATGGTTTCATAGATCTGCCCCAGGTTCATACGCGAAGGTACGCCCAGGGGGTTCAGAACGATATCAACGGGAGTACCATCTTCGAGGAATGGCATGTCTTCAGCCCTTTGGATCCTGGCAACAATACCCTTGTTACCATGCCGGCCTGCCATTTTATCTCCCACTTTAAGCTTGCGCTTTTTAGCGATATACACCTTTGCCATCTGTACAATGCCTGCGGGAAGGTCATCTCCCACAACAGCGACAAACTTTTTGCGGTTGCTTACACCAAGTACTTCCTTGTACTTGATAATGTAATTATTGATCAACGACTTGACAAGGTCATTCTTATCCTTATCGGTAGTCCATTTGTTCGGGTTGATGGTCATGTAATCGAGATCCGTCAGGATTCCCGGGGCGAACTTGGCTCCCTTGGGAACGACTTCCTGCTTGAACTGGTTCAGGACTCCCTGGGAAACCTTATTGTTGACAAGAGTTCCGAGTTTTTCGACCAGCTTGGCCTTTAACTTACGGATATCCTGCTGGAATTCATCCTCAAGCTTCCTGAGCTCATCCTTCTCCTTGGTCTTGGCTTTCTTGTCCTTGATGATCCTCGAGAACAATTTTTTCTCGATGACCACGCCCTTCATTGAAGGAGGCGCCTTGAGTGATGCATCTTTCACATCACCTGCCTTGTCGCCGAAAATAGCACGAAGCAGTTTCTCTTCAGGAGTGGGATCGCTTTCACCTTTCGGGGTGATCTTACCGATGAGGATATCACCTTCGTTAACCTCGGCGCCTATGCGGATAAGACCGTTTTCATCCAGGTCTTTTGTAGCTTCGGTACTGACGTTGGGGATGTCGTTGGTAAGCTCTTCCACGCCGCGTTTGGTATCTCTCACTTCAAGCGTGAATTCCTCAATATGTATGGAAGTGAATATATCCTCTGAAACCACTTTTTCAGAGATGACGATAGCATCTTCAAAGTTGTAGCCTTTCCATGGCATGAATGCAACCATGAGGTTACGGCCAAGGGCCAGTTCACCGTCACGTGTGGCATACCCTTCGCAAAGAACCTGTCCTTTCTGAACCTTGTCGCCTTTACGGACGATAGGCCTCAGGTTTACACAGGTGTTCTGGTTGGTCCGCATGAATTTGGTCAGCCTGTATACCTTGGTATCATCTTCAAAACTGACAAGCTTTTCTTTTTCTGTCCGGTGATAGCGGATCATGATCTCATTGGCGTCTACATATTCCACCACGCCGTCACCTTCGGCATTGATAAGCACCCTTGAATCCCTTGCAACAAGGTTTTCAAGCCCGGTGCCGACGATAGGAGCTTCAGGCGTAAGCAGAGGCACTGCCTGGCGCATCATGTTCGAACCCATGAGAGCACGGTTTGCATCGTCATGCTCGAGGAATGGGATCAGAGAAGCTGCGATCGAAGCGATCTGGTTGGGGGCAATATCTACAAGGTCAACCTTGTCTTTTCCCACGATTGGGTAATCGGCAAGATAACGAACCTTGATCTTATCATCGGTAAGATTGCCTTTGGAATCCATCAGGGTGGTTGCCTGGCCAATGATCTTATGTTCTTCTTCCTCGGCTGTGAGGTAAACTGAGTCAGCTTCGATCTGCACCCTTCCGTCGATAACCTTTTTGTAAGGAGTTTCAATGAACCCGAGGCGGTCGATCTTGGCGTAAACGCAAAGTGAGGAGATCAGTCCGATGTTGGGACCTTCAGGGGTTTCGATGGTGCAAAGACGTCCGTAATGGGTATAATGTACGTCACGGACTTCGAAACCGGCACGTTCACGTGAAAGACCGCCGGGGCCCAGGGCGGAGATACGACGCTTGTGCGTGAGCTCCGAGAGCGGGTTGGTCTGATCCATGAACTGCGACAGCTGGTTGGTGCCGAAAAATGAGTTGATAACCGATGAAAGTGTCTTTGCATTGATAAGATCCATCGGTGTAAAAACCTCGTTGTCACGAACGTTCATACGTTCGCGGATAGTGCGGGCCATACGCGACAGCCCTACTCCGAACTGGTTGTAAAGCTGCTCGCCTACCGTCCTGACACGACGGTTGCTAAGGTGGTCGATATCATCAACTTCAGCCTTGGAATTGACCAGCTCGATCAGGTATTTTATAATGGAAATAATGTCTTCCTTGGTAAGGACCTTGGTTTCCATGGGAATTTCAAGGTTCAGTTTCCTGTTGATCCTGTAACGGCCAACATCCCCGAGGTCATAACGTTTGTCGGAGAAGAAAAGTTTTTCAATGATACCACGGGCGGTTTCTTCATCAGGAGGTTCTGCATTGCGAAGCTGCCTGTAAATAAACTCCATGGCTTCTTTCTCGGAGTTTGCAGGGTCTTTCTGCAGGGTATTGAAAATGATGGAATAGTCGGTGGTAAGCGCTTCTTCACGGTGAACCAGGATGGTCTTGATGCCTGCGTCGAGGATCTGGTTGATGTGGGAATCTTCAAGAATGATCTCACGTTCGATGATCACCTCGGTACGTTCGATAGAGACGACTTCGCCTGTGTCTTCATCCACGAAGTCTTCTATCCATGACCTTACAACCCTTGCTGCCAGTTTTGACCCGACAACACGTTTGAGGGCGGCACGGCTCACCTTGATTTCCAGTGCAAGTCCGAAGATCTCGAGAATGTCTTTATCCGTTTCATAACCGATTGCACGGAGAAGCGTAGTGACCGGCAGTTTTTTCTTGCGGTCGATATACGCGTACATCACATTATTGATATCGGTTGTAAATTCAATCCATGACCCTTTGAAAGGGATGATCCTTGCAGAGTACAGCTGAACGCCATTTGCATGGTAGCTGGTACTGAAAAACACTCCCGGGGAACGGTGAAGCTGTGAAACCACAACGCGTTCAGCACCATTTACAATAAAGGTGCCCCTGGGTGTCATATAAGGGATCATTCCAAGGTAAACATCCTGGATAATCGTTTCGAAATCTTCATGTTCAGGGTCGGTACAGTAGAGCTTTAGTTTGGCCTTTAACGGCACGCTGTATGTCAGCCCGCGCTCTATACATTCTTCAATGGAGTACCTGGGAGGATCGATAAAGTAATCGAGGAACTCCAGCACGAAATTGTTGCGTGCATCAGAGATCGGGAAATTCTCAGAAAATACTTTGAATAGCCCCTCATTAACCCTGTTTTCAGGGTTAGTCTCCAGCTGAAAAAAGTCCTGGAACGACTTGACTTGAAGATCGAGGAAATCAGGATATTCGGCCTGGATCTTGGTTTTCCCGAAGCGAATTCTTTCGATTTTTTTTGAAGCCAAGGTGTCTTGTTTTTACGTTCGCCCGTGGAGACGAACAAGTTAGAAATTAATATTAAATTCCATCGAACATAAATAAGTAAAGACCTCCCTGTATAAAACCGGGAGATCTATACTTATTATGAAAAATTCGAAAGTACCGTCTTACCTAACTTCAACCTCTGCACCTGCCTCCTGTAATTGTTTCTGTAATGCATTTGCTTCATCCCTGGAAACACCTTCCTTGATTGCTTTGGGTGCAGCATCAACGAGTTCTTTTGCTTCCTTAAGGCCGAGGCTTGTGAGTTCTTTCACGAGCTTAACAACGGCTAATTTTGCCTGACCGGCATGTTTCAGCACGACATCGAAAGTGGATTTTTCCTCAGCAGCGGGAGCGGCAGCGGCGGCAGCCGGAGCGGCAACAGCAACAGCGGCAGCTGCGGGTTCAATCCCGTACTCATCCTTGAGGATCTTTGCCAGTTCATTGACCTCTTTTACTGTCAGGTTAACTAATTGTTCTGCAAAAGCTTTTAAATCTGCCATTTTATCTGATATTTGGGCCCCGGGTATCCGGGACAGGTTAAAAATTCAATTTATTTTCTTTAATAAGTTAACATCGCCTTTACTCGGGCTTTTCCGATAATGTTTTTACAATCCCCGAAAGTTTGTTACCTCCCGACATAAGAGCGGAGATAACATTGTTTGCAGGTGACTGCAGTAACATGATCAGTTGGCCGATAAGTTCATTCTTTGACTTGATGTTGACCAATGCATCCAGCTGGTCATCGCCGAGGTAAACGGATTCTTCCACGTACGCTCCCTTGAGAATGGGTTTCTTCGAGGTCCTGCGGAATTCACTGATCAGCTTGGCGGGATCATTGTTCACATCCGAAAAGAGAATGGAGGTGGATCCTACGAGCAGGGGATATAAGGCTTCATAATCGGCCTTCCCGGTACGTTCCATAGCTTTCTTTAACAGGGAATTCTTCACAACCTGAAGAGAAACATTCCGTTTGAAACAAAGTCTTCTCAGCTTGCCGGTATTAACTGCATTAAGGTCAGCAATATCAGCAATATAGAAGGCAGTTGCGTGGTTGAGCCGCTCTACCAGGGTATCAATCAACTGGCTTTTTTCTTCTTTTTTCATATTTTTACGAGCTCAATAAAATGTGTAATTAAGCGGATACTGACTTCGGATCTATCTGAATGCCCGGGCTCATGGTACCTGAAAGATAAATGCTCTTAACATAGGTTCCTTTTGCCGAAGCTGGTTTCAGCTTGAGAATGGTCGAGATAAGGGTCTCGGCATTTTCCACGATTTTTTCTCTGTCGAAGGAAGCTTTTGCAACAGAGGAATGGATAATCCCGAACTTATCGACCTTGAAGTCAATTTTACCGGCTTTAACATCTCTAACGGCCTTACCAATTTCCATGGTAACGGTCCCTGTCTTGGGATTCGGCATAAGCCCGCGCGGTCCTAAAATCTTTCCGAGCGCACCAACCTTGGCCATGACACTGGGCATGGTGATGATGACATCAACATCAGTCCAGCCGTTTTTGATTTTTTCAACAAATTCATCAAGTCCAACATGGTCGGCTCCTGCAGCACGCGCTTCTTCCTCCTTATCAGGAGTACAAAGTACGAGAACACGAACCACCTTGCCAGTACCGTGGGGAAGCGTCACGATTCCGCGAACCATCTGATTCGCCTTACGGGGATCAACCCCAAGACGTATATCAAGATCAATGGATGAATCAAATTTTGTGCTGACAATCTCTTTGAGAATGCCTGCAGCATCGGTGAGTGAATAAACGGTATTCTTATCGAATTTGGACAAGGCAACCTTCCTCTTCTTAGTCAGCTTTATCATTTGCTTGCTATTAATTAATAAATGTATGAGGTGTGTACAATTTCTAATCCGGTTGCATGATTAACGTTTAAAAGGAGTATCCCCTGTTACTGAGATCCCCATAGAACGAGCTGTTCCGGCTACCATTCGCATAGCCGATTCCAGGGTGAAGGCGTTCAGGTCGGGCATTTTATCTTCCGCGATCTTTTTCACCTGGTCCCAGGATACTGCAGCTACCTTGTTCCTGTTGGGTTCGGGTGAACCTTTAGGAAGCTTGGTTGCTTCAAGCAGTTGAACAGCTACAGGAGGGGTTTTCAGGATGAAGTCGAACGACTTGTCCTTGTAAACAGTGATGATCACGGGAATGAGCTTTCCGCCTTTATCCTGAGTACGAGCGTTAAACTGCTTGCAGAACTCCATGATATTCACACCTTTTGAGCCCAATGCGGGTCCTACCGGGGGTGAAGGATTAGCTGCTCCTCCTTTGATCTGCAACTTAATAATTCCACTAACTTCTTTTGCCATTTTATTAATATTTATTCTATTCTTTTTGAACTTGCATGAAACTCAACTCAAGCGGCGTTTTACGGCCGAATATTTTAACCATGACCTTCAGCTTTTTCTTTTCTTCGTTGATCTCTTCGATCACTCCGCTGAAGCTGTTGAACGGGCCGTCAATAACAGTCACCGTTTCGCCTATGATGAACGGGATATTGACTTCTTCACCCTGTTCGGATAACTCATCAAATTTGCCAAGGATCCGTTTCACTTCCGACGGGCGCAAGGGATGTGGTTCGCCTTTTGCACCAAGGAAACCGAGCACTCCTGGAATGCTTCTGATCAGGTGGGGGATTTCTCCGGTAAGCACTGCTTCGACAAGCACATAACCCGGGAAGAAATTCCTTTCCTTGCTTACCTTTTTACCGTTCCTGATCATATACACTTTTTCCATCGGGATCAGTACCTGTGAAATGTACTCCTGCAAATGCTGGATAGATATTTCACTCTCCAGTATCTGCTTGACTTTTTTCTCGTTACCGCTGATTGCGCGGACGACGTACCATTTTTTTACACTTTCACTCATGACTGTACCGATATTTTTTCCAATTGGAATCCCGGAAACCATCCAGACGGGTCACCCACCTAGAAGAGTTTGTAAAATTGCTGCAGTACGCCTTTGAAGACTTCATCCATTGCAAAAACCAGTATTGCAATGATGAGAGTAGCAACTGAAACCACGATAGCACTGCCCTGGAGTTCGGCCCAAGTAGGCCAGCTCACCTTGTGCATCAGCTCATCATAGCTGTCTTTTATGTAATTGATAACCTTATTCTTTGCCATTGATTTTGCGATTTGCACGGGTGGTAGGAATCGAACCCACAGCCTACGGTTTTGGAGACCGCC
>JBAXBP010000181.1:0-7070 GCA_037141915.1 Bacteroidota bacterium | reverse complement strand
ATCGAACCAGTGACACAAGGATTTTCAGTCCTCTGCTCTACCATCTGAGCTACGAAGCCATCTCCCGGAATTGGAATGGGAGTGCAAAATTACACAGAAAAATTTAAAAAACAATACCTTTGTAAGGATTTGCAATTTACGATCTGCGATCAGGGCTTGGAACAAACCCATCGTAATTCGTACATCGTACATCGTACATCGTACATGAATATAGCACTCGTTATCGATCTCGGCAACACCAATAAAAAACTGGCTCTTTTCAGTAAAGGCAAGCTTAACGCCATTACCATCCTGCCTGAATTTACCCTTAAAGCCATCCGCCTTTATGTAAAAAACCATCCGGGTATCACTCATTGTATCATTTCATCGGTAATCGCTTATCCGCAGTCAATAAAAAAATACCTGCAAACAAAATTCTCTTTTATTGAACTTGACGAGCACACGCCCCTGCCCCTGAAAAACCTTTACAAAACCCCGGCAACCCTGGGCAAAGACAGGCTGGCTGCGGCTGTTGCAGCTCATCTCAGGTTCAGCAAAAAAGCGGTCCTGGTTGTAAATGCGGGATCATGCATTACGTTTGACTTCATTAACAAGAAGGGAGAATACCTCGGAGGCAGCATCTCCCCGGGTATTCAGATGAGATTTCGCGCTCTCAATACTTTTACCGGCAAATTACCGTTGATATCAGGTAAGAACCGCGCCAATCTTACAGGAACCACTACCAGGGAATCGATTTTATCGGGTGTTTTCAATGGCGCCCTGGCGGAAATTGAAGGAATTACGAACCAATATCTTCGGGAACACAGGAAGTTAAAGGTAATCCTTAGCGGTGGTGATTTGAAATATTTTGATAAGCGGTTAAAAATTAAGACCTTTGCAGTCCCCAATATTGTTATTGAGGGATTATTTAAAATTCTCGAACTGAATGCCGGAAAGAACTTTTAACAAATACCTGCTTCTACTTCTGTTCATCTTTTTCCTGTATCCGGGGCTTCATGCACAGATCCGTATTGCTTCTCCATACTCCCGTTTCGGGATCGGCGATCTGAGCGGAAACAACAATGCATGGAATTTCTCGCTTGGGCAGACCGGCATTGCCCTGAGAAGCCCTAACCATGTGAATTACACGAATCCTGCTTCCTACGGCGGATTTGATTCCCTTTCTTTTGTTTTTGAAGGTGGATTCAGTGCCGAGTCGGTGAGGCTAACCTCCAGTTATCAGACGACTTCCCGTACTTATGCTTCACTGGGCTACCTCACGTTCGGGATCCCTGTAACAAAATGGTGGAAAACAGCTCTCGGACTTGTTCCGTTCAGCGATGTGGGTTATAATGTAGCCACCACTGAAAAAAGTGCGACAGCCGGCAATATTATCACTTTATATGACGGATCGGGAGGGATAAACCGCTTTTTCTGGGGGAATGCATTCAATATCACAAAAAACTTTTCGCTAGGCGTGAATATCTCCTATCTTTTTGGGAACTCAATCCGGGAATCCGTTGTGTTCTTCCCTGATTCCCTGCATACCATGAATTATAAAATTGACAATTATGTCACTGTGGGGGATTTTTACTATTCATTCGGGGCACAGTACAAGCTAAAGTTAAAAAAAGAAATGTCAATCGTGTTTGGAGCTGTTTATGCGCCAAACACATCGATTGCAGCCAGTGCCAGTTCGCTTGCACAGACCTTCCTCCTCAGTACGGGAGGGATCGAGATCCCCAAAGATACCATTGCCAAGGTTGATGGCTATAAAGGATCCATTATACTTCCATGGATGGCCGGTGGCGGGATAACGTTTCAGAAGTCCGATAAATTCATGGTCAGCTTAGACTACCGCTATCAGAACTGGAAATCATACAGGGCTTTCGGAATGAGTGATTCCCTTGCAAACAGTTATGCCATCGCCGCAGGTGGTGAGTTTGTCCCCGATGCCGACAACTACGGAAGCTATGTTGCCAGGATCAGGTACCGTATTGGTTTTTATTTCGACAAAACCTACCTTCTTCTCAGGGGCACACAGCTTAATGAATATGGCATCACCCTCGGTTTTGGACTTCCGCTCCGTGGAATGAAAACCCAGTTGAACATCGGTGGACAATTCGGCTCCCGGGGAACCACACAAGGAGACCTTATCAAAGAAACCTACTTCAAATTCGTCCTCGGATTCTCAATATACGAGCGCTGGTTCCATAAACGAAAGTATCTTTAAGATCTTGAAAACAGGGATAAATCCTCAGTTTATCAGGCTCCTGACCTTCCTGCAGGTTATTCTTCTTCTGTTATCTTCATGTAACAAAGAAAAAGAAGTCGCTGCACCCAGGCTTCGCAACCAGGAAGATCCTTCAATGTCGGCTGTAACTATCGAAGTGCTGTTCAGCGATTCAGGCAAAGTACAGGCAAAACTGACAGCTCCGATTCTCAATGAGTATATGGATAAAAATCCGAGGATGGACTTTCCCCGGGGATTTAAGGTTGTCATGTACGATTCCATTATGAGGGTGAAATCATCCATCACGGCCATGTACGGCATCCGTTTTGACTACAAGGGATATATGGAAGCCAGGGGAAATGTTATCGTCCGTAATGAGATTAAAAATGAACAGCTGAATACTGAGCACCTCATCTGGGACGAACGCAACCACCGCATTTACAATAACGATCCTATCAAGGTCATCACGCCAGGCAAAATCCTCTATGGGAACGACCTGGAATCGGATGAGACTTTCACCCGCTACACTTTTAAAAACCCAACCGGGCATATGATGTTGCGGAAAGACTCAGTCTGAACCGTGATCCGTGAACCGTGATACGGTTCACGATTCACGATTCACGATTTTTTTGGCGTATGCCAAAAAAATCTTACCTTTGCGCTCCTTTTAAAACTAAGAATAATGGCGATTATTGGAACTATCAGAAAGCAATCGGGCCTCGCGGTTATTATTGTAGGCGTGGCAATTGCTGCTTTTGTAATTGGAGACTTCGGTAAAAGAAGGGCCCGCGGCACTACCGACATAGCCGTGGTCAATGGGGAAGAGATCCCTTATGCCGATTACTCGGCCAAAGTTGAGGAAGCACTGGAAACCCAGAAGGAAAACCGTCCGAATGATAAAATTTCAGACCAGGAAACTTTTCAGCTCCGCCAGGGAGTTTATGACCAGCTGGTCAAAGAGGTAATCCTGAGTAAGGAATATGAAGAGATCGGCCTCGTTGTTTCCCCGGAAGAACTTTTTGACCAGATACAGGGCAAACAACCTCACAGGTATATCCTCCAGTATTTCAAAGATCCTAAAACCGGGGCTTATAGTCCGGCTCTTGTTCTGAATTACCTGAAGCAGCTCGACCAGATGGAACCTAAAGCCAAAAAACAATGGCTGGCTTTTGAAAAAGCTATTAAGGAAGACCGCCAGGAATCAAATTTCAACAACCTTGTAGGGAAGGCATTTTACATGCCAAAAGCTTTCCTGAAGCAGGAATATGTCAGCAAAACCCGCAGTATGCAGGTAAGGTTTGTTGCCCCTAATCCATATGAGATCCCCGACAAGGATGTAAAGATCAATGATGCCGACTACCAGGCATTTTACACTAAAAATATCCAGTATTTCTTCCAGGATGAGGCCCTCCGCGATATTGATTTTGTGACTTTTGATGTGCAGCCAAGCCCAACCGACCGAAAAAAGACCACTGATGATGTTGTGGCTCTGTACAGGGATTTCCAGGCTTCACCTGATCCCGTCAATTTCATGAATGCCAATTCCGATAAAAAATTCGACACCGTATTTATTAAGAAGGGAACCCTGGCCCCCCGTATCGACTCCCTGCTCTTCAATGCCAAACCCGGAACTTTCGTCAATCCTTTTGAACAGAATAATGTTTGGCTGATGGCTAAGCTCCTGGAGATCCAGGAACGTCCCGATACCATGAACGGCATGCAGTGCCTCATAGCTTTTGCATACCCGGGCAATGAAAACATTAAACGCACAAAAGAACAGGCCAAAGCTAAAGCCGACAGCCTCATGAGCGTCCTCAAAAAGAAACCTGAGATGCTTGCCGATTATGCAAGGAACATTTCTGAATTCGGCAATGCCAAGCAGGATGGTGGTATTCTTAAGGGGATAAAAGACGGAGATCCCGCACTCTCGATATTCTACAACACAGGATTGAATATGAAGCCAAAAGAGATTAAGCTGATCGAAACAAAAGTCGGTTATGCCATCTTCAGGCTTGATGATAAAACCAAACCTGTTAAAAAGATGAAAGTTGCCATGGTTTCAAGGAACATTGAACCCAGCAACCAGACTTACCAGGACACATATACGAAGGCCAGTGCTTTTGCAGGCCAGAACAGGACTTCCGATGCCTTTGAAAAAGGAGCTTCAAAGCAGGGTCTTTCAAAACGAGAATCTCCCAATATTAAGGAGTCTGATAATACAGTCATGGGCATGCAGAATGCAAGAGAGGTCGTCCGCTGGGCGTTTTCGGAAAACACCAAAGTCGGTGACATCTCCCCTGTTTTTGACCTCCAGGGAAAATACATGGTTGCCATACTCAAGAATGCAACTCCAAAAGGAACTGTTCCTCTTGACCTTGTTAAGACCAGGATTGAGCCTTCGGTGAAAGCTGATAAAAAAGTTCAGATTACCGGGGAAAAACTTGCAAAGGCTATGGCCGAGCTGAAAGATCTTTATGCAGTTTCAAAACAGATGAAAGCCAAAGTTGATACCTCAGTGATCACCTTTGCAGGCATGAACCGCGCAGCGATTACCCGTGACCCTGATGTTGTGGGAACATTGTTCGTTTCACCTACCAATATAATTCTCGGGCCTCTTCATGGACGCTACGGAGTTTATACCGCTATTATCGATGCCATCAATGAAGCTCCTAAAAAAGATGATTTCACTTCCGAAATGCAGCAGGACAAGCAAAGTTTCGAGCAACGTGCGGCATCAATCTACACCGCCCTGCAGAAAAGTGCCAAGATTACGGATTCCAGGCTGAAATTTTTCTGATCTTAAAAGGATTGTAAAAAGTTAAAAGGCGAAAAGCGAAAAGCGAAATTTCGCCTTTCGCTTTTCGCCTTTTATTTTACCGTGTCTTTGATCACTATGGTCTGGGCTGTTGACGCCCACTCTTTATAGCTTTGAGTGTAGGCCCTCATGGTTACGATATAACTTCCGGGCCGGGTGTATAACTTCTCGAGTTCCTTAGCCCAGGAAGTGGAATCGTCTCCGAGATTCCATTCCCAGGAATATGCGTTTACACTGTTGTTGATGAAAGTTATCCTGCAGGGAACTTTAAAACTGTTAGTCCCTTTATAAGTGAATGAAGCAACTGGGACAGGTTCATTCTTGTAACATCCGCCGGAAATAATCAAGAGGAATGCCGCGATCGATATTGCTTTTGACACTCTCATGCATCGCTGCTGTTTATTCGGCCAGGATCAGGATCTTATTTGAAAGCACTTCAATAACTCCTCCGTTGATCTCAAAATACTGTTCCTTTTCCCCTTTGTTCTGAAGTTTGACCCTGCCTTTTTTCAGGATGGAGATCAGGGGTGCATGGTCATTCAGTACTTCGAAAGAACCGTCTATCCCCGGCAGCTGAACAAGCTCCACCTGGTCGCCGGTAAACAGCGTGGAATCCGGGGTTATAATATCAACTTTCATATTTTTTCGCTACTTCGCTATCTCGCTATTTCGCTACTTACTTTCAGCAAGCATCCTCTTACCCTTCTCAATAGCTTCCTCAATGGTACCGACCAGGTTGAAAGCCGATTCGGGATATTCATCCACCTTGCCATCCATGATCATATTGAAACCCTTGATGGTGTCTTCTATATTTACGAAAGTTCCCGGGATACCGGTAAATTGCGTGGCAACATGGAAAGGCTGTGAAAGGAACCTCTGAACGCGGCGTGCCCTTGCAACCACAAGCTTATCCTCATCGGAAAGCTCATCCATACCAAGGATTGCAATGATATCCTGAAGTTCCTTGTATCTCTGAAGTATCATTTTTACGTTCTGGGCACAGTTGTAATGTTCATCACCCACAACATCCGGTGATAAGATCCTTGAAGTGGAATCAAGGGGATCAACAGCCGGGTAGATGCCCAATTCGGAAATTTTGCGGCTAAGTACCGTGGTGGCGTCAAGGTGGGCGAAGGTCGTCGCAGGTGCCGGGTCGGTAAGGTCATCAGCAGGCACGTATACTGCCTGAACCGAAGTGATTGAACCCCTCTTTGTTGAGGTGATCCTTTCCTGCATTATACCCATCTCAGTAGCCAATGTAGGCTGATAACCCACTGCCGAAGGCATACGTCCGAGCAATGCCGAGACTTCGGAACCAGCCTGGGTGAAACGGAAAATATTGTCGATGAAAAACAGGATGTCGCGGCCGCCCGAGGTCTCGTCACCATCGCGGAAATATTCTGCAACGGTCAGACCTGATAAAGCAACACGTGCACGGGCTCCGGGAGGTTCATTCATCTGCCCGAACACCAGGGTAGCCTGGGATGCAGCAAGTTCTTTATGGTCAACCTTTGAAAGGTCCCATCCGCCTTTTTCCATAGCCTCGGTAAATTCCTTACCGTAACGGATAACACCCGATTCTATCATTTCACGAAGGAGGTCGTTGCCTTCACGTGTGCGCTCACCAACCCCGCCGAAAACCGACATGCCGGAATATTTCTTTGCGATGTTGTTGATCAGCTCCATGATGATGACTGTCTTCCCAACTCCGGCTCCGCCGAACAGGCCGATCTTGCCGCCTTTGGAGTAAGGCTCAATGAGATCAATGACCTTGATTCCAGTAAAAAGTACCTCTTTCGTGGTAGTCAACTGATCAAATGGAGGAGGATCACGGTGAATGGGATAAACATGTTCTTTGGAGACAGGTCCGAGCCCGTCGATAGGGTTACCGATCACATTGAATAACCGTCCCCTGATCTCTTCAGTGGCAGGCATTGAGATAGGACCTCCTCTTTCACGGACTTCCATCCCCCGGCTAAGACCGTCGGTAGAGTCCATGGCTACGGTCCTGACCGTATTCTCACCAATAAAATACTGGCATTC
>JBAXBP010000180.1:0-7124 GCA_037141915.1 Bacteroidota bacterium | reverse complement strand
AAAACAGGGTCCTATAAACACCACCTGCAGGTCATCGCCGTATTTCTTTTTCATGATCCTGGTCATGGCAAGCATGGGCGATGCAATAGGAGAAAGGTTCCCTACCAGGTCGGGATGGTAATGCCTGATGAAATAGACAATGGCGGGGCAGTCGGAACTGATCTGTCCCTGCCCCGTATTATTGCTGATCTTTTTTTCGTATTCCCTTGCGACCATGTCGGCCCCGAATGAGACTTCAACAACATAATCAAACCCAAGCTCCTTGATCATACCCACAAGAAGGCGGTGGTCGGGGATCTCGGTAAATTCAGCGGGAAAACTTGGTGCAATGCAGGCAGCTATTTTTTTCTCGGATTTGAGAAGTGCATTCACCTCATCCACAGAACGCAAAGAGTATTTGGCTCCCTGGCTGCACACTTTAACGCAGTTTCCGCAGCCGATGCAACGTTCATTAATGACTTCAGCCTGGCTTTTGATGATTTTGATAGCTTTGACGGGACATTCCCTTACACAGGTGTAACAAACGCGGCATTTATCCTTTACCGTGTAAACCAGCTGACGGTGATATGCATGGCTCATTCGCTGATGGTTTTTGACCTGTCTTTATGCAGGACTTCCCTGTTTCTTTCACTGTTCGGCTTTGACAGGAATTTATCGAACAGTTCATTAAGCGTAGGATTCTTATGTGCTACTTTAACTATTTCTTCTTCGTCAATATCATAAAGGGCTTTCATTCTGGATTTGAGCATTTTTTCATCGGTACCGATTTTTTGCCCTCCTCCGTTGATGCAGCCGCCCGGGCAGGCCATCACTTCGACAATATGAAAGCCGTCGCGCCCTGCAGCAATTTCGTCCATCAGGGCGATGGCATTTGCCAGCCCGTTTACTGCCACCACGTTGACCGGGAGTTTGTTGATCCTCATCCTGGTCTCTTTCCTTGATTTCAGTCCTCTCAGGTCATTAATTTTACTGGGACTTAACTCCTGTCCGGTGTTTAAGAAATGGATGGTTCTCATCAGTCCCTCAAGATGCCCTCCCGAGACACCGAACAGCCTGCCCGATGAACTACTGATGCTGAATGCATTTTCGGCAGGTTCTGGCTCCAGGTTGTTAAGGTCAATTCCAAGCAGCCTGATAAGCTTTACCAGTTCCCTGATAGTGATCACCGCATCAACTGCCCTGGTCCCGTTTCTCTCAAGGTCCGCTTCTGTTTTTTTTGCAGTGCAGGGCATTACAGATACCACGAAAACCTTTTCGGATTTTATGCCGGCACTGCTTGTTATATATTGCTTTATCAGTGACCCCATGATCTGCTGAGGGGATCTGACTGGCGAAAGGTATTCGACAAACTCAGGTCTGAAGACTTCAATATACCTTACCCAGGCAGGGCAACAGCTCGTGAACAGGGGTGTTTTTTTCGGCCAGCGTTCAAGGAATAAGGCTGCCTCTTCCATAATAGTGATATCGGAGGCAAGTGAAACATCGAAACTTTGCCTGAAACCTATCTTTTTTAGTGCGGAACGAAGGATATTCATGATATCCTTGCTGGATTTCAACCCGAATTCTTCGGCGATGGCGCCTGGCACGGTAGGGGAGAATTGTACAACAGGGTAGAGGTCAGGATTGCCCAGGGCCTCGATGACCTGGGGAAGTGATTTACGTTCGGTGAGGGCGGCTGTGGGACAGGCCATGATGCACTGCCCGCATTTTACGCATGCATTGTAATTTAGGCCCTTGTTGTATGAAGTGCCTGTCCGGGTTGACGATCCCCTGCCTACCGAGTCTATGGCGGAGATACCTATAATTTCTGTGCAGACCCTGCTGCAGCGTCCGCAAAGAACACATTTACCCGGGTCTCTCTGGATTGAGGGACAGCTTTTATCTATCTGGACCGGTTTATGGCTGCTGGGATACCTTCTCTCTCTTACCTGGAGCTCTTCCGACAGATCCTGGAGTTCACAGCTTCCGTTGCGGTCGCAGTAAAGGCAGTCGTCGGGATGATTGGCAAGCAGGAGTTCCACAAGGGCTTTCCTGGCTTTCAGTACCCTGGGCGAATGGGTGTGGATTTGCATCCACTCTTCCACCTGGTGGGAACAGGCAGGTACAAGATGGGTAAGCCCTTCAACCTCTACAACGCACATGCGGCAGGATCCGGTAGGGGAGAGACTGCCGAAAAAACAGAGCGTCGGCACTTTAACACCAATGCGGTTAAGGACCGTAAGTATGGTCTCCCCCCGCTTGGCACTCACCTGCTGTCCGTTAATTTCAATAGTAAGAAGCATAATTCCTCTTTATTTAAAATAGATTGCGCTGAATTTGCATACGTCAAAGCAGATCCCGCAACCTGTGCATTTAGATTCAATGATGAAATGAGGCAATTTAACCGAGCCGATTATAGCGTTTTCAGGGCATTTTTTCTGGCAGATGTTACACCCGGTACAAGGGTCGACGTCGATGTAAAAAGTTCTGAGATCATGGCAAACACCTGCCCGGCAGCGCCTGTCGAAAATATGCTCTTCAAACTCCTCCCTGAACCATTTGAGAGAACTCAGTACGGGGTTGGGGGCGTTCTGTCCAAGCCCGCACAGGGAAGTGTCGCTGATGACATGGGCAAGGTTTTCAAGCTGAACCACCCCTTTGAAACGTTCAAGGGTTTCATGAGCAGATTCCTCCTTGGGCCTTTTGGTGATGCCATTGAGAATATCCAGCATCTTCCTGGTACCTTCCCTGCAGGGGATGCACTTTCCGCAGCTTTCCTTCTGCAGGAAATCAATGAAATACTTTGCAAGATTGACCATGCATGTCTTTTCATCAAGGATGACAAGGCCGCCAAGGCCTAATTTTGCCCCGATGGCGCTGAGGGCCTCGAAGTCGAGTGGCGTATCAAGTTCGGCCGGGGGAATGCATACCCCTGAAGGCCCTCCGAGCTGTACTGCTTTTAAAGCATTCCCGTCTCTGACCCCGCCGGCAATATCATAGATGATGGATGAAAAACTGATCCCCATCGGCACTTCAATGAAACCGGTTGAAGCGGCTTTTCCTGCTACCGAGAACAGCTTGGTGCCTTTTGAGGACTGCGTGCCCGTGGATTTGAACCATCCTGGGCCGTTTTCAAGTATCCCCGGAATATTGGCAAGGGTCTCAACGTTGTTGATCACCGTAGGCTGCCCCCAAAGACCTTTTTCGGCAGGGAATGGAGGTTTTGGCCTGGGCAAGCCTCTTTGTCCTTCAAGACTGGTAATCAGGGCGGTTTCTTCACCGCATACAAATGCCCCGGCTCCCCTTCGTATGTTTATCGAGAGACTGAACCCGCTCCCGAAAATATCTTCACCAAGAAGGCCGTATTCCCTTGCCTGTTTAATAGCATATTCCAGTACTTTCAGGGGGTTTTCATAATCGGACCTCACGTAAATGATGGCCTGGCTGGCTCCAATAGCATAGGAAGCAATGGCAAGGCCTTCTATGACCCGGTGAGGGTCGCTTTCAATGACGGCCCTGTCCATAAATGCCCCGGGATCACTCTCATCGGCATTGCAGATCATGTACTTCTGGTCACCCGCAGTGTCCAGTGCGATCTTCCATTTCCTCCCGGTGAGAAAACCTCCCCCGGCGCGTCCCTTTAATTCGCTTTGTTCAATGATCTCGCAAATTTTATCGGCAGGGTAATTCAATACGGTCTTATACAATGACTTATACCCCCCTCTTACGATATATTCTTCAATCGATGCGGGTGAAATTATTCCTGCATTTTTCAGGATATGCCTGGTCTGGAGGCTGAACCACTGAAGGTTGTCAATTAACCCTACGTTAGGCCATTCCTCCAGCCCTGCCTGCCTGTACTGTCCGAGTACAAGATCAGACTGAACCGTATGGTGAAGGGCCGAATTAAGCACATCCTCAGCCTTATCCTCAGTCACATTATGAAACGAGAGCCTGGTTTTACCGGGCAGCTGAATGTCAAGAAGGTGTTCCGCGGAGCAAAAACCGTTACAGCCGACTTCAATAATACTGGCTTCAATTTTATTTTCTGCAATAAACTTCCTGACCTTTTCCAATGTGGCCTTTGCCCCTGAAATGATCCCGCAGGTACCTGTTCCTATATAGATCACAGGCCTGTCAACGGTATCCCGCCTTATGCTTGCAATCCTCGACAATGATGCCTTGTCGAAAATACCGGAATAATTTTTTATGACTTTCTCGGTAAGGAATGCCTTGTTATCGCTTATATCCTGTGCTGGCATGTTACTCGCTTTTTGCTCTCAGAGTGCGGATGATCTCACCCATATCCGACACGCTCAAATGGTGATAATAAGTATCATTGATCCGGATGACAGGAGACTGGCTGCAGCCACCCATGCAATTCACCGTCTCAAGGCTGAATTTTTTATCCCTGCTCACAGACCCGTCCTGGACCTTGAGCAGCTTCTCTATTTCTTTAAGATAGGACGATGAACTGCATAAATAACATGAAGTTCCCCGGCAGACCCTGATGTGGAACATCCCCCTGCGCTTGAAACGGAACTGGTCGTAAAACGTGGCTACACCGTAAATCCTGTTGGTGGGGATGTTCAGATGAACCGAGACTTTCTCGACAATCTCATCGGTAAGGTAGCCGTTGGCCTCCTGGATTTCCTGGAGAAGAGGTATCAGGTTCTCGGGCTTCTTCAGGCTGTATTTTTCAAAAATCGCTTCCATGCCATGGTTTCAATCTCTCCAGGTTAATTCACTGCCCCTCTGGGGCTGAACCCGGGTCCAGGGCTCGGCCCTGGGGTTAATACCTATTTATTCAGATACAAAAATAAGGGATTAATTTCGATTGCGGAAATTTTATTGTGAAAATATTAGCATTGTTATTAAATAAACAACAAACCTGTTTTGAATTTTTGTTGAAAAAATTCGTCACTATTCGATGAAAGTGCTGATATATTTGTAATTTTGAAGATTATGGCAGTCTCTTCTTTATTCGAAATCCATCACGAATCCTGCATTAAATGCTATTCCTGTGTAAGGATTTGCCCGGTCAAGGCAATAAAGGTGGATGTAAATACTGAAATGCCATCCATCATCCCCGAAAGGTGCATAGGATGCGGGAGCTGTTATTCTGCATGTTCTCCTGCATCAATCACTTACCGTTCTTCCATACAGGAAACAAAGGAGCTTATTGCATCAGGGGCAAAGGTTGCAGCGATCTGTGATCCTGCGATTTCGGGTGAATTCCATGACATTACCGATTACCGCAAGTTTGTACAGATGATCCGGAACATGGGTTTCGCCTATGTCACAGAAGTATCGTTCGGGGTTGACCTGGTTGCAAAGGAATACGGTAAACTGCTTGAAGATTTTAAAGGGAAATATCATATCATGGCCAATTGCCCGGCAGTGGTCTTTTACATTGAAAAATACCACCCCGACCTGATCAGCAACCTTGCGCCAATAGTTTCGCCTATGGCAGCCACTGCAAAAGTCATGCGTCAGCGTTACGGCCAGGATATAAAGATTGTTGCCATAGGCCCCTGCATAGCAGCCAAGGATGAAGCTTTGCGGCTTGAGGGCGACGCAAAGATAGATTCGGTGCTTACTTTTGTAGAACTGCGCAGGCTTTTCGGCGAATTCAACATCAGGGAGAGCCATCTTGAATTTTCGGAGTTCGATCCGCCCCTGGGGAACAAAGGTTCACTTTATCCGATAAGCAACGGTATTTTACAGGCAGCCGGTATCAACGAGCACCTCCTGAGCGGGAACGTCATCACGACCGAGGGCAGGAACAATATGGTGAACGCGGTACAAGAGTTTGACAGCCGCATTGACCTCATCCGCCGTCACTTTAACATTTTTTATAATGACGGATGCCTGATGGGACCCGGAACGTCCCCGGGAGGTGAGAAATTCCTGCGCCATGCCCTGGTTACTGATTACGCAAATAAACGTTTGAATACCCTTGACCCTGAAGCCTGGCAGAAGGATGTAAGGGAGTTTGATGGGCTGGATCTTAGCCGCAGCTACCAGGCAGATGATCAGAGGCTTGCTGTTCCATCTGAAGAAAAGATAGATGAAGTGCTGAAAATGATCAACAGGCAGGACCAGAAAGATAATGAGGTAGGCTGTGAATCATGCGGTTATCCAAATTGCCGCGAATTTGCAATCGCCATTGCCCAGGGACTGGCAACCACCGATATGTGTCATATTTTCAGCGGAAGGAACAGGCAGGAATACATACGCACCCTTCGCAGCACCAACGATAAACTGGCTAAGACCCAGGAAGCCCTGAGGATATCAGAGGAGAAGGCCAAACATGAGAAAGACGGCCAGAAAGAAACCTATGCACTGGTTTCTTCCATGCTTCAGCAGCTTGTTTCGGGCGTAGTGATCGTTGATGAAAACCTCAGGATACTCCATGCCAACAAGGCATTTATACGAATCCTCGGCGAGGAAGCGGCTATGGTCGATGAGGTGATCCCCGGCCTGGAAGGGGCTGACCTGAAATCGCTTCTGCCCATTCATTTTTATAAGATATTTTCTTTTGTTCTTTCTTCGGATGAGGCGGTCGAAAGAAAAGACGTGCAGTATGGCGAAGGATTGCTTAATGTTTCAGTTTTCCCCCTGCGTTCAAAAAAATTCGTTGGCGGGATCATACGCGATATGTACATGCCCGAAGTTTACAAAGAGCAGATCGTCACCCGCATGAACGAGGTTGTTGACCAGAATTTCGACATGGTCCAGAAGATTGCATTCCTCCTCGGCGAAGGGGCTGCAAAGACCGAGCAGATGCTTAATTCGATTATTGAATTGCATAAATCGCAGAACAGCAAATAGGTCCGGGAATGGACGAAAAATTTTATATTGAAGTTGTCTGCAAGCAGAAAAACCACGGCGATGCCCGGGTTTGCGGAGATGTTTTTTATTCCCGGAAGATCAGGGAGGAAGGCCGCATTATTGCGGTGCTTTCCGATGGAATGGGGCACGGGATCAAGGCCAATATCCTTGCCACCCTTTCTTCCACGCTTGCTCTCAATCTTACCCAGGAGCACAAAGGAGTTGAGGTCATTGCCGGGATCATCATGAACACTCTCCCCGTCGACAGCGTAAAGGAGATGAATTACTCCACATTCACCATTGCCGATATC
>JBAXBP010000179.1:0-7137 GCA_037141915.1 Bacteroidota bacterium | reverse complement strand
TCCCATCAGCAGAGCGTTACAAATAATCAATGAGGCTGGTTGAGGAAGATTTCTCTGCCGGGAACCTGCACCCCGGGGTGCCGGGTTCTGAATATTATTTGATCTATTACATAAAGGGCTCTAAAGTATGGGGTACCCCTCGGGCTGTTTCATGCCAAAAACTTTTAGATATTGGGTCCCTTGATGCGACTTCCGGGTTTTTAATCCGGGTCACCCCCAACCCTGTAGAGTACAATGCTGAAATATCTTTACACGGGCTTTCCCCCGGGTATGAGATAAGTCTTGTATTGCTTGATTGTCTTGGGAAACCAGTCTTCAACGTAAAGTATAGGGGTATGCCATTGACTTTTCAAAGGGGTAATATTCCTGCCGGCCTGTACTTGCTTCTTGCAAAAAACCATGAGGGAGCATGTATTGCAAGCAGGAAACTTGTTTTCAGATAAGATCCATTGAAATTTAATTCACCGCTTAGGAATCCCCTCCCCTTATCTCCCGCAAACACCAATGTACTGGCATCTTGCGCACATTTTGGTATCGCTGGTTTGAGTGAAGCCTTCCGTGCTGTCAAAGATGGCATTCAGAACCTGGCGCAGGCTGGTTTCAAACTGCCCAAGGTCTTCGGCTGTTAAGATGTCATTGCCTTTTTTCTCATCGACTGAGGGAACGCTTACTGCAATAATTCCCTCTCTTAATTTCCTCAGTGAAAGTATCCCGGCCTGGAGGGGAAAATCATCGGCTCTTTTCGGGTAATACAGCCAGCTGTATGCCAGCAGCTGGAAGGCATGGTCCTTGCCGGCATCACCGGCAAACTCATCCCAGTCGGTGACCCTGGTCCTTTTATTATCGGTGGCCCCGGTTTTGTAATCAATGATCCTTAAACACTTCCCGGCCTGGTCAATACGGTCGGCGAAGCCTTTGACCTTCACTGTCATGTCGCCATCACCGGTCTTCATTGTCAGTCTTCGCTCAAGCCTTTGTTCCAGCGCAACCACACTGAGTTTCTCTCCACCAGCCTTAAGCTCGCCAAGGTATGACTCCTCAGCTTCGAGGAAACGCTTCAGCATCATTTTTGCAACCCTCACAAGTAAAAGGTTACGCCCGTAATTTACATCCCGGCCGCTGAACTCCTTGCTGCAGGCCTCATCTATGGACTGGTCGGCATTGGCTTTCATGCCGGAAACATCAGCCAGACTGAGGTTCTTCCCGACAGCTCCCTTGTAAAGCCTGTGCAGGGCCTCATGCACGATATTTCCCAGGATGCGGTTATCAATCTCTTCGTCCATTTCATCAGGTTCCTGCAGTCCTGCGAGGTCGCTGAGGAAAAATTTGAGAGGGCAGGATCTGAAATTATTCAGTGAAGTAGGTGAAAAACCGGTCTCGGCCTTTTTCCTGAGCATTGCCCCTACTGTTTCATCTTTTTCAATGCTGATGGCGTTCGCATTACCTGCAGGCGTCGGATCCATTACAAGTATTTCAGTATTGATGACTGCGGATGGGTTTGCCCGTTTAAGCTCGCTGATGACCTGCTGAAGGAAACGGCTCATTTCCCCTCCTCCCAGTTTGCCCGGTTCCGAATTATAAACCAGGTGGATATCAGTTGACCTCTGAAGGAGGCGGTAAAAATGGTAGGCATACGCAGCATCCTTCTGGCGGAAGGTGGGCAGGCCGAATTCAAGTTTCAGGTCGAGGGGGATGAATGAACTTCCTGACCGCCCCCGGGGAAGCAGGTTCTCATTGCAGGAGAGCATGATAAGGTTAGTAAAATCCAACACCCTCGTTTCAAGCATACCCATGATCTGCATCCCTTTGAGCGGTTCGCCGAAAAACGGGAGAGTCACATTCTGCGATACCTGGCTGAAAAGCCGGGCCAGTGTCTGCAGGGTCTTAACGTTACCCGGATATAGTCCGAGCAGGCTGTCGACCTGCTGAATTATTTTGGCAAAAGCAAACAGGTACTCGAGTTCAAGCGTTTCAGCCTTTCTTAACAGCTGGTCCCTGAAGCTGCCTGTTATCTCTTTTAATGCGAGTAATGCATCTTCGGGCGACTTCCATGCAAAAAACAAGGGTTTAAGAAAATCGGCATTGGCCGAAAAAAGGCCTGTCCCGGGGTTTAGAATCTCTTCAGACCTGATGAACACCTTGTTTCCCGAGCTTATGGATTCTATCATTTTATCAAACACAAAACGATTGTCTTCCATCATCCCGGCCGAAAGGCCCGAAATATACGGATGCCTGAGCAATGCAAGTACATCCCTGAAATAGAAAAGATCGGTTCCGCGTCGTCCTGCCGTGAATTTTTCCCTGTTCATCTGGAGCCTGAATATGAGCTCCAGCAGGTCGCTCAGTGGTGTTTGCGACAAGGGAAGGCCCATGGTGATATTCATCTCTCCTCCTTCGGCCGGAAGTGAATACAGCAGGGGGATCAACAGCTTCTCATCCTGGAGTATCACCGCGGTTTTCTCATCAGGAGTTTTGATATTTTCAAGGAGCTCCCCTGCGAAACCGGCCTGGGCTGTGTTATTGGGAACCCCTGTAATCGTGATGATTTTCGGCAGGGATCTTATATCGTCAGAAACCCAGCTAAATTCTTTGCCTCCCCACTTTTTCCGGTTGTCCCTTAGAAACTCCCCTGCTTCCTGGGCATTGTCATCCAGGTAATATTCATCGGCATCCCATAGGAATTCAGCTTTCCCCTGCCGGTGAAGTACGTCCATCACGTGTTTCTCGGCAGCAGAAAGAGCATTGAATCCTGTAAATACAACTTTTTTCCATGGAAGCTTTTCGCTGAACTTCTCTATTCCCAGGCTGGCCATACGAAAGATGAGCCCGGGATATGCCTGTTTATGTTCAAGCAGCTCATCCACAAGCCTTCTGTAATAATCGTATAAGGAACTGTAGAATTTCAGGTACTGCTTTTCAAAATCGGTAAGCTCGCGGTTTTCGGGGTTCCATACCGAGATGGCGCGGACATCGGTCAGGGCCGAAAACAACTGCCTGGTGTCGGCAAGATAACGGTCGGCTTCGTCAAAATCGCTCAGCAACTGGGGAGCCCAACTGATAAATTCCTCAAAGGGCTGTGCCTTATCCTGTTCAATCTCTTTATGAATACCATAAAGCCTGAACAAAAGCTGCAATGGATCTGCTGGTCTCAAACCCGCCACTGAAGTAAGAAATTCCTCGGTTGAACAGATATAGGGTGACCAAATCGTTTTGTTAAGCTTTGCAGCAAGAAATTTCCTGAGGAACAAGCCGGCCCTGAGATTGGGCAAAACAATGCAAAGGCCCGAAACATCATCACCATAGGATGCTGCCAGGTGGTCGGCTGCTTGTTCCAGGAAAGCTTTCATCACTTGATATCCTCTCTTTTGCCTGCATCAAACCAGAAGGATTCACTATCCGAAAAAGCGCAGATCCGGTGGTCCCTCGACAGCCTCAGGTACATGGCGATGAGCGAAAATTTTCCATCCTCCGTGATAAGCGGAATGATGGCAGGATCCAGAATCTGTATACCTGAAAAGGCAAGAGGATACATCCGCTTATGATCTTTCCTGCTCAGTTTCCTTTCACCCGTACTTACATTGGTCCAGCCGATAAGGTCCCAGCGCTCATTGAACAGCATATACCTCGAAGTCTCCCTGTTCCTTACTGCAAGCGTGTCAAGTGGTTTGTGTTTTTTATGAAAATCCAGCATTGCGCCAAGATCGGTATCGGAGAGCACATCCACGTTCCTTACGACAAACGCCCCACCCTCCCTGAAGAACCATAAAGCTTTTTTTACCCCTCCGCCGGTATCAAGCAATTCATCCCTTTCATCCGAAACTTCAATATTGAGCCCGAAATCCTTCTTCTCTTTAAGAAAACTGATGATCTGGTCGGGAAAGTGGTGCACGTTTATAATCACCTCCTTCACACCGTAGCGTTTCAGGTGGTCTATGGAATGTTCCAGCAAGGTCTTCCCGTTTATCTCAACCAGGGCTTTGGGAATGGAATCGGTCAAAGGCTTAAGCCTCGTACCCAATCCTGCCGCAAGTATCAATGCTTTCATAATTTTTTATTTTTTTGACTGCCGACTGCCGACTATTTTCCTTCCAGGTTCAAATGTTTTAATTCAACTTTAACATTAAATTTTTCAGTCAAATGCCTGGCCATCTCCTCGGCGCAGTACACCGACCGATGCTGACCTCCGGTACAGCCGAAGCTTACCATCAGGCTTGAAAATCCTCTTTCAATGTAGTTCAGCACGCTCTGGCTTACAAGGCCGAAAGCATGGTTCAGAAATACATCGACTTCAGGTTCCTTCTTAAGAAAATCGATCACCGGCTTATCCCTGCCGCTAACGGTTTTATATTCGGGATAACGTCCCGGGTTTGGCAGTGCACGGCAGTCGAAGACAAATCCGCCCCCGTTCCCTGAATCATCGGCAGGAAGTTCTTGCTTATAAGAAAAGCTGGAGATACTGACTTTAAGATCGGTTGAAGAGGGTTTGACCGATGAAAAAGAGGGATTGCCGATGATCTCTTCAAGGGCTTTCATCAACGCCGGCAGCTTAAGCGGTATTCCCGATCTTTCTTTCAGTATCTTAAGGTTTTTCACTGCATAAGGAATGCTCTGAAGGAACAGTGGCTTGTTTTCATAATACCCCCTGAAACCATAAGCCCCCATAGCCTGCAGTATCCTGATGAGTACAAAGCCGTCAAAATACCTTCTGAAAAGATATTCATCAAATGATCCTGATTCCCGGCTTACACTTACATAATGATCGAGCAATCCCTGCCTGAATTCTTCAGGCAGGTCGGCTTTTGCATCATATAAAAGAGATGCAAGGTCATACTGAAGACCTCCTTTACGCCCGCCCTGGTAGTCGATGAACCAGGGCTTATTTTCATGGATCATGATATTCCTCGACTGAAAATCGCGGTACATGAAATTTTCAAGGGGCACTTCCAGCAGGAAATCGGCAAGAGCATTGAAGTCCTCCTCCAGTTTTTGCTCATCGAAAGAGATCTTTGCCAGTTTGAGGAAGTAATATTTGAAATAATTAAGGTCCCACATCATGCTTTGCCTGTCGAATGCAGGCCTCGGGTAACAATGCTGAAAAGGGATACCACGTCCTGCCTTCACCTGGAATCCCGTCAGCTGTTCCACAACCGACATATAGAGTTTCCCGCCTTCGGCAGAAATATGATTGTCACTCGAACGCAGCTTTGAAAGGGCTGAAAAAAGGGTTGTATCACCCAGGTCCTGTAAAAGGTAGGCATCATTTTCAGGGGCTGTATACAACACCCCGGGCACTGGCATTTTCACCGACAGGAAATGCCTGGTGAATTCCAGGAAAGCAATGTTCTCACGGATATCGGCATTATACGCGGCAACCACGCTTCCCGAACCACCGCTGATCCTGAAATACTGTCTGTACGAACCCGATCCCGCTATCCTGTCAATCCTCGCAGCATCACTCCCGCTCCAGGAACGGTAAAGTTTTGCTATCTTTTCTTCAATATTCATAATTCCCAAAATTTCGCTTTTCGCTATTTCGCTTTTCGCTATTTCGCTTTTCGCTTTTCGCTATTTCGCTTTTCGCTTTTCGCTTTTCGCTATTTCGCTTTTCGCTATTTCGCTTTTCGCTATTTCGCTCCTCGCTACCTACACTTCCTCCAGCCTCACCTCCGGCTCAAGATACAACAGGTATTTCTTCACATTTTTATAACCAATATCCTCAAGGCATTTTGCATACTGCTCAAGCTGGGTCTTATATTTCTCCATCGGCTTCCCTGTTTTATAATCGACCACCACAGCCTGCCCGTCCTTTATAATAACACGATCAGGGCGTAAGGTATGCCCTTCGGGAGTCAGTATTTCAGCTTCGGGGCGGACATCCGAAGTCTCATCAAAAATAAAAGCCAGGCCGGGTTCACCCAGTATTGATTTTACCTTACTGCGGATTTCATGTTCCCAGGCCCTGTCGAGCAGACCGTTTTCAAGCATGGCGGATATCATATCCTCTGAATCTCTTGCAGTAGTCAGGCCGGCAAGCAAGGTATGGAGCACGTTCCCGAATCTCCGGTTCCTGTCGGGATCATCAAGGTTCCACATCTCCGGTGCGTTTGAACGTATCCTGATCCTCCCCCTCCATTCAGCGAAAGCGAGGGCAGGCATAGGATGAATTTGCTTTTTTTCTTTCACCGCCGGGCTCACCGTGGCTGGTGATCCGAAGTCATAATCAAACCGGCCGTCTTCCCATACCTGTTTATGCTTCAGCCAGGCCCTGAGAAATGAAGGGACTGATACCGTTTCTTCAGATGCTTTCGGCAGGGGCGGAAGAAGGTACAGCCTTTGTTCAGGCCTTGTCATCACCACATACATCACGTTGATGAGGTCGAGCTTCGATTTCTGCCTTTCTTCAAGATACTTCCCGGCAAAAGGGGTTTCTTCCATCTCTTTCTCCGAAGGAATGATAGAGGCAATTAAACCTGGCACTTCCTGGTGATCGAGCCCGGCCCAGAGATATTTCCTGGTGTTCCTTAAAGAATCGCCTGCAAAGGGGTAAATCACGACAGGGAACTGCAGCCCTTTGGCTTTATGAATGGTCATCACCTGCACGGCATCGAGTCCCGAAGGCATGATCACCGAAAGCTTGTCATGATGTTCATCCCACCACTCAAGGAAATCAGGAGCGGAAGAGGATTTATCGGAGCTAAAATCGAGGACGGCATCCAGGAAGAACTGAACATAAGGGTCTCCTGCCGACGAAGGGCAGAAAAAGTTTACCAGGCTTACGAAAAGATCGTAAACAGGCAATGTTTTCAAGGAATCTGCGGCATCCTCTCCCATCCTTGAGGCGAGGAATGCGTCAAAACGTTTCGTCCTTTGCCCTGGATCGCATATCAGCCATGAATCAAAAAAAGGATTTTTGTTTGGATGCTGTTTTCCGTACAGGGTAAGGATCTCAGCCTGTATCAGCGGGTTGACCGGGCCGAAGATGTGCCTGACAAGGCTTGTGAGCAGGCGCACCAGGGGGGAATAATTAAGCAGCAGGGATTCACCTGAAACAACGGGAATACCTTTGTCAATAAGGTTTCTTGCGATCTGCGAGGCATAGCCGTTAGACCGGCAAAGTACCGCGATGTCCTCGAACCT
>JBAXBP010000178.1:0-7258 GCA_037141915.1 Bacteroidota bacterium | reverse complement strand
GGAAAATTGTTTTTAACTTTCTTATTTTGTGCTCCATTAATTGGGGTTAATACAGTACTAATGTAATTACATACAGATATGGTCTAATTATAAAGACTGATATTAATGGAAATGTGTTATGGAAAAAACATTTTGGAAATGGATCATACAATTTTGCCGCAATGAATGTTGAACTCACTCCAGATAATGGAATGATCATTGGAGGTACGATGACAAAATATGGGAATCAATCAGATGCTTTTATTTTAAAATTGAATGCTTGTGGGGAATTGGATTGGTGCACGGATGTTTATACTCCGACAATCTCTGATGATTTAGGATGGAAAGTTAAACCTACAGTTGATAATGGCTATATATTGCTGGGAGAATTAAATGATCCCAATCCAAATCTGAGGACCAATCTATTCAAATTTGACTCTCAAGGAAATCTTTTATGGCACCAATCCTATTTACCCGAAAGTGGCGCTTTCGAGGATGATGGATATGATGTGATGGCGGATAGCTCAGGATATTTAATTTCTGACGTGGTTTACTATCCTGATTCTGGTCAAGCAGGGGGATGGGAGCGTTTTTATCTTATTAAAACAGATACAGCAGGGAATAAACTGTGGACAAATATTTATGGAAAAACTACATATTACCATGGATTTCCAGGAACATCTTTGAGAAGTAATACGGGGAATTATTATTCATTTGGCACCCATGATATCAATAATACTAATTTTTCTGATCCTTGCATGATCAAAGTACTATCAAATGGTTCATCTTCTTATAATAAAGATATAGTGACAAATAATTATGGAGGAGGAATTTGCACTGCAAATTGGTTAATTGATAATCAACTGATTTTAGGTGGAGGCTGGGCTGTTAACACTTCATATTTGGCTGACGTGATTTTTAAAACTGATACACTTGGGAATTTATTAAATAGTTTTATTGTCGATTCGACTTCATCAGCAATATGTAGCACCACTAGAACCTTTGATAATAAGTTTGTTAGTGTGGCAACAGATTGCCCAAACAACTGTCATATTGTTGCTTATAAAATCAATTCTGACCTTCAATGGGATTCCATTTACACACATCAATACATCTACGATAGTCTATGTCCACAACCCATTGTCTCAGATACTATTGACCCTAATTGTCAATTAGTTGTTAACGTTGAAGAACCCCTTACCATTCCCCAGTCCCATCAGATGAAAATCTTTCCAAACCCAACTACTGGAAAGCTGACAGTAATTCTTCCAAAATATTTGCTGGTAAACGATAATACTCCTCCCGTTAAATCCGAGACAATTTACCATCAATGGAAATCCACAATTCTTGAAGCCTTCGACCTAAACGGGAATCAGGTTTTTCAAAAGGAAATAGCCAAAGATCAGCCCCAATTGGAATTGGATGTTTCAGCATGGGCAAAAGGAATATATTTTTTCAAACTCACATACAACAAGAATTTGGTGGATGGAAAAAAGATTATTGTCGAATAAATATTCACAACCATTATATTACCAAGAATGCCACGAAAGAAGAAATCCTGGTGACCCTGATAAAAGCCGGCAGAGGAGAATATATCTATAATTTAAAGTCAAAAAATCCTATCACAATGCATTTTGGTCCGGATACATCCATATTTACCCAAAACCAGCTTGAACTTCTTAAATTATTATCTGTAGAAAAAACCCAGGAGAAGATTGCAAAAATTCAGGGAACGTCACTCTCAACCGTTGAAAAAACATTAAAACGTATGCGACGAAATGCAGGGGTGAAATCAAACCTGGAACTAATAAAAGTTTGCATTGAAAAAGGCATTCTATAGGTTGCTGTTGCCTATAAGCCGGCGCTGAAAAATTCTCATTCAGGAACAGTCGTTACCTGTAATCAATTTCTTCACATTTCTTCCTTTCCAAGTACTCCATCCGCATTTTTTACCTTTTGAGCCGATGTCAGTGACCTCGGATATTCATTAGGAAAACATGACGTATTAAATTCAACTTTCGCATGGGTGGGACCAACTCATCCACCTTTTTATACACGCCGGTGAATAATGATATGGTGAGCTGTGTGCTTACCTCTTCTTATATGGCATGCACAACGAACAACCCGACCACAAGCAATGCGGTGACGATGACCGTGATCAATAATTTACGGCAGAGATAATCTATCCATATCAATTAAATGATTGCTAACTTGATAAAGTGGTCAAACAAAAGTGGCAAAAGGTGATTTAATGATTCGGTTTGTCCTTTTTATCTCATAGATGGGAATAACCATATCATCGTTTATTTTTTAATAATCTTGCCGAAAGATGAATTTCCTCCAATTGTGATGCGGAGTATATAGACCCCTGCAGGCAGACTGCTTATGTCGGTTTGTGTAAACGAGCCGGAGATCTTTCCTGTCTTCATCTCCCTCCCGGTATTGTCGAGGATCGCAAACGTGGAACCTGCTTCTGCAACTCCGGTTTTGAAACTAATCCGGTCTGATGCTGGATTTGGAAACACCTCCACTCCGTAGGCTGCACTTACATGGGAAGTATCTATGCCAACCACCGGATCGTACGTCCTCAGGATAGTACCATAAGCACCGACCGCAAATGCGTAATTGGTGGCAGCAATGCAAACACTGCTGAGATTGTTGTAAGTACCTGAAACCTGGTTCTGCCAGGTTGCACCGCCGTCCATCGTGATCAGTATCTGTCCGTTGTCACCAACAACATAACCTGAAGTTGCATCTCTGAACCATAACGAATTGTAATTATTACCTGGCACACTAAGATTATTCCAGGTTTGGCCTCCGTCGGTTGTTTTTAGTACAGATGAGCCGGCGACATAACCGGTATTCTGATTTACGAATTGAACGCTCCTGAGTGAGTTATATTGATTCTGCGACAGGATAGTCCAGGTTGATCCACCGTCGGTGGTTTGGAGAATAATCCCGTTTTCCCCTACAATATGTCCCAGATAGGCGTTAATGAACTGAACCCCGTTAAAGTTGTAAGTCAAACCGGTGTTCAGCTGAATCCAGTGGGCTCCGCCATCCGTTGTTTTCAGCACAGTGCCGTAGTCTCCAACAACAAAAACAGAAACCTGGTAAGGGACACTTACCGCCCTCAGGGTGAAGTTTGTCCCGGATGTCTGCGTAGTCCATGTGTTTCCTTCATCCGTCGAATGAACAATTACCCCGCTGTCACCAACGGCCCAGCCGTTTGTAGAAGAAGAAAAGGCTATGGAACGTAAACGCTTTGCAGATCCGGTGGATTTTACTGACCAGGTAGTCCCGTTATCTGAAGTCTTCAGGATTTTACCGCTGTCGGCGGCAGCAATCAGCGAATAGGATGAAGATGAAAGCCTGGCGATTTTAGACAACGTTATGATACGGCCCGTAACGAGGTTGCTGAAACTTGCACATCCGTTGATTGTTTTCAGTATTGCTGGTTTTCCCCCCACCGGGTCACCCAAGATAAGGCCTGAATTTTGGGTGAAAAACCACATTGAGCCGGGTTTATTGGGGTATGTGTATTGGACTGTACTCCATGTAACCCCTCCGTTGATGGTTTTGACCAACGAATTACCCGGACCGGTTCCGTATCCATGATTGGGATCAGAGAAAAACATAGAATCGATCTCACTGGCAACATCATAGAATACAATTTGCCAGGTTATACCGCCGTTCACAGTCTTATAAATGCATTGGTTACCTCCTTGTTCAGTCACAGAGAGATACCCTGTAAGATCATCAGCAAAACAAAGTGTGTTAACTGAATAAGCCGAGCTTACAAGTACGTTCCATGAATATCCGCCATCGAGGGATCTTAAAAACTGTTTGCCGGCAATCGCAAGCCCCCTGGAAGAGGTCGGGAATTTAATGTTCTTTAATTCACCGGATGAACCGGAATATATCACATTCCAGGATTCTCCCGCATCGGTAGTCCTTAGAAGAAGGCCGTCGGTTGTACTGATGAAACCGGTATCAGCACATGGAAAATCAACATAGTGAAACGTTGTCGTTATTCCTCCGTTTGATTTCATTGCCCAGGTCTCTCCCCCGTCGCTGGTTTTCAGGATTGTTCCGAGAGATCCAACGATGAAACCTTCCATGGAAGTTGGGAATGAAATGCAATACAAAGGACAGGCTGTTGAAGAATAACGGCTGCCCCAGGTGCTGCCCCCGTTGACTGATTTCAATATCGTACCGGCCTCACCACAGATAAAACCTGTATTTGCGCTGGTAAATAGTATGTTATGTAACTCGCTTCCTGTGGGGACAGGGTTCACACATTCCCAATGCTGGCCAACGCCCGGAAGTACAATCAAGCTGCTTAGCAAAAGCACGATAAACCTTTTCGTTTTGTTCATAATTCTTCAGATTACAATCTCACCTGTATAATTCAGAAAAACATGAATAAAGATACGAAACACCTGATAACCAATAAAATTTTTCTTGCAAAACATATAAAAACGTATTATATTCGCATAAACATCCTGATTTCTGGATTTATGAAAAGCCGCACAAAGATTTTGCTAATACCAATCCTTATCCTGATGCTGGCACTTCAGGTTATCGCATTGCCAGGTTCCTGTATTACAGGCCCATTCAAGCCTTTATCAACGGATACCATTCTCCTGCCTTTCACAGAAATATGGGACCAGGGTACTTTTACTTACCATAATTGGATCCATTCAGGTAACTGGTCTGTCAATACAAGTGCAGGAAATCCCGCACCATCTTCCGATTATACCGGACAGCCGGCTCACACTAATTATAACGATACCTTGCAGAGTGTAACCCTCAGTGCTGAAAAATTCAGCTGTGCTGCAATTTACCTGGATTTTGACTATAAATTAATTGATCAGAATCACACCGGAGCTGAGTTCCTTACAATTGAAAAGCGTACCGACAGCGCCTGGATTGCGATAGCCGAATACAGCAATAACGGGGATATCCCCTGGACAAGCAGGCACTACGAATTACGGCTTTTCTCGGGTAAAACATTCTGTATACGGTTCCGAGCCCATGGCAGCCATTCACAGGATATTAGTCACTGGTTTGTTGATAACATTTCAGTATATGCTGTTTGCCGTCCTCCCGCCAACCTGACCTGCATACAATCTCATTATAACGTCACTTTATCCTGGCAATCGCCGGCTTGCAGTAACAGCGGCCCTCCCTCCCAGTGGATCCACTGGGATAACGGGGTTAACAATACATCCATCGGAGCGGCCTGTCCCTGCCAGTGGGATATGGCAGCACACTGGACGCCCGATCAGATTGCAAATCTTGACGGCGGATCCATCACAAAAATTTCTTTTTTCCCAGTCTCGGTTACAACAACCACCTTCAGGGCCCGGATCTGGAAGGGACCTATGGCCGACATGATATTGGATGAAAACATCCCGTCTGTTGTTTCAGACCAATGGAATACATTTACCCTGAATGTACCTTCGATGATCGATGTGACAACTGATCTGTGGGTGGGTATATTTATAAACCAGACCTGGGATCCCTGGCCGGGAGGTTGCGATGCCGGGCCGGCTGTCAATGGTTATGGTGATATGATCTATATTAATGGCTACTGGGAAACTCTGCTTTCAGCGTGTGGTTGCAACTATAACTGGAACCTGCAGGCATATGTTGAGAATCTCAAAAGCGCCACAAAACCGGTCATTCTGCCGCCACCAACAATGCCTGAACAGAATATTACCCTGATAGTTAATAACGTCACAAACAAACACCGTGTACCTTTTAACGGGGTGATCAGACCGGAAAATCCGGAAGACAAATCAGTCCTGATAGGATATAACGTCTGGCGGACGGATTCAAAAGCTGATACATCCACTTATCACAAGATCAATAACGCTTTGGTTACCGACACCACCTTTATGGATAATATTTCAAATGACAGCCTGGGAATCTACAAGTATTATGTAACTGCTGTCATGAATGACTCTGTCTCCAGTTCCTTCCTTTGCGAATCACCGGGAGGTAACAGGCTCATACTTTCAATACCTGCTGTTGGTATCAGCGAAAACGGAACCGTTCAGATAATGATTTATCCCAATCCCGCTGTTGAGTATGTTAATGTAAAAAGTGATCAAACGATCAATTCAATCGAAGTCATGAATTACACCGGCCAGATCGTTTACAGTAAAAACGCTGTGAACTCGAAGTCTTCGCAAATTAATGTTTCAGCACTTCAAGCCGGGATCTATTTTATAAAGTTTACTACTGAAAAGGCTGCTGGAATTATAAAGATCACAGTGATACATTGATTAGGTTGTCAGAATTTTGTTTTCATGTTAATCATGCAAACATTTCACCGCAAACCCATTCGATCGATTCGAATAATAATCTGAAACTGAGAAATTCTGCAGGTTCATGCCATGCGATAACGCTTTTATTGTACCATAAGGATTTGAGGTTCAGTAGAGGGGTGCAAAGCCCTGGAATTTCAATCTTATATTGCTGTAAACAATTCCGCTTTCCTTGGCCCTGAACCCATTGAATATTGAATCCTGCAAAGGCTTCCCGGCCAATGCTTGCTCCTGATAAAAGGTAAAAAGGGTATTCCATTCGCTTTGTGTGGGTATATGCCAACCCGGTGGACAAATCCCCTGGGCGCCGGGAGTATTGTTATATGCCATCAGTTCAACCCATGGATATAATCAACCATAAAGACTGCAATTTACCGCAGCATCAGAATAACAGTATTTTTCATTGATACAATTGTCCGTTTGTTCTGTTTTACTCAGGATTGAATTTCCGTAATTCAGGTTCTTCTGTGGATAAGTCTCCTCGTTACCCCGTGAACAGCAAAGTCACAATATTTTGCAGAAAGTAGTATTTTAAGCTGGATTTCAAGCAAATCCAAGAAAGTACTAATGCAAATAATTCTTCAGGAGATACGAGGAGAACCTATGAACATGGTCTTTTTTCTATTTAATCCCAAATCCCTAACTGAAGCTGTTCTTTCTAATAAATAATTGGTTACAGCAACCAATACGACCATAAAAAAAGCGTCCAGGCCTAAGCCTGAACGCCGAAATCTCAGATTTGACCGAAGGTCAGAACTTGATTTTGCCTTCAACATCGGATATGCTTGCATCAAATGATGACTTGAGGAAATCAATGACTTTCTTGATGCCAGGGGTGAAACTGGTGGTGAAGACATTGCCGTCTGAGTCATTCAGGCGCAGGGAGCAGTTGAAATCATTGGATGCCGTCTGGAATCTTTCCAGTTCGCTACGGGTCTGGACCA
>JBAXBP010000177.1:0-7323 GCA_037141915.1 Bacteroidota bacterium | reverse complement strand
ATGCAGCAGACTATTTATTAAAACCCATCACCTACAGCAGTTTTTTGAAAGCGGCGAACAAGGTGAAAAATCTTATTGATTTAAACGCGAATAGCCAAAAGGAAAGCATCAGGACAACACCCAGTCATTTGTTTGTCAAATCAGATTACAAACTCATCCGCATCGAACTGGATGACATAAAATATATTGAAAGCCAGCACGAGTATATCAAAATCCATTTGATAAACAGTACTCCTGTGATGACTCAGTTAAGCATGAAAGCCATCGAAGAACAAATTCCATCCGACAGGTTTATGAGAGTTCACCGGTCGTTTATCGTGAATCTTAAAAAGATTTCTGTCATAGAGCGGAATAGGATTGTCTTCGATAACAAAGTATTTGTCCCCGTCAGCGATCAATACAAAGAAAAATTCCAGGAGTATATTGATGGAAGTTTTAAATGACAAATCAAGTCTCATTTAACTGTTTGTTGATCCTTTATTCACATGAATAACTTATTGCAGGATCAACCAAAATCGGCTGCAAATGTTAAACAGAGCCGGTTTGTCCACACCTGTTGCCAATTTAACCTGGGCATGGTATATGCCTGATCAGACCGGGGAGGTCACATCATCGGCTTATCCGGCAGCAGAAGGGTCAATCATGCCGGATACTTCTGTTACATAATTTGCAGGGAATCCTCCTTGCCTTGCGTGTTCCATTATCATTTCCTTGTCGGGGGCAATGTAAACACAATAAATTTTATCCGTAGTCACATAACTGTGAACCCACTGTATTTGTGGTCCCATTTTGCTTAAAACCCCACAGGATATTTGTGAAATGGCTTTCAATTGTTCAGCAGTGAACTTTCCCGCACCAGGAATTTCCCGTTCAATTATATATTTTGGCATTTGAAGATTCTTAAAGATTGAAAATAATGACAAAGATATTATAAATTAGAAATAGTCTAAATAAAAAAATCAAAAACTGAGAAAAACTGAAGATTAGAAATTTCGCCAGGGTAGGGTACTCCCTTTTAAGAGTATAAGTCCTTAGCCATTGATTTACGGGATTAACACTTTCTTTAAGGGTTAACAACCTTGTCATATGACAGTTTTGCGCATTAATCCATACACCACAAACACTATTGTTAATTTATAAACAGTTGATATAGAGAAGTTTAATTTATCATTCATGTCGGAGTGAAGCAAACATATCGTAACTATGCAAACTACAGAAAAGGAAACTATGATAAGGCAACATAGCCTTGATCCTGCTATTTTCAGGAAGAGGGCAATGGAAGAGTTAAAGAAATAAAACAGGCGAGGATCACTAATGTATTTAGATAAACAATAAGATGAGACAATTTCAAAAATCCGGGAAAATACTTTTCATGTTAATATGTTTCCTGATATCCGTATCGGGTCATCCACAGTCCGGTAAATCAGACAAGAAGCAGGGAGAAAATGCGAGCATTAAAAAGGAGATCACAGCTGCCCTCGAATTGTGGAACAGCTCCGCAAAAAAAAGGGATGTGAGCCATTTTATGGATTTATTTGATAACAGCGAGGTAATTATAGCTGTTGGCTCCGACAGCGGTGAAGTATTCAAAGGCAGGGAGCAGATAGAGACCTGGATGAAAACCTTATTTGCTCACCGCAGTTTCTCATGGGATTTGAAAAGGGTTGATATAGATCATAACGGGAATACGGCCTGGGTTTTTATGGACGGATATATGATAGTTACCAATGATAAAGGGAAAACAGTAAAATTTCCATATCGGTTCACGGGAATTCTTGTAAAAGTTAAGAATACATGGAAATGGAGGCTCTTTGACGGCGCTGTGCCGGGCGGTCACTAAGTAGCATATGTATCTGTAGCATCTTCTTGATTTCATAACCGGGTCAACAGATTTACATTCAAAATGAAAAAGAACGCTATCCTGTTCATTGCAATTACGATGATTGCAATTCAGGCCTTCTCCCAAAAGCAGGGACAGGCCCGGATTGATTCATTACTTCAGCAATTACCCAAATTAAAAGAAGATACAAACAAGGTAAAGTTGCTGAATGACCTGAGTTTTACTTATCGCAGCATCAATTCCGACGAAGGGATCAAATCAGGGATGCAAGCCTTGTCGCTTGCCGGGAGACTTCACTGGAAACCGGGGATGGCCAGGGCTAATGCTGTAACCGGAATTAACTACCACAATGGTAAAGCCAATTATCCCAAGGCCCTTGAGTACTATTTGCAATCCCTGAAGATCAGTGAGGAGATAGGCAATAAATCAGGGATTACAAGTAGTTTGAACAGGCTGGGATCGATTTATTTCAGCTTGTCAGAATATGGAAAGGCATTGGATTTTTATCAGAAAGCGTTAAAGATGGCCAGGGAATCGGGGGATAAAACCGCCATGCAGAATGTCATGATCAATATAGGGGAGATTTATCAAAAACAAGATGATTTTCCCAAAGCGCTTGATTATTTTGACCAGGCCCTGAAGATCAACCAGGCTATTGGGAATAACTCAGGTTGTGCTACCGCATTAAATGCCATTGGATATGTTTACAGGCGGAAGAAGGATTTCGCGAAAACGCATCAATATTGTGAGGAGGCCGTAAAGTGTTATGAATCTGCCGGGAATAAACTGGCAATGGCAAACGAACTTGAAGATATCGGGGACCTTTATCGTCAGCAGGCCGAATATTCCAAAGCATTGGAACATCTTTTTAAAGCGTTAAAGATTCAAAAGGGATTAAATGAGAAAAAGAATCTGAGTTATAACTATGGGGTGATCGCATACACCTTTTTCCTTATTGCAACAGACAGGGATAAAACCACCTTGAACAGAATGTTTGCAGGGAACAGAAAGGCGGCTATCAGAAAAGCCGCAATTTATATTGACAGTGCCATTGTCATACAAAAAGAATTAGGGGATCTTTATTTTCTGCAGGATTCTTACATTTCAACGAGCCGGGCCTGGGAGGAGATCGGAGATTATAAAGGTGCCCTGGAATTTTATAAAAAGTATATTGTAATACGGGATTCGGTTTTTAATCTTGAAAAGGATAAAAAACTCACGCAACTCTCAATGAAGTATGAGTTTGATAAAAAGCAGGCAACGGATAGTTTGCAGCATGCTGTGGAAAACAGGATGAACCAACTCAAGTTGCAGAAGCAGAAGACCTTTACCTATGCGGGTTTTATCGGCATGGCCCTGGTTGCATTTTTACTTTTTTTTGTATTCAAGAATTTCAATAATCAGCGTAAATCTAACTTGCGGTTACAGGCAGCTCAGAAGGAGATCCTGGAACAGAAGGAACGTGCCGAGCAGAGCGAACGGTTCAAGCAGCAGTTCCTGGCCAACATGAGCCATGAGATCAGGACGCCCATGAATGCCGTGATGGGGATGACGAACCTGTTAATTGATAAAAACCCCCGGGCCGACCAGCAGCATTACCTGGAAGGTATCAGGAAGTCATCCGACATCCTTCTGCACATCATTAATGACATCCTGGACCTGTCAAAAATTGAATCCGGGAAAATGGAACTGGAAAAGATAGACTTTTCACTGCGCCAAACCGTGGATCAGGTTATAGAAACTCTGAGATATAAAGCGGATGAAAAAGGATTGCATGTGCTGAGCGATATTGACAGCAGCATTCCCGATGTGCTGATAGGTGATCCTGTGCGCCTGAACCAGATCATCCTGAACCTTGCAGGCAATGCCATTAAATTCACCGAAAAAGGAAGCGTCCAGATAAAAGTTGCATTAGCTTCCGGCAATCCGTCCACTGTGATGAATATCATGTTTTCGGTCATTGATACCGGCATAGGGATCCCGAAAGATAAACTTGAAACGGTCTTTGAAAGTTTTAAACAAGCCAATTCATCGGATAGCCGGAAGTATGGCGGAACCGGACTGGGGTTGAGCATCAGCAGGCAGCTGGTTGAATTGCACGGGGGTGAAATAAAAATAGAGAGTGAGGAAGGAGCTGGCACCACGTTCTCATTTATACTCAATTTTGATGAAGGGTCCGGAGAGAGATTGCATAAACAACTGAATGCTCATGCACATATTGACGGGCACATCCTGGACGGATTAAAAATTTTGATTGCCGATGATAATGAGTATAACAGGATAGTTGCTGAGGACACACTTAAATCAAAAGCGGATGTTACCATAGAAACCGCATCCAACGGCCATGAAGCGATTGAATTACTGAAGGTACATGAGTTTGATATAGTAATGATGGATGTTCAGATGCCCGGGATGAATGGTTTTGAGGCAACCAGGTTCATCCGCGCAAATCTTTCTTCGCCAAAAAAAGACATTCCGATCATTGCCTTAACTGCAAGCGTTCTGAGAACCGACCTGGACAAATGCAGGCAGGCCGGGATGAACTCATATATTCCCAAGCCGTTCAGCGCCTCCCAGCTGATCCTTGGAATTGCTGAAGTAATGGATATTACCGTAAGAACGCTGGAGAATTCCGGTGAAGCAAATGCAGCAGGGCCATCTGAGATGGGAAAAGTCACGGATCTGTCATACCTCAAAAACTTCTGCGACGGGGACAGAAAAAAAATGCATAAGTATGTCAGCATGTTTTTGCAATCGGCCCCGGTCCTGTTAGAAAAAGTAAACGCGGCCCTTGCTGCTGATGATCTTGAGGAGGTGGCAAATCTACTTCATGGTTTCAAGACCAAGTTTATCATGATGGGCATGAAGAATACAGGCAACATGTCGCTGCTCCTGGAACAGAAATGCAGAAATGAAGCAAGGCCAGCCACGATATCTTCAGAAATCAATATATTGCTTGTGGATGTTGAACGTGCGATCATTGAATTAACATAAAAGGTGTCATTCTTACGATATTCATTATTTTTACAAAAAATATGACCTATGGACCTGGATATGCCGAAGAAAATTTTCATTGTGGATGATGATACAATGCTCACTGAAGCACTGAAAGATTATCTCACACGCAAAACGCTGAATGAAATCCATATTTTCAACACAGGCGAAGAATGCCTGAAACATCTGACCGAAAAGCCGGACTTCATCATTCTGGATTACTACCTGAATTCCGTTCAGAAAGATGCTGCCAATGGAATGGAAATATTGCAGGTGATCATGAAGCACCATACCGATATACATGTCATTATGCTATCCAGCCAGGAGCACTATGCCATCGCGCTTCAAACTATTCAGAAGGGAGCCGAGCAATATGTAATAAAGGATGAAAATGCTTTCGAAAAGATCGCTTCGATGATCAGGGATCCCAAATAATCTCCCCGGCAAAGAATAACTGTCAGTGGGCTTTTATTATCCTGCCCGCTTCCGCCCTGGCGTTGCTATATAATCGCACTATATAAACTCCTTTTGCAAGTTCACTTATGTCAATGTCTGTGTTACCTTGTTGTAACTTCTGTTGTATAAGGAGTTGTCCCTGCAGATTGTAAATGGAAATAACAGAAGGCTCGGTCTTGTCTGTAATAATGGTCACTTTTTCGGTTGCAGGGTTGGGATACAGATTGAGAAAGTGTTTATTGTTTTCAGAATGATCATTGATAGAATTCCCATATTTATAATTGAATTTTATCACAACCGCTGAATGTGGATTAACAGGAATTTTTGTCTGATGTGAAGTAACTGCCAACGAGGTCCATTTATAAGCAGGAATAGTTCCCAAGGAATCCACCACCTGTCCGCCAAGGCTAACCCTGGTTGTATCTTTCAATGACGGGGAGTATAGCTTCACGTATTCTGCACTATAATACCTAGAGTTTACGGTATCTGTCACTGTTAAATTTATCACTGCTTTTTTCAATGTGTCTGTTTCTTTATTGATGACAGTTGTATATATATTATTTGAGCTGTCAATAACACTATAACTATCCAGGTTTATCTTTTTATTCGTTACGGTATCATAAATGAAACTGCCTTTGCTTCCAATCTGGAAAGCAAGAATTCCGTAAGCAATAGGACGGGCACGATAAATACCACTGTCCCTTGAAAAAACCGTATACTCTCCATCAAGTCCTCCATGAAAATTAACTCCTGCACAACTTTCATTGGCTAACTGGTACATATAGTCCAAAGCCCAAAGGGCTGAAGCAAAAGAATCACTCACGCCCTTTTGGCCTCCATGATCAATTGAATTGCATTCACTCATGCGAAATATGATCCCTTTACTTTTAGCACAACTCGCCAATCTCCTTACCTCCTCTGATACATGAGCAAGTTTATACATACTCATCAAAGAATCGATCTGCACAGAAATTGTTCCTGAATCTTTTTTCCCTCCGTAATAATGTTGCGTTAGCATAGATATTTTGTCACTCATCTCCCCGCAAAAGGGCAAGGTGAAAGTTTCAAAATCACTGGCACAGGCTGGTCCGGTGAAAACAGCGGCAGGGTTAGATTGCCTGATTGTATTATAATAAGTCGTGAAATCCCGTTTATAATCGCTATACGAGTATTTTGATTTAGGGTAATGGTCGGGCTCGTTGCCCACTTCAAATCCAAACAGTGAACTATTCTGATATTGCATAATATAACTTGCTTCGGTATCGGCGCTTAGAGCATTGGAATTTTTTAAATTCAGACCGATTAAAATTTTGCAACCGGCTTTCTGTGCAAAAAGAAATAAACTGTCTAATTCCGCCCGTGTATAATGCATGCCTGCAGCATACCTGCTTAGTGTGTTTGTGTCTACTGAATTTCCACCGATACGCAGCGACTTAATACCGCATGTTTGAAACAGCTTGATCAACGTATCAAAGCGAGGATTCAAATATCCTTTTTTCAGGCAGTCCTTCTCGAACGACAAACCTGCAAAATCGGGAGGGATCGTTTTTCCTGTAATGCCCGGATTGAGAGTAATATTTATCGTATCCTGCGGTAAACAAGCAAGCGGATATAGAAAAAGAAGGATAAAGTAAAAATGTCTCATAGTATATCTTTTATTGCACGTGACGATTAAGGATCATATCTGCAAATTACAAAAAAGTCACAGCCATTTTGCCAGGAAGAAACCAATTACACTGACGATGAGAACCAGCCAAACCATATCGACTGCAAAAAAAAACGGCCAGCGAAGCAAGATAGAGCTTGAGATAATAGATCATGGCTTTTAAGTATTAGATTGTGAATACAATATTTACCCGTTTCATGATGCAATATTTTTAAGCATTCCCCGAAAAATGAAAGCATGGAATGGCATCATGGAATACCAGTAGAGACGCCCCAATAAACCCAATGGACGATATGTTGCAATTTGACAGAGGTATCCGCCCTACCAACCCCGTCTTACTTCAATAGGGTTTTATCAATAAATTGCG
>JBAXBP010000176.1:0-7333 GCA_037141915.1 Bacteroidota bacterium | reverse complement strand
CGATACCCTCCGCCTGCTGAATTCAGGCCTGGTGTTGGAAAACAGCCTGTTCCGCTGCAGGCTGGTTAATCCACATTACACCTTGTATAGTCATACTGCCCAATTATCTATTTTACATGCCCCCTCTGTAACCGTCGAACCCAATGGACAGTGGGTTGCACCTCACAACAGGGCAGTTTTTATAGTGCAATCTGCCGGATCGCCACAATTATCGTATCAATGGTTCTTTAAAAACATGCCATTGCCGGGGGCAACCGACAGCATTTTCGTGATCGATCCTGTTGATGAAGAAGATTCGCCCGGGCCTTACCATTGCATGGTTTCAAACCAATGCGGCCTTGTCAGCAGCAGGGATGTGTACCTGTTTCTTTACGGACAGGGCACAGCTGATGACAAACTGGAATCCAGTGTTAACGTTTTCCCGAACCCTGCCGGCAGCAAAGTCACTATAAGAATACAGGGGTCTTTACCCATCCTAACAAGCCTGAAAATAATCAATACCCGGGGAGAGATAATCAGGGAGTCTGAATTCAGCCTGGAAACCATTCTTGACATTTCATCCCTGATCCCCGGCCTGTATATTATTGAATTCAACACAAACGGACAGATCATACACAGGAGGCTAATGGTCAACTGAACCATAGAACCTTAAGCTTGAAAGCCGCTGGGTACCAGGTACAAAAGTCTATTGTGACACGCTACCGTTCGAAAAATCGGTTTTCACCGTGATGTAACCTGGATAGGATAAAGTGCTGGTACCCACAAGTATGCTGGGTTTAAGCTTCACTTTGAAACGGGTCGGCACATGGCTGACGCCTGCAAGATTGAACCCGAAATTAAGGATTGCATCCATGGATTTCCCTTTGAGAGCCTGTTTCAGGTCGGTATTTAATGGTACTGATATAACTGCGGATGAGGACGGGGGTACAGTGATGGGTTGCATGAAAGAGCCGGCGACCATCTGGATATCGTCGATGAAAATGATGTACTCAATGCCGTTAATGCCTGCAGGTGCGGGATTGGGATTTTTGACTTCAATATTCAGGGTTAGCGAAAGCGGAAGTGCGGGTTGTGTAAGCGCTCCCATGATCATGGCGAAATCGGCCACCCCCACGTCTTTCAAAGAGGTATAGGCATCGACCTGTATCCCTGCAATGGTGATATTCTCTGCCGAAACCAGGCGGAACTCGCAGTTCGCAAGGTTGATGGCCGTTTTTGCCTGCTTCGTTACTTCGCACGATACCATGGTCTGGATGAGGATTACTAAGACTAAAAGCCCGGGGAACATCTTTATTTTCATGCCGCAAAATTAGGTATTTTAGCATTCCCAAAAATCTGCTGTTTAAATGCGACTTTCGGTAAGATGTACGGTGTTCTTTTTATCATGCCTGCTTTTTGCGGGAAATGCCATCGGCCAGCCTCATAAAAAATCAAACAGGAAACCGAATTTCATCATCATCCTGGCCGATGACCTTGGATACGGGGAAACGGGATGTTACGGGCAAAAGATCATCCGCACACCCAATATCGACAACCTGGCATCACAGGGAATGAGGTTCACCGATTTTTATGCCGGCAGCACGGTTTGTGCACCTTCACGCTGCTGCCTGATGACAGGATTTAACACGGGGCATTCGCAGGTCCGCGACAACCTCGAGATCGGGAAGTGGGAAGATTACCTGGGGCAGATGCCTCTTGAACCAAATACCTTGACACTTCCGCTCATGCTGAAACAGGCGGGATATAAAACAGCCTGCATGGGTAAATGGGGACTGGGAGGCCCGGGTTCGACAGGGGTTCCCGGCAAACAGGGATTTGATTTCTTCTTCGGATACCTTTGCCAGAGGCAGGCTCACAACCATTATCCGTATTACCTCTGGCTCAACAATGATAAGTTCATTACCGGGAACCCCGACTTCAGCCCTCATCAGAAACTAAGCGGTGATCCCAGGAATCCTGACAATTACAAACAATACCAGGGCTCGTCGTATGCCGATGATCTGTTTACCGAAGAAGCCCTGCATTTTATAAGTTCCCAAAAAGATTCCGCTTTTTTCCTGCTGATGACTTACACCCTCCCCCATCTTGCATTGCAGGTACCTGACCAGTACCTGGTACAGTACCCTGAGCTGATGGACGACAATCCGTATACCGGGCAGCTGGGATACCTGCCGGTATTTCATCCTCATGCCACCTATGCTGCCATGGTCAGCGCCCTGGACGATGCAACGGGAAAGATACTCAAGGCGCTTGCCGAGAATGGGCTGGATTCAAACACCTGCGTGATCTTTACCAGTGATAACGGGGCTACGTTCAGCCTGGGAGGGACCGACCCGGGGTTCTTTAACAGCAACGGGATCTATCGCGGAGGGAAAGGCGGGTTGTATGAAGGCGGGATCAGGGTCCCATGCATCGTACGCTGGCCGGGCAAGATTAAGGGAGGAGAAGTTTGTTCAAGCCCTTATGCTTTCTGGGATATCATGCCTACGCTGGCCCAACTTGCACATATCGAAACACCTTCAAATATTGATGGTATCTCCCTGGCCCCTGTCCTCACAGGAGCAAAAAGTCTTCCTTCTCACGAATTCCTTTACTGGGAATATGCCAGCACTGGGGGCAACGTTGCGATAAGAGCGGGTAACTGGAAACTGCTTCGTAAAGACATGATCAAAGAGCCGGGAAGGTCCTGCGAACTGTACGATCTTTCGGTTGACCCCGCTGAAAATTTCAACGTGGCAAACCAGCATCCCGATATCGTCAGGAAATTGAAACAATACACCAGGACGCGCACGCCGGCTTCAAAAGCTGAGTGGAATTTTATTCACAACTAGAATCGTGATCCGTGAATCGTGAACCGTGAATCGTGTTTGGCGAAGCAAAAATGAACACGCAAATGAAATATCCAATTGGTGCGAATAACCGTAAATGATTTGTGACGAGTCACGGTTCACGGTTCACGGATCACGGATCACGGTTTCAATATTCATCCCAGCTCTTGATCTCGATATCCTCTGGCTTAAGCAGGCAGAACGCCATGATGAAAGCGTTGGCCAGGTTGGCGTTGGTGATCAGGGGGATATTGAAATCGACAGATGTGCGGCGGATGAGGTAATCGTTGTTGAGCTCAGTGCGTGAGAGATTCTTAGGGATATTGATCACCAGGTCGATCTTGCGTTCTTTCAGGTAATCAACAATGTTCGGTTTGAGGTCTTCATCGGGCCAGTGAAGGACAGTGGATTCTATGTCGAAGGATTTGAGGAACTCGGCAGTGCCCGGCGTTGCATAGAGATTGTAACCCAGCTCAGAGAGTTTGCGGCATCCTTCCAGCAGGGTGGTTTTAGCCTTTGCCGGCCCTGTTGAAAGCATGATATTTTTCCCGGGGATCCTGTAGCCCACGCTCAGCATGGATTTAAGAATGGCCTCGTAGAATGTATCACCAATGCAGCCTACTTCACCTGTTGATGCCATGTCGACTCCAAGTATGGGATCGGCTTTACTTAAACGCGAGAAAGAGAACTGGGGAGCTTTAACCCCGATATAGTCCAGGTCGAACAGAGATTTATCTGGTTTTTCGAACGGCAGCCCAAGCATGACCTGGGTGCCAATTTCAATCAGGTTTGTCTTCAAGACCTTGGAGACGAAAGGGAAAGACCGTGAAGCGCGGAGGTTGCATTCAATGACCTTGATGTCGTTTTTCTTTGCAAGGAACTGTATGTTGAAAGGCCCCGTGATATTCAGAGAATCGGCAATATCGCGGCTGATACGCTTTATCCTTCTCACCGTCTCTATATAGAGCTTCTGGGGAGGGAAAACTATGGTTGCATCCCCTGAATGTACCCCTGCAAATTCAACATGTTCAGAGATCGCATAAACCACGATCTCGCCTTTCCGGGATATGGCGTCGATCTCGATCTCCTTGGCTTCCTGTATGAATTCGGAGACCACAACCGGATGCTCTTTCGAAACTTTTGCAGCCAGCTTAAGGAAGTATTCCAGTTCGTTTATATTCGAAACCACATTCATGGCAGCTCCTGACAAAACATACGAAGGCCTTACCAGGACCGGGAATCCGACTTTTTCGGCAAATTTGAAGATATCATCCAGGCTGGTGAGCTCCTGCCAGCGGGGCTGGTCTATCCCCAGTTCGTCGAGCAGGGATGAGAATTTATGCCTGTCCTCGGCCCTGTCAATGTCGACAGGTGAAGTGCCGAGTACATGAACTCCCTGCGCATGCAGTTTCAAAGCAAGGTTGTTCGGTATTTGTCCGCCCATGGAAATGATTACACCTGCAGGATTTTCAAGGGTGATGATATCCAGCACCCTCTCGAAAGAAAGCTCGTCAAAATACAACCTGTCGCAGAGATCATAATCGGTGCTGACAGTTTCAGGATTATAGTTTATCATGACTGAACGGTAGCCCGCCCTTTGCACGGTCATCAAGGCATTCACGCTGCACCAGTCGAACTCAACCGAGCTGCCGATACGGTAGGCGCCTGAACCAAGGACGATCACCGATCGTTGCAGGGATGAAGCATCGGCCGCATAATCTATATCATGTTCATTCCCTCCGTAAGTCAGGTAGAGATAATTGGTCACTGCAGGGTACTCGGCAGCAAGGGTATCGATCTGCTTTACTGCAGGCAAAATGCCGCGACTGATGCGGTGTTCCCTCACCCTGAGCATATCCCTTCCAACCTCGGTCTTGTCATGTTTCAATATCAGCCTCCCGATCTGGAAATCGGAGAACCCCAGCCGTTTCGACTCTTTCAATAATTCATCAGGAAGTTCCTCAAGGCTCGCAATCTTTGAAAGCCCGTTGCTGAGTCGGAAAATATTTTGCAGCTTATACAGGAACCACCTGTCGATGCGGGTAAGTTCCCATATCCTGTCGACCGTGAACCCCGCTTCCAGGGCCTGGGCGATTACAAAGATCCTCATGTCGGTAGGTTCGGCAAGTTCGGTTTCAATGGCCTCGACTTCGAGGTCCTTGTTGCCGACAAACCCGTGCATCCCCTGCCCTATCATCCGCAGTCCTTTTTGAATAGCCTCTTCGAACGTACGTCCAATGCTCATGATCTCTCCCACGGATTTCATGCTGGAGCCTATCTGTTTTGAAACCCCGCTGAACTTTCCAAGGTCCCAGCGCGGGATTTTTACCACGATATAATCGAGAGCCGGTTCAAAAAAGGCGGATGTGACCCGTGTTACCGAGTTTTTCAATTCATGCAGCCCGTATCCCAGTGCAAGTTTTGCCGCAACAAATGCCAGGGGATATCCAGTAGCCTTTGAAGCAAGCGCCGAAGAACGCGAGAGCCTGGCGTTTACCTCGATCACGCGGTACTCTTCAGAATCGGGGTTGAGTGCATACTGGATGTTACATTCTCCTACAATGCCAAGGTGCCTTATGACTTTGATAGAAAGATCGCGGAGCTTGTAATACTCAGCATTGGTAAGGGTTTGCGAGGGAGCAACCACAATGCTTTCGCCGGTATGAATACCCAGCGGGTCGAAGTTCTCCATATTGCAGACCGTGATGCAGTTGTCGTGGCGATCGCGCACCACCTCATATTCTATCTCTTTCCATCCTTTGAGAGATTCCTCGACCAGGATCTGTGGTGAATAGGAGAAAGCTTTCGCGGCCATTATTTTCAGCTCTTCTTCGTTACCGCAGAAGCCGCTGCCTTGTCCGCCGAGGGTGAATGCAGCCCTTATAATAATCGGGTAGCCTAAACTGGAAGCCGCCTTAAGCGCCGCCTCGGTTGAATCCACAGCAAAGCTGGCCGGTGTTTTCACTCCTATCTCGAGGAGTTTCCCCACAAACCTTTCCCTGTCCTCGGTATCGATGATGGTTTGCACAGGGGTCCCAAGCACTCTTACATTATACTTATCAAGCACCCCGGTCTGGAACAGTTTCACCCCGCAGTTGAGGGCAGTCTGGCCCCCGAACGAAAGCAAAATACCGTCGGGGCTCTCTTTTTCGATAACCCTTTCAACGAATTCGGGAGTTACCGGCAGAAAATAAACCTTATCTGCTATCTCTTCGGATGTCTGTATCGTGGCTATATTCGGGTTGACCAGCACAGTCATTATCCCTTCTTCTTTCAGCGCCTTAAGGGCCTGGGATCCCGAGTAATCGAATTCACCGGCTTCGCCTATTTTAAGTGCTCCCGATCCGAGGATGATCACCTTCCGTATGTCTTTGTTCATCATATTTTCCATCACAGTGACCCTCCTTTTTCCATCAGTTTAAAGAACTCATCAAACAGAAACCTGGTATCGTTAGGGCCGCCCGATGCTTCGGGGTGAAACTGGGTTGACATGAAAGGCCTGGTTTTATGCCTTATCCCTTCATTAGTTCCATCGTTAAGGTTGATAAAATAAGGGTCCCAATCACTCCCGAGTGTTTGATTATCCACGGCAAACCCGTGGTTCTGGCTGGTTATATAAGCCTTGTTGGTACCAACTCTCAGTACAGGCTGGTTGTAACCCCTGTGGCCGTATTTGAGTTTGTACGTCTTTGCTCCACCGGCAATGGACATCAGCTGGTTCCCCAGGCAAATCCCGAAAACCGGGGTATCCTTCTCAAGCGCTTTTGCAACATGGCTGATGGTGGCCGCGCACATTTCGGGATCGCCGGGGCCATTCGACAGTACCAGTCCATCGTAATCCTCTTTTGTAAAATCATAATCCCATGGCACCCGTTTCACAGTAACTCCGAGGTCGATGAGGCAACGAAGGATGTTGTTCTTCACACCGCAGTCAACCAGTATAACTTTCTTATCGGAACCCTCGTAAACCATGGGTTTTGGAATGCTGACGCGGGCCACCAGGTTGTCTTTATTGGGATCGTAGAAATCGATTTCGCCTTCGGTGGGCGAGATCAGCTTGCCGAGCATGGTCCCTTTTTCGCGGAGGTGCTTGGTCAGAGCTCTTGTATCTATGCCGTACAAACCGGGGATATTATACTCGCGCAGCCAGTCGCTCAGGCTTTTCATGGCATTCCAGTGACTGTAATCCACCGAATAATCGGAGATCACAAGTCCCGTGATGTGCACGTGGTCGGATTCAAAAAATTTTGAAAGCCCGTTTTCGAAGCGGTCGCGGGGCACACCGTAATTCCCTATGAGGGGAAAGGTGAGCACCAGGATCTGCCCCGTGTATGACGGATCGGTAAGGCTTTCGGGGTAACCGGTCATGGCAGTGTTGAACACCACTTCCCCTGCTACGGACCGGTCGGCGCCGAATTGCGTCCCTTCAAGCCTGGTGCCGTCGTCCAGGATCAGATAACTTTTATTGTTCATTCCATGACAGTTTAATAAATACAGTTTCAAAG
>JBAXBP010000175.1:0-7355 GCA_037141915.1 Bacteroidota bacterium | reverse complement strand
AGGGTATTTTGCTAATAGGTCTGTTGCCCATTGCATTTCATCTTTCATATTCATGGAAGGAAATTCCATTGATTCGATCTGCTTCAGTACCACTGCGGATAATGGCCTGATGGCATCATGCAGTTGCATCGACAAGCGCTCCTGTTCTTTTTCTTCGATAGCATTCAGTCGTTTGGCCGTTTCAATTTCCCTGGTTCGTAATTTCAGGTTTTTGCGCTGGATCAGGATGAACGAGATCAACACAATAAAAATGATGGCGATTGACAGAAACCCAAGCAGTAAATATGACCGGCTCAGTTCAGCATGTTTTGTCCTGATCTCGATTTCCCGGTTCCTGGCCCTGAGCAGGGCATTTAACAGCCGGCTCTGGGCAGCGGATTGTTGTAACAATGCCATTGTCCTGCTTTTCATGGCTTGTTTCTGGTAATCATAAGCCTGGCGGAAGTCTCCTTTTTTCTCAAACACTTCTGCAAAAGTTTCGTACAGAGTCGAAAGCCAGTCGGTGTTGGATGATTTCAAAGCTACCGGAATAGCATGATCGCGAAGACATTCTTCGGCTATCCCGGTCTGATTATGGTCAAGATAAGTACATGCGAGATTGTTATATGCACCCATAAGGACCTCGGTATAATTTCCTTTCTCGGCAACCTCGATGGCTTCACTGAATAAGCTTATAGTGTGGTCGCCATATGGCATGCTGTTGGCCAGGTTTGCAAGGATGGTTGAATACTCCAATCCGGCTCCTTTTACGTTTTTCAGAATTAAAATGGCATGTTCCATATAACTGATCGCGGAATCCGGGTTGGTTTCAAGATTGGCGATGTTTCCCAGGGCAACCCCTGTTTGCAAGCCTAAGTGATTCTGTGAAGCAATCTGCAATGCTTTGTTGAAATATGAACGGGCCTCATCCGGGTTATTCAGATCACTTTCCAATGTTCCAAGTTCATTCAGGCAATTGGCCACTATTACAAAATTGCTGCTGCGCCTGGCTGTGTTCATTGCAGAATCAAACAGTTTGATGGCTTCATTATAATTGAAGGCTCTGTAATGAAGCATGGCAATCTTAAAAAGAATATAAGGCCGCAGGGTATCCTTTTCAATCTTATCCGTTAAATCCAAAATTTTTTCAAAATAATAAAAGCAGGAATCTTCATTCGTTTTCTGAAAGTTTGTAGCGGTTTTATACCAGGCGGCGGCCTGGGTTTTCATGTCAGCTTCTGAGTTGTTTGTCTGTTTATTCCTGCATGAAATAAACAGCAACGTCAGGCATATCAGGGCTTTGATGGAGGTGTGTTGGAAATGGTTGAACATTGTTAGGGTCGTTTGAACAGATACTACTAAATTAGATAATATCTAACAAACAGTTACCCTTCATTTCCAAAAATCCGAAAATTACTGTAAAATAAGAAATATAGCGAAATAGGTTTTTAAGTAAGCGTGACCTGAAAATAATCCAATCGTTTACGGATTACTTTGAGCATTTTGACTTCAGCATTTTCAATGAAGTAAAAGCTATTAAATAAAATTCACTTTTCCGGGGAGAATTCCCGCGGTATTAACGCTATTTCTGAATATTCACCAGGCTCTTGAACAGGGCCTTGTCAGCATTGATCTTATCGGCATTGCCGTAAACACAGTATTCACTCTTGTCAAGCACATCCTGTATCATTTTGGCAAATCCCTTGATATCCGCAGCCCTGGTGTTGATCACGGCCGTGCGGTCATCCTGTATGGCTTTTTCAGTCCTTTTGTTGAAGTAATAGCTGAAAGCCTGGTCACCCTTCTGTGAAGCGGTCAGCGGCCTGTCGATCGATGATACAGTACCCAAAATATAACGGGTCATGGCCTTGTCGTCTGCCTCAAAGGTTTTCAGGTATTCAGGGATTCCCTTATAGTTATCGAGGGTCTGCTTCAGGTTCGGATCGCGGTATGAGTTGAAAGTGACACTGCCGAGAGGAGAAATCGTACTCCATCCGCCGTAGGCGCCGCCCATAACACGAACCCGGGTCTGAAGGTAATCGGTAGAAAGGATCTGGCTCAGCACCCTCATCTTCCCGTCCCATTTGTAACCCAGTTGTTTGAAGTCAAAACCTTCAATAACATACTGTACTTTGGATGGGGTAAGGAAAGCCTCGTTCTTTGGTGCGGGTGTAAGGACCCATGCAGATGCTGAAGGAGCACCGGCGGGCAGCGCTTTTACCAGTTTTTCAAGTTCCGGGGTGAATTTGGCATAAGCTTCTTTATTGGTAGTTACTCCGCTGATCAGGTTATTACTTGTAAACAATAAGCCTGCAACTTTCTTCAGGTTTGCAATGATCTCGCCCGACTTTGCATCATAATTCTTCATCAGGTCGGCAATAAACCAGTAATAATCCAGCCCGCCGGTCATTTCATTGAATACCCCGGTCTTGCTGTAATAGGAGGGGAAACGCCCGCTGGCCACACCATAGCCATTCTCTTTTGTGTTAGCTTCGAGTTGCGATAAATGCCTGGTAAGCACATTCTTCAGTCTTTCAACATCATCATACTTTGTTTTCAGAAGTATCTCGGTAGTCAGCTCGGTCATTTTATCGAGCTTATCAGTCATAGCCTTAGAGGTAACCGCAAGTTTCGGCACCAGGATGTTGTCGTCAAGGTTTTCCTGGTAAGTGCGCAGGCTGGTGTAGAATCCTCCCGTGCTGATGTTCAAGGCCTTGTTCAGATCGCCGAAACTGTAATTCTCAGTATTCATCAGCGAAAGTACATTTGAAAGCAGTGAGGCATAAGGTATCATATCCTGGGGAAGGGTCCTCAGGTCAAAATAAAGGTTCATATAAACCACCCCGTTGGTAAATTCATTATGGTACAGCAGGGGAGTCCCGGCCAGTTTGCTTTCTTCAACACCATAAAAAGTGGCTTTTGGGTTGATGTCCTTGATCTCGAGCAGGGGAATGGTAGCCAATGCTTCAGGACTGTCTTCCGACTTCTGATAATCGAGCAGGGCCTTGGTGTCTTTCACCAGTGTCTCTGTCTGAGCAGGGTTCAGGCTTGCCTTGTATGCCTTGAGGTCGGCAATAACCCTGGCGTTCTTCTCATCATCGGCTCCAACCTTGGGCGCAAGCGTAAATAAAAGAGTGTGGGGGTTGTCCAGGAAACTGGTCTTAATGATATTTTCAAGGTATTTGGTCGTGAGGGCCTTCTTGACTTCAGCAAGAGGCTTTTCATATTCCAGTCCGGTGAAAGGATCATCAGCAAAGAAACTGGTTGGCAGCGAACGGAAAACACAGTACATGCCTTTTTGGGCATCATTGCCTTCGCGGAGCTGGAACTCCATCCTGTTGATCACGCCTTCGACCACCTTTTTGTCAAGGCCTTTGTCAACGGCATCCTGCATGCATTTCCTTACGATCTCATTGAATTTATCCTTGTCGCCGGGATTTGCATTCTGTACCATGATCTGTACCACATTTTGTTTGTAGCTGGATGAGGACGCGTTTACATCCTGTCCGATCCCCGCTTCCTGCAAGGCCAGGCGGATGGGGGCCGATTCCTGGTTCACGAGGACTTCGGTAAGCACATCAAGCGCCATGCAGAGTGCCTGGTCGGTGTTATGACCGGTCACGTAGTTCAGCGAAAGGTAGGTCTGGTTCTTTTCATCGTCGCCGGGCATAATAGGATAAAAACCGGTGAGGTCCATCATCTTGGCAAAGGGTTTCTGGTCCTCGATCACAGCCTTGTGGTTGGCTTTATTATAGTTCGAGAGGTACTCCTTGTCGATAAAGGCAAGTTCCTTGTCAAGCGGTGCATCACCGTACAGGAAAATATAGGAATTCTCTGGATGATAAAACTTCTTGTGGAAGTTCAGGAACATCTCGTAAGTGAGCTGCGGGATAGCATATGGATATCCGCCCGACTCTTTGCCGTAAGCATTGTCGGGGAAAAGGGTCTTGTACACCTGGTAGCTCAGTTCTTCCTTGGGATCGGAGAATGCGCCTTTCATTTCGTTGTACACCACTCCTTTGTAGGTAAGGGTGCTGTCCTTGTCAAGAAGCTCATAATGCCAGCCTTCCTGTTTGAAGATCCTCGGATCGGTGTAAATCAGCGGATTGAACACGGCATCCAGGTAAACATGCATTAGGTTGAAATAATCCTTGTCGTTCATGCTGGCCACGGGATAAGCAGTAAAGTCCTTCGAAGTAAAGGCATTCATAAAGGTATTCAGTGAGCCTTTGATAAGAACATCAAAGGGGCTTTTCACCGGGTAATTTTTGCTCCCGTTCAACACCGTATGCTCGATGATATGCGGGGCCCCGAAATCATTGTCGGGAAATGTCTTGAAAGCAATGGTAAAGGTTTTGTTCGCATCGTCGGTTGCAAACTTCACGATCTTTGCCCCGCTTTTTATATGCTCCAGGAAAAACACATTGGCATTCAGTTCTTTCACAAACCTTTTTTCAATCAGTTTGTATCCCGGATAGCTTACATCATTGGTTGCGCTCATAAGTAATGTCATTAATAAACAAAGTGAGAAAAGGTTGGCCGTTGCATGGAGAAACCTTCTCATAGTCAGTTTTTTGGACAGCATAACAATAAATTTTTCAGATTCTGTGCAAGATTACGGTTTTTTTGCGTGAATTAAAAGGATTTTCGGTGTCTGCCGCCTTATTCCGGATAAAACCGCAGAATCAAATGACAACACTTTGATTTTTCAATCCAGGCATTCAATATTTCAGTTTCTTTCGTAACTTCGTGTAAAATTTAGCTGCATGGAAGAATCCCGCCCGGATTTCAGCAAAATGAACCCTGCCGAAAGGCTCATGCCACAGGAAGAAATGCTTGAGGTGGCCAGCAGGAAAAGTGAACTTACCATCGGTGTGCCCAAGGAAGTTTCTTCGATGGAGAACAGGGTTTCGCTGATCCCCGACGGAGTTGAACTCCTGGTGCGCAATGGCCATCACGTGATGGTTGAAGCTGGCGCAGGGGCAACAGCTCATTTTCCTGATCATGAATTCAGTGAAGCCGGTGCACAGATTTTGTCAACCCCGGATGAAGTTTATAAAGCTGATATTATTTTAAAAGTCGGGCCTGTCACCAGAGAAGAGATTGAGCTTTTACATGCAAAACAGACTCTTATCTCCACCCTCCAGATCGCCATGCAATGCGATGAATATTTCAGGGGGCTGAGTCAGAAAAAAGTTACGGCCCTGGCCTTCGAACTGATCCGTGACAAGACAAACCAGATGGCTGTAATCCGAACCATGAGCGAGATTGCAGGGAATACCGCGATCTTTATAGCAGCTGAATATCTTTCCAACCCGGAGATGGGCCGGGGCAAGATGTTCGGAGGGTTTACCGGTATCGCCCCATCCGAAGTGGTCATCATTGGTGCCGGAACGGTAGGGGAATTTGCCGCACGTTCGGCCATAGGCCTGGGAGCTTTTGTAAAAGTTTTTGACAACTCGGTTTACCGCCTGCGAAGGATTCAGGATAATCTCGGGCGAAGGGTATATACGTCATTGCTCCATCCCAAGGCAATTCTTGATGCCATGCAGACTGCGGATGTCGTAATAGGAGCCGTTCATTCACCCGAGGGCAAGACTCCCTGCCTGATTTCGGAAGAAATGGTAAGGCAGATGAAAGACGGTTCTGTCATTATCGATGTAAGCATTGACCAGGGCGGATGCTTTGAAACATCCAGGCCCACCACCCTTAAGAACCCGGTTTATAAAGTGCATGGCGTAACCCATTACTGCGTTCCGAACATTCCTTCAAAAGTCCCGCATTCCGCCTCCCAGGCTTTAAACAACATCATGGTGCCCCTCATTCTTGATATGGGCACCGCAGGCGGGGTCGACAACCTTCTCAAACGTGATTACGGGGTACGCCAGGGAGTTTACATCTATAACGGACTTCTCACCAGCCTTCCCATCAGCCGCAGGTTCAACCTGCCTTTCCAGGACCTGGATCTGTTAATGGCCGCATTTCATTAAAAAACTCGTCAGCTATGATCCTTTCAGGCAGGGTGGTCACAATCTCAAGAACCCGCATTCACCTCGGGCTGAATGCGCTTAAGGACCTGCAGAAACTGCTTGCATCTCATGATTACAGAGCAAGCCGTGTGATCATCCTCACCGATACCAACACCGCTAAACACTGTCTCCCAAAGCTTGTAAGCATTTGTCCTGAGCTTGATTCCGCTTCAATGTTTGAGATTGATCCCGGGGAAGCATCAAAATCACTGACTGTTGCAGAAAAAATATGGAGTGAACTCCTCCTGGCCCATGCCGACCGGCATTCGGTGCTGCTAAACCTCGGAGGAGGTGTTGTTTCGGATCTCGGTGGATTTGTTGCTGCCGGGTATAAACGGGGGATCAGGTATATTAATGTCCCTACAAGCCTGATGGGGATGGCCGACGCCTCAATAGGAGGTAAGACCGGGGTGAACCTCGGACAGTTGAAAAACCAGGCAGGCTTTTTCTATTTGCCTTCTGCTGTATTCATTGATACTGCTTTTCTTAAAACCTTGCCTGAAGCGCATCTGCGTTCCGGCTTTGCAGAGATCGTGAAGTCGGCTCTGATCGGCGACCCGGTGCTGTGGAGAAGGATACTGAAACCCGGAGCGGAAGCTATCCTGGCCACGGATACATCCGAAAAACTATGGCAGGACCTGGTCTTTAAAACAGTAACCTTCAAAAACAGGATTGCCTGCCAGGATTTCACAGAAAAAAAGTTAAGAAAGATCCTGAATTTTGGCCATACCATAGGCCATGCCTTGGAATCACTGACCCTGGGGCTCGAAAACAGGGCCCTGCTGCACGGAGACGCTGTTGCTCTCGGGATGATAGCCGAAACCAGGCTATCTCAGAAGAAAACCGGTCTCAGTGAAACCGAAGCGGAGGTAATAACATCCTTCCTGCTGAGTGCCTGGGCAGCCCAGGTATTGATGCTGAAAGATATGATAGTGAGAGGGGACATTAGCATTGAAAGGATCAGCAATATGCTGTTTAACGATAAAAAGAATAAGGGAAGCAGGATTCACTTTACGCTGCTTAAAGAAATCGGGAAACCGGCTGTCAATATACAGTCCCGGCCTGATGAAATTGCTGTTTCCCTCGAGAGGCTTTTTGAATCAAGCTGAGGATGTTTTTGCAAGGATATGAAGACGATAAGGATCGTTAAACCCGACAGGATACTCCAGGGAAGCATAAACCTCCCTGCCTCCAAAAGTATCAGCAACCGACTCCTGATCATGCAGGCCCTTTGCGGGAATGAATTCCCTTTGGTTAACCTGTCAAAAGCATCCGACACGGTTTTACTTCAGAAACTTCTGAACAGGATTAAAGCAACAGCTGGGAGCAGGGATGCTGTTGAACTTG
>JBAXBP010000174.1:0-7393 GCA_037141915.1 Bacteroidota bacterium | reverse complement strand
TTTAATAAAAGTGCGCCGGCCAACGCCTGTCTTTTTTGCAACTTCTTTCTTTGGCGGGAATAAAAAGAAAAATAAAGCCCCGGTTTCCCGGGGCCAGAATTCTACATTTTACCATCATCGGCGAAGGAATAATACCGGTCATCTCCGATAATGATGTGATCCAGAACATCCACATCAAGCATAAGGCCGCAATCCCTGAGTTTCCTGGTCAATTTAGTATCGGCCTCACTCGGTTGAATATTCCCGGACGGATGATTATGACCCAAAATTATTGAGGAGGCTTGATTATCCAGGCAGGTCTTGAATACCTTCTTGGGATCCACTACTGTTCCTGATACTCCGCCTTCAGAGATACGGATCTTTCTCAGGACCCGGTTTGAACGGTTCAGAAGCAGGATCCAGAACTCTTCATAGGGAAGGTCACCCATCAGGGATTTGAAGATTTCAAAGGCTTCACGGCTATGGGTGATCTTATCCTTAAGGATCACTTCGGATTCGTTTCTGCGACGGGCCAGAGCAAACATAGCAGAGATTTTCACAGCCCGTTTCAGGCCGATACCTTTGATCTTCTGAAGGTCTGATACTCCGAACTTCCAGAATTCGCAAAGTGAGTTACCGCATTTGGACAGCATTTTCTTAGCAATGTCCAGGGAGTTTTCCCCTGAAATGCCGGATCCGATGATAATACTTAGCAGTTCTGCATCAGAACAGGTTGCAGTTCCTTTCAGCAGGAGTTTCTGACTTGGCTGGTCATCTTCAGCCCAGAGGTGCATAGGGATTGTGTTTTCATACTTGTCGGTAGTTTCCTTGGCAAGAACCGGATTCATCGTGTGTTTCTTCATAGCGGATTAGTTTTAAGCAGCGCTGTTGGCCGCGGTGAGTAAATGAAATTTGCTGGTGGAAGCATGCCCTGAGAAACTTTTAAGCAAAGGTTCAGGTCAGATTGCCAGTGGGAATCTGAATGAACCCGAAGGGCGACAGGAGCCACAAGGAGGTCGCCTTTAGTGAAAAACAGTTTCCCCAAGGCATAACTTTGTGAATTTCGGATTACTCTTTGGGCCGGGTTTTTGCAACTTTTTCCTAAACAGTTGCCCGGATACTTCCTTTTAAGCATCAGCGAGCATAAAAAAAGCAGGCAGTCATTTCTGACTGCCTGCTCTGTGCACTCTTTTGTTCTAACAGGAGAACTGGCCCTGGAATTCATTGAATTCCCAGGTGAACTTTTCAGGTTCAGAGGCAATAAGTTCTTCAGAGTAACCTGGGTAGTAAATCTGGTCCAGTTCCTGGACAAAGATTTCGACGAGTGACTGTTGATGGGTGTTGTTGGCTAGAGCTTTCATAGACGTTTGAGTTAGGTTAGTAATGAAATTTTTAAACGCCAAAGGCTAAAACCGCGAATAATAAATAATGTCAAGGGGGTAGGTCACGATTGGAACAATCTGAAAACACTCGAAGAGCGACAAATCCTTGCAGGAGGTCGCCCTTTACAGTTTTAAGCTACTATCTCTTAAAGCGAAGTATTCGCAAGGTACCTTTGTAGCAAAATTTCGAGCTAAACCGTGGGCTGGCCCAATGGGGTTTCTTTTTTGGTACTTCTTGCTTTGACCAGGGCGCTCAAAGAAAAAAGTACTGCAATTGCAGTAAGACCGCTAAAGGAGGGTGATTTCTTTTTGCTTCTTTCTCTTTGCACCACTTTCAAAGAAAAAGAAGCCACGATGCCTTGGTTATCAATCAAATAACCTGATTTTTCCCGGTTTTAACCCTTTTCCCCAAAAAAAAAGTCGTAATCTTCTCTTTTGGAAGATATTAAAGGTGTCTGCCCCGCCTTTATCTTTCAAAATTCGTCTAAAGACCACGCCCCGCCCTATCCTTTTTTGCGTGTCTTTCTCAAACCTGTTATACGATATATGAAACGCCCGTAAATAGGTACATTCATACGTTTGTATCATCGTGCGGCAACCTCTGACAAACGATCATAAGGCAAGCCAATGCCTTAGTTCAAATAAAGGCACAATGTGCCCAAAGGCTTTAAATTAAGTAAAAAGGTGAACGGCAGGCCGGCAGGTAATCTGCACCCCTATGCTATCGATTCAGGAATATAAGTTCGTTTGAAGGAAGTTGATCCCCCACGCTTTGGAAGAACATCCAGTAATACAGATTGTCCACCGCATCACTCAGGTCTGTGGCTTTCCACCTGGGCTGATCCACCCGGCGTTCGGATCGCTTATCCTTTTTGAACTCATCGGCAAGAATCGGTGCATTGTCCATTGAAAAGAACGCCTCCATGGCGTTGTTTAAATTGACCTTGAACCTGGGCACTGACGGGAAATCTCCGCTAAGGAACCTGTGCCAGAAATTGAACTTGTCCATATGGGAGGCTTCAAAGAGTTCTGCACGCAAGTATACTTCCCAACCGGCTTTAGTAAGCCAATCAACGACATCATCGAAGTAGCTTTTGCGGCTTGCCGCATCGTTCTTACGCTGTCCGTCGCTCCCCCCGTACAGATAGATCACACGGGTAGCATGATGTTCATAGTACTTGATGAATATCTCAACAACGACTTTCAGGGTTTCATTCTCGACAAAGAAATTCTTGATGATGGGAAATTCATGGATATCACGGTGCCACTGGCTTACAATCAGGCAGTTTTGCGTAGTCCCGAAATCGAAGGACAGGTACAAGGGTTCATAGGTTTTGCAATCGGCATCGCCACGACAGTCCTGTAAGGTCTTCCTTGAAGAGTCCTGATCCAGCCGGTCATAATAGGAATAATCATAGGAGTTATAATACCCATGCTGCTTCTCGATAAGCAGGGGATAGAACTTATTGAGGTTTGCTTTTCTTCGTTTATTGAGCACTTCAAGATCATAGATCACCTGGGGCAATACCCGTTTAAGGTCTCTGAAATACTGTGTTCCGAGAATATGCACATTTTCATAAGCCGAAGCTTCAATATAGAGATACTGCTGTGGAAACTTCTCCTGCAGGGATTCGTAATCATAAACCCAGTCACCATCCGAGGTCAGAGGCATGGAACCCAGGAACAGGGTGCCATGATGAAAACGGATATGCCCGTAACGGTCCCGGTTTCCACGGTTTGCAGGAAGCACATCGCTGTCGATGGCCGATTTTTTGAGTTTTGTTGCTTCATCGAAGATCATGCCGTCATAGGAACCGCTTCGGGCCATTTCCGGCCGGTCGAAGGAATTGAATTCAAGAACAAACCCGTTCCAGAAATGAATGCAGTTGGTATAATCCAACGGCGGCTGATGGGGTTCATCCCATAGAAATTTAGCGGGCGCTTTATGACCGACAAAATAATGGATCCCCCGGTACAAGCCGCGGCGCTCCCAATGGTCGATGATCGGAGGCAATGATTTGGTGCGGATATGGAAATAGGTAAGTCCGTTTAGGGAAACCTTTCCCCGGGGCATAGCGGCAAGGTACTTGATGACTTCATCGGCTATTATAGTGGTCTTACCTACACCACGGCCACCGATAAACATTTTGTGAGGCCGGGAGTTGATCTTGATGACCAGCTGAGGGAAATTATAATAAGGGGCCGGTTTAATCTGCATTACTTCCATCAGTCAGCGCTTCTGTTTTGGCTACATCAGTCATTAACATGTCCATATAATCTTTAACCGTTGAATTGTCAATGACCTGTTGAATCTTTTCAACCACGGAGAGGATTTCCCTCTGGGCCTTTTCATCAATCATTTTGAAATACGGGCTGTTGACAAAATTGATAGACAAGGAAAGCAGCTGCACCGGAGGCTGGATCTTTGAAGGATCGGGCAGGTCCTGGTCTTCTTTATCCAGGTTATTTGCTTTGGTGATGCGTTCCAGAGCTTTTCCAATACCATCCAAATCCTTTTTAATAAAAGCCATTTGAAGGTAATCAATGGACCATTGTGTTACAACATAACGTAAACCTTTCTTGGTAGCTTCCCGAAGGTCACCGAATAACATTCTGGCATTGACAATATCACGGTAAGCCTGAGTTTCACTGATATTAAAGGTTTTCATCAGCATGGCCGAGATCTGCTTATCACTGCCGACCTTCCCCAGGTAAAATGTAAAAGCAGCCTGCCAGCGGCATTTCACTTCTTCATCATGGGCAGAAAGTTCATATCCGGAGACGTAGTGTTTCCGGATACGCTCCATTGCCGTGTCTTCTTCTAGTTTCCAAACATTCATTTGTCGTCCATTTTAGCGTTTTCAATAAGTTTTGCTGCAAAGGCCTGAGCCGGCGAAGAACCGTTTGCAGCCAGGTCGAATATTGCCTTTCGAAGTTCTGCATCACGCAGCAGTCGTCCTTTTTTAAATGCCCTGTCGGCCTGTGGATCGTCAAGGCATTTCTCAAACTGCTCCGGATCCAGTTCCAGGATCGATGCAATTTCATCCTTACTGAACATCAGGCCGCTATACTGTTCTATCTGTGATAAGAGGTCATCATTTATTTCCATCAGAAAACACTTTGCTCGTTTAATTCTTTCATGATCCAATACCGGTGATGCTCTGCAACTTTGGGATCCGTGTGGATATCCCCGGCTTCAATGCGTGGATTGCGGGTATAGTTAGCCGATCCGACAATGGCAATGGCCCAGGAATCATTCATAATACAGGTTACCTTGGCATGGCATTTCGCCGGTTTTATGTTCGTGGTGATTTGCTGAAGGAATTGCAGTTCGGCAGGCTTGCGCACTCCGTTGCGATAATCAAAGATTCCGTAAAGTTCCAGGATATGGCCCTCCTGGATGAAGTTGTACAATTGACGGACTGCATATTCTGAGATCGCCCAGGTAGTGAAATAAACTTTGGCAGGACCGGTGGTCTGCAGCAGGTAGAATAACAGATCATGCGTGGACCAATCACCATAAGAACTATAACTAATACATTCGCCCTGATTGATCGTACCGATTACTTCCTCCAGCTTTTGGTTTGCTTTGCCTATCACCATGTGGATCTTCTCGCTCGTTCTGACCGCCTTGATTACCTCGGCAACAGGCTTTTCTTTCTTCAGGTCAGAGGGTTTGAACAGACTCATGGGTTAATGTTCCTTTCAATCTGGTTCAATTCAAGCTGATATTTTACCAGCAGGTTTTTATGAATGGTCCGTGTTGCGTCGGTTCGGGCATCTCGGATCAGCTTCTTTTCCCTGGTCACATAGGTTCGAAGAGTGGTACGGCGTTTAGCAACATCAAAAGGTTTAGAACTATCCCATTTCGGCTTAGAAAAAACCTTGGCAGGCGGTAACACTCCATGCTTATTATAATGATCAAGCCTGTTATACATATCATCCAGGATATCGCCGATTTCAAGGATCCTCAGGGCATTGAGGAGTCGGATCGGTTGATCAACCAGTTCAAGGGTAGCATGAAGGCTATCCCATTCCTTGAGGAGCATTATCTTTTGCTGGATCAACTGATCAATCTCAGGGGTGTTTACCCTTCGGACAATCCCTGAGGATGCTCCCCCAGTTGCCTGCGATGAAATCGTATTAACAGGTAATGTACTGGTGTTTACCGGTGCAATTCGATCAATGTTTTCAGAAGTCTTAACAATCTTCTCAGAGGTTGCATTGACAAGAATGCGCTCAAGTTCATAGATCAGAGTAGCCTTGCTTTTGGAGGTCGGGCCACCAATGGAAAGAACCCGCATCAGTGATTTGCTTCGGCCATGTTTTAAATACAGTGCAAGGCCGCACTGGTAATCCTGATCGGAACCAATCCAGGCTTTAATTTCTTCAATCATTGCAATAGGAATAAATATTTGAACCTGAAAACAGCGTAAAGGGAATAACCATTGATCATGGAAGCGAAAGTAACCTCTCTGCAATTGCACATAAAGGACAAAAGAAAACCCCGGCAAATGCCGGGGCTTTCCCACTAACCAACTACTAACCTATGAACTATGCACACTACCAACTTTCGCTTGTGGGATCAAATGCAATTGCACCTTCATATATGGCCATCGGTGTGCTTTGTTTGCATTTGAAGGTGAACTTAGAACCTTTTTCCTTATCCACTTCTTCACCCCAGGTCGTATCGATATTGTCGATATGAGCCAGGTTGCACTGTTCACCGATCAGGTAACGCTTTGCGCTGGCGCAATTCTGTATGATGATAAGGCCTTTGAAGCTGATGCCGAACTGGGCTTTCCAGTTCTGAACCGCTTTTTCAATGCCAGGATAAAAACCTTCCAGGGAGATTTCAAACCCCCCGCAGTCCTGGTTGGAACCTTTCAGTACCTTTTCTGAAGGTTTGATCGTACCCTGGGTCATATAAAAGCGGTGCATGAACTTTCCTGTTTTCATAGCGATGTCACCTATTATCGTTGATACATCGGTACCGGTCCCACGAGGTGGGAACAGAGTCCAATCCACATCGGTTTCATGAATTAGGATAATCTCGCTTTTAATGCCACCGCCACTGCCGGCGGTTTCTCCTAAAGGCTTTGCCAGGTCAAAAAGTACTGAGAAATTCAGAACTCCCTGCTGGCGGGGGACAAGCAAGCTGAAGGCTGTCAGGCCTAATGCAATGGGTAGCGGTGAAGCATCCAGAGAATAGGCAAAGACCGAGGCCGTGAGCAGGATCATCACCAGAGTAAACAACGTGCGAGCTATTTTCATTTTTATGTTCTCCTATTCGTTACTGATTACTCTGTGAATTAAGACCCCGGAACATAAGCAAACACGGCTTCCTGGATCCCGAATCCAACGGATTCATACCAATCGGCGAACACCTTGATCTGACGGTCAACGCTTTCGATGGTGATATTGGAAGCGCCTTCATTGCGGTTCATCAGTCGAATGAAGTTTTCCTTCGGAGTGGTGAAGATGACATCTTTACCATTCATTGAAGGAAGGGGCATCAGAGTCATGTTGCTGCCTTCGATCAGGTCTTTCATGCCGGTATAATTGGTATCCTGTCCATGAAGATCCCTACGCTTTTTATGGTAAGCGGCATACCATTTTCTGGAAAGGAACACTTCCATCGGGATATCCTGATAGAGATCGGCCACCGAAGCGGCAAACAGTTCGATCTCATCAAAGATATTGTCTGCGGTAAGAGCCGTCAGAGGGATGAAGTTCACGTTTGAATTGCCGGCGGTCTTGAGTTTCTCCAGGATCGTGATGAACCCATCCATGGATTTGCCGGTAGCCTGGGCAGTTCCTTCAACGGGGGCTTCATAGAGGCCCTTTCCGATCAGCTTCAATTCCCTGTTATCATTGATCTTGGGAATTATGAGCTTTTCAATGATATACTTACTGATAGGCCACTGTTTGCGGTCCACATTTTCTGCGGCCATGAAGCCTAACCAGCTGTCCACGATATCATCGGGGTACATTTCCCAATCGAACTTATGCCGCCTCTGCGGTATAGCGAT
>JBAXBP010000173.1:0-7562 GCA_037141915.1 Bacteroidota bacterium | reverse complement strand
GACCCAGGTTTCTGGCGCGCAACCGATCGGAGCGTTTACAACCAAAATCGACGCCCTGTTAGCGGAACAGGCAAAACGCCCTTAACGGCTCGCGCTATACAGCTTGCTTACAGGGTCCCCGCTGTCAAAACCTACACAGAGGCCGTCGCCTACAAGCGTGAATTTGCCTACTTGCACCGTCAGGGGGGCGGTTGCAACTTCTTTGTCGTTGATGTAAAGTTTAGCTGTCCCCAGTGATTCCCCGTGCTGGCCTGTTTTTTCTTTTGTAAACTCCATGCCGAAGGTGTATTTGCCGGGCTTGATTGCAGCCGATACCATCTGTTGCTCGGTAATGCCGAGGAAATTATAGACGTAGTATAATTTATGGTCTTTGATGAAGAGGCTGTGGCCCCCGAAGCGTGAACCGTGGGCAAAAATCACACCGCTTGCGTTGGCATCGGTGATGTCGACACTGGCCAGGATCTTGTATGATTTGCCCCTGATGCTGACCGCAACGGCTTCGGGTACCGCACTGGTATGGGGATAATAGGTGTAAACGTCCCTTGGTTTTTCTTCGGTGGGCCTCTCCATGGTTAAAATATCCGTTGCAGAACGGTCATCCAGCGGCAAGGCAAAATTCTTGTTCGCTTCCTCGAGGTAGAGTTTTTTCAAGGCTTCCAGCTTTTCCGGGTTTTCCTTTGCCAGGTCGGTTGATTCTGAACGATCCACGTCGGTATGGTAAAGTTCCCATTTATCCTGGTCAAAGTGGCCCTTGCCGGTGAGGGGCGCATGCACTGCCACTGCTTTCCATCCATCCTGCCAGATGGCGCGGGTGCCAAGCATGGTGTAGTATTGTACATGTTTTTGGGTAGGATCATCGGGCTTGGCGTCGAAAGTGTATTTCATCGAAACTCCTGATAAGGGGTATTGTTCAACTCCCCTGTAAACTTTGGGCATTTCAAGTCCGCAAATTTCAAGTACGGTTGGCACGATATCCACTGCATGATGATACTGGTTGCGGATCTCTCCTTTTGCCTTGATGCCTTTGGGCCAGCAGATCACCAGCGGGTCTGCAGTGCCGCCTGAATAATTCGAATAGCGCTTGAACATCTTGAACGGTGTTGAAAATGCTGCCGCCCAGCCTGTCGGGTAATGCTCGTAGGTATTCGGACCGCCCAGCTCATTGATCAGCTTCATGTTCTCGGCCATGTCGTCGGGGAAGCCGTTAAAGAATTTGTTTTCATTGACCGATCCGTTGGGCGTGCCTTCTCCCGAAGCCCCGTTATCGGCTGCATAAAAGATGACGGTGTTATCATACTGCCCGGTCTCTTTCAGGTAATCGACGAGCCTGCCAATCTGAACATCGGTGTATTCCGAGAACCCGGCATACACTTCGCATAAACGCGAGAACAGCTTCTTTTCGTCGGGGTTCAGTGTTTCCCAGGGACGTACAAAATCTGCAGGGTTTTCCTGGTCTTTCGGCATAGGGTTGAAATCGGTGAGTTTGGTGTCCTTTGGCATTATCCCTTTCGCAACCATGCGGGGCAACAACCATTTGCGGTAAGCATCGTAGCCGTCGTCAAATTTGCCTTTATATTTTGCAATATAATCAGCAGGCGCCTGGTGGGGGGCATGGTTGGCTCCCGGGCAGTACCACATGAACCAGGGTTTTGAAGGGTTGGCTGATTTCTGATCCCCGAGCATCCTGATAGCCTGGTCGGCAAGGTCTTTCGATAAATGATAACCCTGCTCAGGTCCGTACGGCTGGTCAATAGCATGATTGTCTTCGGTGAGGTCCGGATAGTACTGGTTTGTTTCACCCCCGATAAATCCATAGAAACGGTCAAACCCTTGTTGGAGGGGCCATTGGCTTTTATTTGAACCGGCCGAAAGGTCGGTTTCCGGAACATTATGATCCTTGCCTAACCAGAAAGTGCTCCAGCCGTTATCATTCAGGATCTGTGCCATGGTAGCGGCCTGGGGCGGCAACTGGCAGCAGTAGCCGGGAAACCCGTTCGAGCCCTCGGTGATCGCACCCATTCCGTTCAGGTTGTGGTTACGGCCGGTATTGATACATGAACGGGTCGGTGAACAGAGTGCAACAGTATGCCATTGGGTATAAGTTAATCCATCGGCAGCGAGTTTATCCAGGGTTGGCATGTTGATCCTCCCGCCATAAGGTGACCATGCGCCCAAACCGGTATCATCATAAAGTATAAACAGGATGTTTGGAGAACCTTCGGGTGCCTGCTTGCGGATATATGGCGCCCAGTCAGCTTTCGAATCACGCACATCAAGCTTGATATCGCCTTTGAAGATTTTTCCTGCCTGTGCTGTTTCCTGCTGTGTGCGATTGCAGCTGACAGTGAATGCGGCCATTGTAACTGACAACAGCAGCATGGTCAAGGTATTATGCTTCACTGTGTTCATTTTGAATGAATTAATTGTTTTTATGCAAAATTAGACAAAATCTAAATAACCAACAATTTTCAGGCATTTCAGTCTCAGGGATTCTCCACCGCCATATAATAAAAGATCAGCATGAAATCATCGAGGCTGATGTGGAAGATGCCATGGTCGCGGGTGTAACCGTTCTCAGGTGAATCGGGGCCTTTGGGCTTCCAGCTGGTGCCCCAGGGGTTCCACACGGTGAGCATCTCGGTCTTAGGATCGAAATCCATGATGGCGTACACATGATGCGAAGGCAGCTTGCCTTTGGGATTCTTGGGGACCGAAGCCTGGGCCATCAGCCGGTGCTCTCTCATCCGGATCAGGGCTTCCCTCACCTCGCGGCGGCCGGCATTCACGCCGAACTTGTAGTCGATAACTTCGTGGCCTGTCCACAGTTTCACATCGGTGACCCCGCTTCCGCCAAGGTCGATACGGGCGGTGGGATCGGGGATCTCCCCGCGTTTTTCATTGGTCATTCCCTCCACAACCCCCAGCGCTTTCTCAAGCACCGGCATCCATAAACCGTCGGAGAGGGTGGAAGGGGAATCGTTGAAAGCCATCTCGGCATCGGTGGGAGCTGTCACAATAACCGGGAGCGATCCGGGAAATTTCACTCCATATTTCTCCTTTCCCATGGTTTTGATGCAACGGCTTATCTCCTCGATGCGGTAGGTCACTATCCAGCCTGTGCCCGAGAAAAAATAACAGTCGCCTGCAGGTCCCTGCTGCATCAGGTTAAAGGTTGGACTGCCGTTGGCAAACAGCTGCCGGTTGATGCCGTTGATCTTTTTGATGTTATTCAGGTAGGCTGATGTCATTTTTCCCTTGCTCCGGCTAACAGCCTCGTCAAGGCTGATATCGCCGATTTTGGCGGCTTTTATTGACTTGAGAAGGGCCACCAATGCCGCCGAAGGCTCGGCGCCGTAGTCGGGATTCTTGAGGCAGGCGATAAACTCTTCCTGGCTGATGCGTGGATGCCCTTTGCCCCACCTATCCCAGTATTGCCTGAACACTTCCTGGAGTGGGGCTGCCTTTATACCGGTGGCTTCGGCTTCATTCGATTCGTCGAACGGGTCGTCGATCTGCGCGAAGACCGGCATCCACACGAACATAAAAATAAGGAGGTAAAGGGTTTTCATGGTTTGCTGCGTTTGGATTCCCGAAGTTAGGAAAAATTATTCAGCAGCATTGAATGGCCTGTGGTTAATTATTGAAATAAGCCCGGGTAATTAGATACAAAATCACGTAATTTAGTAGTCGCGGACAAGCCTGCGAAAATGTTCGGGCTTTATTTTAAACATCTGAAAATGAGCATATTCGACAATACATCAGAAGGGCATGGGTTTACGAACAGCCTGATCAACGAAAGCAGCCCATACCTCCTGCAGCATGCACACAACCCGGTAAACTGGCATCCCTGGGGTGAAGAAGCCTTGCTGAAAGCAAAAACAGGAAGCAAATTGTTACTCGTAAGCATAGGATATGCAGCCTGCCACTGGTGCCATGTGATGGAACTTGAGTGTTTCGGGGACGAGGAAGTTGCCGGGTTCATGAATGATAACTTCGTTGCTGTTAAAGTGGACAGGGAAGAACGGCCTGATGTTGACCAGGTGTATATGAATGCGGTGCAATTGATTACAGGATCAGGAGGATGGCCTTTGAATGTAATTTGCCTGCCCGATGGAAGACCTGTTTACGGGGGCACTTATTTTCCGAAACAAAGGTGGATTGCAATGCTGGAACAGGTCCTGGATTTTGTACGGAAAAATCCAGGCGAGGCCGAGCAACAGGCTAAATCACTGACTGATGGGATCAGGGGGAGTGAACTGATTCATGAAAACAAAGAGACAGCGGAATTCACCATGGACGACCTGGCTTTGATCTTTTCAAACTGGAAGAAGGGCATTGATTTTATCAACGGCGGACTGCATCGTGCCCCGAAATTTCCATTGCCGGTAAGCTATGAGTTTTTGCTGCAATACCATTTTCTCAGCGGGGATGCTGATGCCCTGGATGCTGTGGCTACCACCCTCGATAAAATGTCTGAAGGCGGGATCTATGACCAGCTTGGAGGGGGATTCGCCCGCTATTCTACAGATGCTTTATGGAAAGTCCCCCATTTTGAAAAGATGTTGTACGACAATGCCCAGTTGGTGAGCCTTTACTCGAAGGCATACCAGCTAACTAAGAACCCCGGATACAAAGCGGTCGCTTATGAAACCACTGCATTTGTTAAACGGGAACTGACATCCGCCGAAGGCGCCTTTTATTCTTCACTTGATGCCGACAGCGAGGGTGAAGAAGGCAGGTTTTATGCGTGGAAATATGATGAACTGAAAAGAATATTGAACAACGATGCCGGTTTGGTCATAGATTATTACAGTGTTACCGAAGATGGCAACTGGGAGAACGGGAACAATATCCTGTACAGGACCATACAGGGTAAAGACCTGGCAGGGATATACAACCTGCCGGAACCTGAATTGATGAACAGGATTAAAGAAGCAAAGATGATCCTGCTGAACGAACGCAGCAAAAGGATACGTCCGGCCCTTGATGATAAAATCCTTACATCCTGGAATGCTATGATGCTGAAGGGCTATGTTGATGCTTACAGGGTTTTTGACGATGAAGCGTTCCTGAGTTCCGCGGCCAGCAATGCCCACTTCATCCTGCAAAACCTTAAACACCCCGATGATCGCCTGGACCGGAATTTTAAAACCGGCAGGTCCCCGATCAATGGCTTCCTTGATGATTATGCCTTTACCATAGATGCATTCATCGGCCTCTACCAGGCTTCGTTCGATGAGAAATGGCTGGTTGAAGCAGGGCATTTGACGGCCTATGCCCTGGCTCATTTTTACGATGAGCGTAGAGGTATGTTTTTTTACACCTCTGATCTTGACCCTGCATTGTTAGCCAGGAAAATGGAAATTGCCGATAATGTAATTCCTTCAGCCAATTCAGTCATGGCAAAGAATTTATTCATCCTCGGGCGTATGTTTTATAACGACGACTACCTGGCCAGGTCGAAAAAGATGCTGAACAACATTAAACAAGATACGTTGCAGGGAGGTGCATACTATGCCAACTGGGATATCTTAATGGCCTGGTTTGCCTGCGATCCTTATGAAGTTGTCATTGCCGGTGACGATTTTTTATCGAAACGCAGGGAGTTCGACCGGTACTACTTACCAAATGTTTTCTTATGCGGGGGCAGGGAAGAAGGGCAACTGCCCATTCTTCAAGGCAAACCTGTTAAGGGCCCGACGACTATTTATGTCTGCCGGGATAAGATGTGTAAAATGCCCGTTACCGGGGTTGCGGAAGCAGTGAAACAAATTTTATAAATCGTGGTAAATGAAACGTAAATTCCAGCGTATCCTCGGGGTTTCCCTGATCCTGTTAACGTGGATCATCTGGGGGGTGATCTTCATCCTGCCATTCTTAAAACTCACCCTGAAACAATATGCCGTTATCTACCCTGTTCTTATAGTTTCAACAAGTATCTTCTGGGTTGGAGCAGCCCTGGTGGGCAAAGAACTGGTTCAAAAATATAATCTACTGCCGAAGATCAAACAGTGGTTCAAAAGAGCCGTCAGCACCGGAAAAAAGGGCTAAATCAAATCCCGGGTCACCTGTGTTTGACTTTCGTAATTTTTGTTCGATTATTGTTGTTTAATGTGCCGGCTTTAACTGAACTTTGCAGTTTAATTTTAAGGTATAATCATGGCAACAAAGATAAAACTGCGCAAGCTTGGGAAAAACGGGCCCGAAGTTTCGGCCCTGGGGCTCGGCTGCATGGGGATGAGCTATTCTTACGGCCAGCCGGGCGATAAAAAGGAAATGATCTCTTTACTTTGGACCGCCGTTGATTGCGGTGTTAACTTTTTTGACACTGCGGAAGTCTACGGACCGTTCATCAACGAAGAACTGCTTGGCGAAGCGCTGGCACCTCTCCGCAAACAAGTCGTGATCGCGACCAAGTTCGGCTTTAAGCTGGATCCTGCCGGTGGTCCGAAATGGATAGGGCTCGACAGTCATCCGAAACATATCAGGGAGGTAGCTGAGGCTTCACTTAAAAGGCTCAGGACCGATGTCATCGACCTGTTTTACCAGCACAGGGTTGATCCGAATATCCCAATGGAAGATGTTGCCGGGACTGTAAAAGACCTGATCAGCGAAGGCAAGGTGAGATATTTCGGGCTTTCGGAGGCGAGCGTGAAATCGATCCGCCAGGCTCATGCAGAACAGGAGGTTACTGCCCTGCAGAGCGAATATTCCTTATGGTGGCGGGAGCCTGAAGCTGAAATCATACCCACGGTTGAGGAACTAGGGATAGGCTTCGTGCCATATAGCCCGCTGGGCCGTGGTTTCCTTACCGGCAAGATCGACGAGAATACCACTTTCGATGCCAATGACTTCCGTACCAACCTTCCGCGGTTTACTCCCGAAGCGCGAAAGGCAAACCAGGTGCTGGTCGACCTGCTTAAAGGGATTGCTGTACGCAAAAATGCAACTCCGGCGCAGATTGCGCTTGCCTGGCTGCTCGCCCAAAAGCCCTGGATAGTGCCTATTCCCGGGACTAAGAAACCGGAGCTTTTTGAAGAAAATATAGCCGCCGTAGAAATAGAATTGACCGCCGACGACCTTCATGAGATAGCAGAAGCTTCTTCGATGATCAAAATACAGGGCGGAAGGTACCCCGAGAACCTTCAGAAAATGACAGGAAAATGAAATAACGCGTTATTAACCCCGGGGCTGAGCCCTGGACCCGGGTTCCATCCCGGGAGAGGGGAATTTATCGGAAGAGATTAACTAACAGGAGATATTATTATGATGAATTTTGAATTGTACAACCCTACCCGTATCATCTTCGGGAAGGATAAACTTGACAGTATTGACAAATATGTTCCGGCCGATGCCGTGGTTCTTATAACCTATGGAGGCGGAAGCGCGGTAAAAAGCGGGCTGATCGAAAAGGTGAAAAAAGTCCTGGGAAACAGGAAGGTCCTGGAGTTCGGGGGCATAGAGCCGAATCCGCGTTATGTGACCCTGATGAAAGCCTCTGCAGTGGTAAGAAAGGAAAAGATCGATTTCATCCTTGCAGTGGGAGGGGGCTCGGTAATCGA
>JBAXBP010000172.1:0-7582 GCA_037141915.1 Bacteroidota bacterium | reverse complement strand
ACCCTTCACGCAATGAAAGGTTCAGGTTCATTACTGCAGGTTCTACTTTATCAACCCTGCTTATTGTTATTTCCACCCAGGGATTTAATTTTTATATGGATAACTTTTCCCGTTATAACGCCTTATATGGCTCAATAGGCACGCTGCTGGTAGTCATGCTATGGATCTATTCCAATGCATTTGTACTGCTGATAGGGTTTGAACTGAACGCAAGCATAAGGATGGCAGGGCATGATGCGCCCGCCGAATTTAAGAAAATCAAACCTTTAGGAAATGTAAAATAAGATCTCATTTCACCTCAGGAGTGTAACGTTGCCGTGTTCCGTCCCGGAAGTGCCTGTGTCGGTGAACAATCTGAAAGTGGCTATAAAGGAATATTCCCCGGCCGGGCAGGGCTTGCCCCTGAATGTTCCATCCCATCCTGTTTCCTGGTTGTTCGTGGTGAATATTTCCTGTCCCCAACGGTCATAAATACTCAGTTTGAATTCTGAAAACTGAGGCCCAACCCCGCGGAAGTAATCATTCAAGCCATCTCCGTTGGGAGTGAAAGCATTCGGGAAATATAATGAAACTGAACAGTCCTGTACAAAGGATGTATCCTGAACGGCACAACTGTCGCGGCTCACCCTTACCCAATACACCCCCGGGTCAGTGACAGTGAAAAGCGAGTCCCTTGATCCGTCCTGCCAGAGATACTGGGCACCGGGAACGGTTGCGTGAAGGATGACCGGCACGTTCGAACAGATAGCGGTATCATGTACAAGTTGCAATTTAATTTCAGGTTTGACTGTGATGAGCACGGTATCCGCCCCAGCACAATTGTTCTTATCCAAAGTATGAACCCAGTATTGCCCTCCCGAATAAACTGTCAGGGTTCCGGTAGTCTCACCATTGCTCCAGAGCAGGGAGTTAAAACCCTGGCCCGGGTTCAGGATATATTTCTGTCCCAGGCAGATCGCGGTATCCGGTTTGAGTTTAGGCTGGATTGGGGAATATATGCTGATGTTCACTGTATCAGTTCCTGTGCAGCTGCTGCTCCTGGCCGCCACCCAGTATTTCCCTGCAGTTCCCACGACAATGGATTGGGTAGATTCACCCGTTGACCAGAGATAAGATCCAAAGCCTGCCCCGGCATCCAGTACCGTGCTTGCCCCGGGGCAGATGCCCCTGTCAGGACCAAGATGTACCGGAGCTGAATTTCCTACCACTACCGGTTTGCATAATACCGTTCCGGTAGGCAATCCTTCGTCAACGATCAGCCTGACATTGTATATTCCGGGGCTGTTGTAGGAAAAAGGAGGCGGATTATAGGATGTGGAAGACGGAACGGTGGCATTGTTGCATGGAGGGAACATCAATCGTGTCATTGAGCCTAACCTATTTGTAATGTAGGCAAACAAGGTATCGTTCTGCCTGAACAATTCCGAAAATGAATGCGATTGGGAAAGGTTCCCAATATTGCCAAGGACCTGGCCTGTAACAGGCCCTGTTATCCCTGCGGGAAAAGTAAGCTTACCAAGCTGACCCGGATCGATATAATCCGTCCAGTACCCGGTAGTCGAATTACAATCCCTGAGAAGCGTCAGTCCAACTGCGGTGTTTAATCCTCCCGGGTTACCAAGGTTTGTACCGGTTGGTGCATTAAGCAGCGTAGTTCCGAAACTGATCCTGGCCAATGATGTGTTGCCTGTAATTAATAAGGCATACCAGCTTGAATTCTCATTCACAATACATACTGCTTTGGGGCTCGTAAACCCGGCAATATCTCCGAAGTTGGAAACAACCGGGGAATTGGCCAGTGAGTTCCCGAAGTTCAACCTAAACAGGCTGTTGCCTAAAGAACAGGCAACAAGGGCCACCCAGTTACCATTGTCATTCACAAGCGCCAGTCCGTGAGCCATGTTAAAAGACGGGGAAATGTTAAGATTCGTCGCAGTGGGCGTATTCCAGAGCGAAGTTCCGAAGTTCAGCCTGATCATGGTAGTGTAACTGTTTACGAATCCATACCAGTTCCCTTTGTCATTTTTGATCTGTATGCCTTCCTCGCTGAAGTCTATCATACCGCCGAATGTGCCAAGGTTCACCCAGCTTTGCGGATTATTGGCAAAACTATTGCCATGATAATACCTGACCACCCCCACTCCCTGGCAACTTATGAAAGAGAAACAATCGTTATTCTGCCTTACCAGTGTTATATACGTTGGAATACTCAGAAGGCCCCCGGGGTTACCGATATTTACACCAATGGGATTGGCGTTTGCATCGCCGGTGCAAAAATTCCAATAGAAGTTACTGCCACCGGTAGTGAGATTTGTAATCCGGATCAAATCACCTGCACATACCGTGTCAGGAACAGTAAAATTGATGTTAACCTGGCTGATAGCTGACTGGATATTCAGCAATAGAAATATGAATGCTGAGATAAACCCCGGCTTCATTAGAAGATGAATTTACAGTTTCAAAAATAACGAAAATAAGTATATCCGGGTTTCCCGATGCGGAACCCGGCCTGATGGTTTAATCTTTCAGACATCTGACCGCAAAGGCATTCGAGCGGTTGGAGTAATAATCCGACACCCCGAAATTCTGAAGGTTCATGCCATGGGATAATGCTTTGATGGAGCTGTAAGGATTGGATGACCAGAAAATCGTGGCAAATCCCTGGAATTTCCAGGTGACATTGCTGTATTCAAACCCGTTCTCAATGGCCCTGAAGCCATTGATGATCGAATCCTGGAGAGGCTTCCCCGCAAGGCCCTGGGTAAGGCTTGCATTGAACAGGGTCATCCACTCGGCCTGGGTCGGAACATGCCACCCCGGGGGGCAGAGTCCCTGGGAACCAGGAGTGTTCCTGTAGGCCATTACTTCATCCCATTGGTAAAGGCCTCCGTACATACTGCAATTCGCGGCATCATCCCCGTAACAGTATTTTTCATTGATACAGTTATCCGTCTGTGCTATCGTTCCCGTGATCCTTGTCCCGTAATTCAGGTTCTTCCTCATCCAGCATTGCGTACCTATCTGTACCGTGGGATAGACCTTAGCATCCCTGGTGTCGGTGAGGTTGCCCCCGCAACTGAAAGCCGGGGGCGCCTGCACGGTAATGGTTTTCGTCATTACGGCAGTGCATAAAGAAACGTTTGTATAGGAATAGGTGATGGTTTTTATTCCCAATCCTGCCGTTGAAGGGGTAAAGACCCCGGTTCCCGGGTTGACTCCCGGCCCGGAATACGTGCCTCCCAGAGGGACTCCTCCTTTTAGGATAAAGGGGGCTGCATTCACCGTGGTGATGCTGTCGAAGCAAAGGGTAAAGCTTACTACGGGCACCGGCAGGCTGCTCATGTTAATCTTGGGGGAAGACGCCGGATTATTAATCACACAGCCCAGGTTTGACGTCATTACACAACGGACACTGTCGCCAGCCTGAGGGGCATAGGAATAGGACGAAGTGCCGGTTCCAACATCCATCCCGTTGACTTTCCACTGGTAGACGGGGGCTGTTCCCCCGTTGAGCGGAAAGGCGTTAAAATTCACGCTGCTGCCCATGCAGAAAGGATTGGGTGTGGCCGTAATGGATACTCCGGCTGGCAGGTTGGTGATCACCGTCATGGTCTGCGGGTTACTCGTGGCCGGGTTGTTCGTGGTACAGGCCGTGTAGGATGAAGTGAGCACACAACTCACCACATCTGCGTTGACCGGAGTATAGGTAAAGGTCGATGAATTCGTGCCTGCATTGACCCCGTTAACCTTCCACTGGTAAACCGGTGACAGGCCTCCGTCAACCGGGAAGGCGGTAAACTGAACCGGGGTCCCCTGGCAAACGGTATAGACCGGGGCTGAAATGGTAACCCCCACGGCATGATTCGGATTTACCGTCATGCTGATGACATTGCTCGTTGCCGGATTATTCAATACGCAGGTGGTCAGGGAAGTGGTGACGACACAGGAAACCAGGTCATTGTTCAAGGGTGTATAAGTGAAGGTGGATGAGTTAGTCCCTGTATTCATGCCGTTCACCTTCCACTGGTAAACCGGGTTTGCTCCCTCATTAACCGGCGCTGCCGTATACAACACACTGGTCCCGGAACAGACCGGGTTGGCCGTAGCAGAGATCGTCAGGCTCACCAGGTTGTTCTGATCCACCTGCATTACAACGGTATTACTTGTTGCAGGGTTATTAGTCACACAGAATAATTCGGATGAAGTGAGCACACAGCTCACCTGGTCATTGTTGGCCGGGATGAAGGTGAAGCCGGATGAATCCGTCCCTGCATTCAACCCGTTCAATTTCCATTGGTAAAAGGGGGAACTCCCCCCGTTCACGGCAGTAGCCGTAAAGTGTGCAGAATGTCCCTGGCAGACCGGGTTTAACAAAGGCGCCACCGTTACACTCACCGGTGACTGGTTGTTTACGGTCAGGATTATCGTATCCCTGTTAAAACATCCCAGGGCGTCTGTTTTAGTCACCATGTATTGCCCTGCGATGCCGGTGGTAAAACTCTGGCCGTTTCCAAGGTTTAACTGACCTGTTGTAATATCATCCCATTGGTAAGTGCAGCCCGGGCAGGCCCCGGCATCGAAGGTCGCCGTTTGTCCCACGCATATCGACACATCGGGTCCCAGGCTCACCACGGGAAGCGGGTTCACCGTTACGTTTTTTACTGTTGGCTGCTGAGCCGTGCATCCATAGGAATTCGTGTAATTCACCGTGACCGTTTGTGAACCCGCTGTAGTCCAGTTTACGGTTATCATGTTCGATGTTGAGCCGGCCGTTATCATGCCGCCGGCCGAAACGATCCAATTGTAGCCGATCATGAATGGCTCGGTGGAATACGTTACTCCTGTGGTCCCTGAGCATACCGAAGAAGATCCGGTAATGGTTGGTACAGGCCTTGGATTGACAGTCACATTCTTTACGGTAGGAAAGGTAGCGGTACAACCACTGCTGTTGGTGTAATTCACACTGATTGTCTGTGCACCGGCCAAGTTCCAGGTAACGGTGACAGTGCTGGTACTGCCTCCGGAGGTGATGATCCCACCCGGGGAAATAGTCCAGCTATACCCGCTCATGGAGCTTTCAGTTGTATATACCATCCCGCTGGTCCCTGCACAGGCTGATGATGGTCCGCTGACCGTAGGCAGCGGCTGGGGCATCACAAACACATGAACCGTATCACTGGCCTGGCAACCGTACTTTGTCCCCTGAGCCCAATAAGTACCTGCAGCGCCCACCGTGATCGTCCTGGTGGTCGCTCCCGTGGACCAGAGGTAACTGCTGTAACCTGCCCCCGCATCCAGGCTGGTGGTTGTCCCCTGGCAGATCGTCTTGTCGGGACCCAGGTTCATTGTCGGAGGCGCTACAACCACGATCGGTTTACACAGGCTGACCTGGGTAGGCAATCCTTCGTCGACTATCAGCCGGATATTATATGTCCCTGCAAGATTATACGAAAAAGGCGGGGGATTGTAAGCATTCGAGGAAGGAATGCTTGCGTTGTTGCATGGCGGGAAGACCAGCCTGGTAAGCGTTCCGTTATTCCTGTTTGTTATATATGCAAACAAGGTATCATTCTGCCTGAAGAGTTCTGAAAAACTATGAGGTTGTGCAAGGTTACCGATATTCCCGAGCAGAGTCCCTGTAACAGGTCCCATAATTCCGCCTGGAAATGAAAGTTTTCCAAGCTGGCCCGGATTAAGATAATTTACCCAGTATCCTGATGTAACATTGCAATCGTTCAATAAGGTAAGGCCGAGTGCACTGTTGAAACCTCCCGGGGTACCCAGGCTCAAACCCGTGGGAGCATTCAAAAGGGACGAACCAAAATCAACTCTCGACAACGATGTGGGGCCGCCAATAATGAATGCATACCATAAATTGTTAACATGCACAAGGCAGATCGGGCCCGGGCTGGTGAACCCGGCAATGTTACCGAAATCGGTCAGCACCGGGGCATTTGCGAGTGAAGCCCCGAAATTTAACCTTACCAGCTTATTTCCCACGGAGCAGGTCACCAGTGCAACCCAGTTCCCATTGTCATTCACCAAAACCAATCCATGTGCCATATTAAATGCAGGAGAAATGTTAAGATCGGTTGCTGTTGGTGTATTCCACAGAGAGGTCCCGAAGTTCAGCCTGATTATGGTGCTGAAACTGTTCACAAATCCATACCAGTTACCGTTTCCGGGGTCTTTTTTAACCTGTATGCCTTCCTCGCTGAAATTGATCAGGCCTCCGAAGGTCCCGAGATTCACCCAACTTACAGGGTTATGAACAAAACTACTCCCGTGATAATACCTGACAACCCCAACGCCCTGGCAGCTTATGAAAGAAAAACAGTCGTTATCCTGTTTTACCAGGGTTATATATGTCGGGATGCTGAGAAGCCCCCCAGCGTTCCCTATATTAACACCTGTGGGGTTGGTGTTTGCATCACCGGTGCAAAAGTTCCAGTAATAGGTCGTTCCACCAGTTGTGAGATTAGTGATGTTAATTGTAGCGCCGACACAGGCAGTATCTGGGGAAATAAAATTGATATTGACCTGGCCTTTAAGAGAATTTATTGTCAGCAGGAGTAAAAGTACTGCCGGGATCAACCGCCGTCTCATGGCAAGATGAATTAGCAAATCCAAAGATAATGAAAAAAAATATATCTGTGCTTGCTGTTCGCAAATTTATCCGGTTACAAAAACAATGCTTATTTTTCAAGCCCTTCAATTAATGAAAACAGCTGTTGCTCTCTTTTTTCTATTCCAAAATTATCAATGATCCTTTGACGTGCATTTTTACCCAGTTCTGCTTTATTTTCACACTGAAGTGCCTCCCTGATCAGTTCTTCCAGTAAACTTTCTTCACGATGTTTAAGAATAAATCCCGCATCACCGATGATACCGGGTATGAAATTGACATCCGACCCGATGGGGATGCACTCACAAAGCATGGCTTCACACAGGGTCAAACCAAACCCCTCGTAAATCGACAGCTGGAAATGGAACTGGCATTTATTAAAATATGCTTTGAGTTCCCCTGGAGATAAAAACCCAAGAAAAAAAACATTCGAACTTAGCCCTGAAACCTGAGGAGGCTCTTTCAATCCTGCAATATAAAAAGTGCAATCGGGGAAACGTTTTGCCATAGCAACGATCAGGTCACCGCCTTTCAGGATGTATTGATTAGGTGAAAAAACAGAGAAAAATGATTTATTTTCTCTTTCTGGTTTATCATCCTTCATCCAGAATACTTCATCCAGCCCGTTAAAAATCACCTGGTATTTTGTTTTAACATTAGGAAAGAAAAATTTATATCCCTGAAAAAAAGGATGTTCCCTGGAATAGTAAGTGTTTTTTGTCATCACCAGTGATTCGCTGACCGGCAGCAGCATCCCGGCAAGTTCATATGACAACCTGCAGGAATTTCTCATCAGGAACTTCCTCAGGTTGCCAAAATTCACGAAAGGCAGGGAAGCGCAGTCTGAACCGTTTAGAACGATAAATACCGGGATTGAGAACAATTTACCAAAAACAACAGGGATTACTGACCAGTTACCTCCGGAAGAAATGAAGATCAGCTTGGTTGAAAAGACAT
>JBAXBP010000171.1:0-7630 GCA_037141915.1 Bacteroidota bacterium | reverse complement strand
AGTCGCCGCCACTGAGAAGGCAGAGAAGAATTACACGGAAGCAAAGTTCACAGGACCCGTGGCTATCATCATGGGATCGGAAGACAAAGGGATTTCGGGCGAATACCTTAAATTTGCCGACGAGCAGGTGAGCATACCCATCAGGGGCGACATTTCTTCGCTCAATGTTTCGGTAGCCAGCGGCATACTCCTTTATGAAGCAGTTCGTCAACGCAATAATGTAGCAGAATGAAGTACATTTACCGATTCACGCCTGAAATAATTTTACTTTTTTTCATCTGTATGTTTTTCGGATTCAAATCGCCCGAAAAGCCCTGGGACAGGGTTATCAACAGCGATGGAAAAGCATACTACGCTTACCTTCCGGCAATTTTCATCCATCATAATTTCGAATACAAGTTCGTTGAGGATTACGAATGGGTGTATTATCCCCACGACAAAGCCGCGTTCAAGGAATTCAGGATGAAAGCCGGGAATAATGTCGTCAACAAAACCTATCCGGGGATGGCGGTGGTTTGGACTCCTTTCTTTTTAACAGCGCATTTTGTAGCTTACCTGGAGCTTTCTCCAACCGACGGCTACTCCCCTCCCTACCAGTTCATGATCGCCTTTGCTTCACTCTTCTTTTTATGGCTTGGAGCGAGAACCCTGATGAGGCTCCTGATGAAATTCGGGGCATCGGCTAAGAATGCGGCTTTCATTGCAGCCGTGATCGCTATAGGGACCAACCTCCTGTATTACACTATCACCGAAGGCTCGATGACCCATGTGTATTCCTTCGCCCTCATCACGAGTTTCCTGCTCACCACCTATAATCTCACCCATACCGAAAAGACCAGATGGTTCGGGATCTCGATGTTCCTGCTGGCATTGATCATACTGATACGCCCTACCAATGCGCTGGTGCTGCTGCTCGTGCCATTTGTCGCCGGGACCAGTGAACGAATAACCTCGACCTTCGCCCGGCTCAAAGCCGCGAAGTCATCCGCAGTCAAAGGAATTATTATTTTTTTACTGCTGATGTTCATTCCCTTCCTCCTCTGGTACCTGCAATGCGGCAAATGGGTAGTTTATTCATACGGCGACGAAGGATTTCATTTCATGAAACCATATTTCTTCAGCATACTGGGAAGTTATAACAGGGGCTGGTTTATTTACACCCCTGTAGCTTTTGTTGCTATGTTCGGGTTCATAGGCCTTTACCGGAAAAGCTGGTTCCATGCAGCAGTACTGCTCATTTTCCTGGTCATCTTCACCTACGTGGCATCAAGCTGGTGGGTATGGTATTACGCCTCGAAATGCGGGCAAAGGATTTTCATCGACCTATACGCCGTATTGGGGATTCTGCTGGTTTTCCTGTATATGAACTTCAAATCTGTCGCCATGCGGCGCAGCCTCACCGCCCTGCTCATCGCGCTGTGTGCCCTCAACATCTTCCAGTATTACCAGCATACCAAATGGATATTCCCTCCGTATGTCATCACCTCCGAGATCTTCTGGGATTCATTCTTCAGCACCGATAAAACTGCAAAGGCATACATACCAAAAGACGCGATAGTCGCGGTAAGGACCTATTCCAACGACATGGAAAAGGAGCTGCCGTGGATGAACAACCGAAGCCGTACCAACCTCGCTTCCTTTAGCGGGAGCTGGTCGTCAAAGGCAGATACGATACTGCCTTACAGTTCGGGAATGGAAGTGAAGCCCGACAGTATTTTTACCACGGCCAACCGCATCATACGGGTCACTGCTATGGTGCTTGCGCCGAAAGAGCGCACCGACGCCACCCTGGTTGCCGATTTCAGCTCAGGAGGCAAAGGGATCAGCTACAACCCGGTCTACCTCGAGACCTTTATCCGTCCTGATGAATGGGTGAAGGTGCAGGTTGCATTTTATATACCTTCGGATCTTCCGAAGGACGCTGTTGCCAAAGTTTATTTTTACAACCCGGCGAGGTACCTTCCCATTTTCATTGATGACATGACGGTGGATTACATCTCCCTTAAAGACGAGGCGGATTACAAGAAAATTGAAGGAGTCGTGTTACCGGCACATTAAAGAAGCACTGCATGAATCAGCCATTTTCGGAACGTACCATAGAACTTGACAAGGTTGCGGTTTACCAGAACGAGAACCTTATACTGGCGAACGTAAGCCTTTCGATCAGCAAGGGTGAGTTTGTTTACCTTATCGGCCGTACAGGAAGCGGCAAAAGCAGCCTGCTTAAGACGATTTATGCCGAACTCCCTATGAGGAACGGCACAGCAAGGGTCGTAGGCTACGACCTTAGGCGAATACATTACAATGATGTGCCGTTTTTAAGAAGGAAGCTTGGGATAGTGTTCCAGGATTTCCAGCTGCTTACCGACCGCACCGTAAGTGAGAACCTGCTGTTCGTGATGCGTGCTACAGGCTGGAAAGACAAGCGGCAGATGCAGAAACGCCTGATGGAAGTGTTGGCGAAGTCAAGCCTTGGAAACAAAGGCAACAAAATGCCCCACCAGCTGAGCGGAGGAGAGCAGCAGAGAGTGGCTATTGCCAGGGCTTTGGTGAATGATCCCGAGATCATCCTTGCCGACGAACCAACAGGCAACCTCGATCCCGAGAGTTCCGAAGGCATTATCAGCCTATTGATGGATATCAGCAGGACCGGCCGCGCTGTAGTGGTTGCCACGCATAATTACGGCCTCATCGACAAGTACCCTGCCCGTATGCTGATATGCGAAAACGGCAAGGTGATACCGGCTGCCAGCCTGCCGGGTTAAACCTGTTTGCCTCTCCCGAACAATTTTCCTGCAAGGTAACCCATAGGGATATAAGCCACGACCAGGTCAAGCACAGTAAACCATAATGGCGAAGGAAGCATCACGATATTCATAATCCCTCCTACCAGGAAGAATACTCCGATACTCAGCGCAAACCACATTCTGCGGCTGCTTGCAATAAACGCAGATAATATTGCTCCAACGAAGGTTCCCAGGGCATGGGCCAGGAATGGAAACAAAAAATTAATGGGGGTGAACAGGTGCATTGAAGCCTTCAGACCTTCCATTGTTGTGACATCGGCACCTGCAGGAGCCGGTACTAATTTACCCCCTATCTCAACCAGGGCCATATTCAGGGCACCACCGACAAGCAGGCCTGCGATCACTGCCAGGATGTTTCGTATAATTGGTTTCATCATGATCAATTGTTTTATTTAATCTAAATAAAATGCAAAGATATGAATCTAATCTTTATGAGCCGAAACAACAATATCAGTCTCAGCTGTTCAAGCAACGCTATGCATTATCAGATTCGAAGACAATTAATGAACTCATGAAGGCATAAGTCAATAAACTGGTATTAACCACAGGGCAGAGCCCTGGACCCGTGTTCCGCCCCAGAGGCGGGGAATTTGCCGGGAGTGATTAAACAATTAATTACTAACTATTGATATTTTCCTGATAGTATTAACTTTACGGAAAAATAAAGAAACATGAATGCCGCTCATTTCCATTTAATGTTCAACCATTTACCTATCGTTGGACTCGGTTTTGCCATTCTATTCAATCTTGTTGCCATCCTGAGGAAAAGTGAAGAACTGGTAAAGCTTTCCTGCTGGTTCTATATCCTTATCGGTCTGTTATCGGTTTTAGCTGTTTTCACTGGTGACGGGGCCGGTGAGATCGTTAAAACTTACCCGGGGATCAGCAACGATGCCATCGAATACCATGAGACCTGGGGATATATTTTCTTTTACGGCCTCGTTGTTGTTGGAGTCGGCTCCATGGCAGCATTATGGTTTTCAAGGAAAAATGCCATCCACCTGAAGAAAATCAACATTGCGGCACTCATCATTTCGGTTTTACTTTTGTTTTTTGCATACCAGGCTGGCACAACCGGAGGCAAGATCAGGCATCCCGAAATTGAACAGGGAGCTTTCAGGAAAAGCTGATGTTTTACAATCACTTACAAGTTTTAATCAAAGCAACATGAACATCTTGATTTTAGGAGCAACGGGGCGCACAGGAAATATCTTTGCAAAGATCGCCACTGAAAACGACCACCAGGTAACCGCAATTGTGAGAGATAAAAACCGGGGCAAGCTCCCAAAGGTCAATTACATTGAGGGTTCCCCGACTGATGGACATTTGTTGGAGAATTCGTTGAAAGGAATAGACGCAGTCGTGGTGTCATTGAATATTAACCGCACATCCGATAATCCATTCGCAAAAGTCATTTCACCGCTGACCCTTATATCGGATTCAGTGAAGGCATTGATCCCGGCTATGGAAAAGAACAATGTCAGAAGGATTATAACCATCTCCGGATCAGGGGTTGGAGATTCGTGGAAGAATATGCCGCTGATCGCGAGGCTGCTGATCAAAAACAGTAATATTATGAGGGCTTACGAAGATCACGACCGGCAGGAACAGCTGGTAAGAAACTCAGGTCTCGACTGGACCATAGCAAGGCCTGTGATGCTAAGCAATAAGGAATCTGACAGTTATAAAACAACGCCAGGAAAACCTAATGGCGGCAACATCAGCCGGGCCGGGGTTGCAAAATTTGCACTCGATTCCCTTGAAAGCGGTAAACATATCAGGGAAGTGGTAACTTTGTTTTCATAAAATTAAACGGATAAGGCGAAAACCGGTAAAAGAGTAGTCGGTATTAACAATTCGGATTATGCATCTTTTAGCTATTTCATTGCTGACAATACTTGCAGGCACGCTGTTGCTGGCAAAATTCAAGAAAGAGAACCAGGAAAAAATTTTCAGGTGTATCTCATGGTTCTTCATCGTAGTCGGATTCCTGCTGTTCCTCGGATTTATTGCAGGCGGCATCTGCAAATTGAAGCATCATTGTTTTAACCGACATCACGGTTTCAGGTATGAAATGATGGGAAGAGTTCATGGCTGCGGCTCTCCTGAGATGATGGGAAGAGGCCCCGGATGCGGCCCCGGCATGATGATGGGAAGAGGGCCTGGTTGCGGCCCCATGGGAATGAAAGAGGGAGGCCCCGGTGCTGAAACTGAAATAAAAGAATCCGATCTGCCAAAGGAAGTTTCGGCTTCCGTGGCAAAGAATTTTGCAGGCTTTAAGATCTCAGACGTTTCCAAAATGGACACCCCCGATAAAGGGGTTTGCTACGAGATGGATGTCAATAATGGGAAGGAAGGTTTTGAAGTTACGTTCTCCTCTAAAGGCGATATCCTCAGCAAGCATCCTTTAAAGAAAGAAGAGAAAGAAGATAAGGACTGATCATAATAACCGCCAGGATCTTGGCAACATTGTTCTCAACCTCATCCAGGTATTCCTTCAGGTTCGTTCGGAGTTCGGTAAAATTTGCCGCATTCATGGTAAACAAATGTTTAACCAGGTATAAATATAAGTACTTTTTTAGTAACTTAATTGTGCCAATTTCACTTTTCTGCGGATGAGAGTGCATGAATCTTCAGGTATTCAATACTCTTAATCCCTCGAACCGCAAAAAGTGATAGCCTTGCCGTAAAAAAAACGGATGGCCCGCAAATTGCATGCCATCCGTCAGAAAATCAATAAATTTCAATCACCATTCACCATTCACGATTCACGGTTCACGATTCACGATTCACGGTTCACGGTTCACGTCCCCAGCGTCGCCACCATCACGGCTTTGATCGTATGCAGGCGGTTTTCGGCTTCGTCGAACACGATGGATGCTTCCGATTCGAAAACTTCCTCGGTGACTTCCAGTCCGTCGAGCTTGTATTTCTTGAAAATATCAAGACCAAGCTCGGTATCCTTATTATGGAAGGCCGGGAGACAGTGCATGAATTTCACTTTGGGATTGCCGGTAGCTTTCATCAGCTTTGCATTCACCTGGTAAGGCAGCATCAGCTTGATACGTTCATCCCAGGCCTCTTTGGATTCGCCCATGGAAACCCATACATCGGTATAAACGAAATCTACACCTTTTACAGCCTCATTCAGCTTTTCGGTAAGCGTGATCTTTGCCCCTGTTGATTTAGCGATCTCTTTGGCGATCTTAACCAGGCTTTCCTCGGGCCAGAATTTCTTAGGCGCGAAAGCCCTGAAATCCATTCCCATTTTCGCAGCGCCAACCATGAGCGAGTTCCCCATATTGTTGCGGGCGTCGCCGCAGTATACAAAAGAAACCTGGTGCAGTGGTTTGTCGCTATGCTCAATCATGGTCATGAAATCGGCCAGGATCTGGGTTGGGTGGAATTCGTTGGTAAGCCCGTTCCAAACGGGAACGCCGGCATATTCGGCAAGTTCCTCAACGATCTTCTGTCCGAAACCGCGGTATTCGATACCGTCGTACATACGGCCAAGCACCCGGGCGGTATCCTTCATCGTTTCCTTCTTCCCGATATGCGAACCCTCGGGGCCGAGGTAAGTTACGTTAGCTCCCTGGTCGTAAGCGGCGGTTTCAAAAGCGCAGCGTGTGCGGGTCGAAGCCTTTTCGAAGATCAGTGCGATGTTCTTACCTTTCAGCCTCTGCTGTTCGGTTCCTGAGTATTTTGCCTTCTTGAGGTCAATTGCCAGGTCAAGCAAAAAGCGCATTTCCCGGGGAGTGAAATCCAGCTCCTTTAAAAAATTCCTGTTTCTGAGATTGAATGCCATAGTGTTGTGTTTTTATAATAAGATTATTGACTGCGGATTACGGGCTGCAAAGATAGAAAAAGGATGTACCATGTACAATGTACAAAGTACAAATGGTTCGGAATATAACTATTGACTGCGGATGAGGGAGCGTCGGATTACAACGCCTTTTCGAGGATCTCCCGGCTTGTTTCCAGGTCGTGGTCTCCTGCTTCGCCCAGGGAGGTAAACCCGTGGGCCTTAAGATGTTCAACTAAAATATCGACCTGTTCGGGCTTGATACCATGCTCCGAAAGACGCGTTTTCAAACCCAGGCTTTCAAAAAAGTCACGGGTCTTATTAATCGCCAGGGTGATCTTTTCGTCCTCGCTGCCGGCGGTGATGTTCCATACCCTATCGGCATACTGAAGAAGCTTGGCGTGCTTCTTTTTTCGCCGCACTTCAAGTAAGGCCGGCAGGATGATGGCTAATGTTTGTGCATGGTCAATCCCGAACAAATGGGTAAGCTCATGCCCTATCATATGCGTGGCCCAGTCCTGGGGCACACCAGCCCCGATGAAGCCGTTGAGAGCCATCGTTGCGTTCCAGTAGAGGTTTGCCCTGGCATCGTAGTTTTCGGGTTCTGCAATGTTCGTTGACCCGATCTCAACAAGGGTCTGAAGAATTCCTTCGGCCATCCTGTCCTGCAACCTGGCATCAACCGGGTAGGTAAGGTACTGCTCGGTAGTATGCACGAATGCGTCAACGACCCCGTTGGCAACCTGTATCTTCGGAAGTGTAAACGAAAGAGAAGGATCAAGGATTGAAAATACAGGGAACGTCATTTCGCTCTTGAATGGAAATTTTCCGTGAGCGTAAGTGACCACTCCCCCGCTGTTCATTTCCGAGCCCGTGGCAGGTAAGGTAAGGACAGCTGCAAACGGAATGACTTTTTCAACTTCTGCAGGAGTGATCGGCCTGAATCCCGCTTTCAGGATTTCCAGTGGATCTCCCTTATAGCCGGATGCCAGGCAGATGAGCTTGGTTCCGTCGATGACCG
>JBAXBP010000170.1:0-7747 GCA_037141915.1 Bacteroidota bacterium | reverse complement strand
AGATTTCAAAGCCGACAGTGTGATAAACTTAATCAAACTGAACGCATCCAACACTTCCCTTCAGATCGATTCGATTAAGCTCAATGCATCTTCATTTACGCATACAGGGAACCTGCTTACCGTCAACCTCGACCAGACTTATAATCCCGGGCAGGTGGCTCATTTACATATTTATTACAAACATAATGATGTTACCGACGGTGCGTTCTATGCTTCGGGAGGTTTTGTTTTCACTGACTGCGAGCCGGAAGGCGCAAGGCATTGGTTCCCGTGTTACGATTCACCTTCCGACAAGGCTTTATCGGAACTGACCGTCAAGGTCCCCGCCAATGTAAAGCTTGGTTCCAACGGCAGGCTTGCCGATTCAACCCTGAACGGTGACACCCTGCACTATCATTGGGTAAGCGCTAACAATGTCGCCACATACCTGATGGTCATGACATCAAAGGTCAATTACAAACTTGATATAAAATACTATCACAAGTATACTAATCCCAACGACAGCGTTCCTATCCGTTTTTACTATAATGCCGGTGAAAGCCCTTATGCCATGGAGAACGTTATCGATTCCATGACAAGGTATTATTCAAGGAACTGGTGTGAGCATCCGTTTGAGAAAAACGGTTTTGCCACCCTGAATTCCCAGTTTGCCTGGGGAGGGATGGAAAACCAGTCTCTTACCAGCCTGTGTCCAAACTGCTGGAGTACCGATGTTGTCTCCCATGAATTTGCCCACCAGTGGTATGGCGATATGATTACCTGCGCCACCTGGGCCGACATCTGGTTGAACGAGGGTTTTGCAACCTGGTCGGAAGCATACTGGCTTGAGAGTTCAAACGGGTATCCGACCTACCTTCAGCTGATCCAGAGCTATGCAGGCACTTACCTGCAATCGAACCCGGGCTGGGCAATTTCCGATTCAAGCTGGGCTACCAGCACACCTTCTGTAAATGTACTTTTTGACTACTACATCACTTATTGTAAGGGCGGATCAGTGCTTCACCAGCTGCGCTATGTTCTTGGGGATTCCACGTTCTTCCAGGTCATGAAAACCTATTGTGCCGATACCAGCCTCAAATACAAGTCGTCTACTATTGGTAACTACAGGGATGTTGTCAATGCTGTTACCGGCGGGGATTACACCTGGTTTTTCAATGAATGGATATTCCAGCCTAACCACCCGGTTTACGCAAACACTTACCAGTTCAAGAACCAGGGAGGCGGGAACTGGAGAGTTGACTTCAACGCCAGGCAAACCCAGACCAACGCCACTTTCTTCAAAATGCCGTTGCCTGTTAAAATCCATTTTACCGATAATTCCGACACCCTGATTAGTGTCATGAACGATGTGAATAACCAGCTCTTCTCATTTTATTTCAGCAAACAGCCCCAAACGCTGGTATTCGATCCCGATGATGAAATCGTACTGAAGGCAGGGCAAACCATTGTTGGTGTTCCCGAAAATTCAGACCAGTCAGGTGTTGTCCTGGGGCAGAATGTGCCCAACCCTGTCAGCTCCCTCACGAAAATTCCTTTTGTAGTTCAGTCCTCATCCGCAGTACAGATAAGTATTGTAAACACCCTGGGAGTAGAGGTTTGGAAAACTTCATCAGCTACTTACACTTCAGGGTCCCATACAATTGAGGCGGATCTGAGCGCACTTCCGGCAGGAATTTATGTTTACATACTCAAGACCGGAGGAAGGAGCTACACCGGAAAGATGACGGTCAGCAGGTAAGGCCTGCCGGGTTTTCAGAAGTTTTTATTCCCTTTCCCTGAAGGCCCTCCAGGACCTAAACGTCAATAATCCAGGTCCAGAGGCGTCTTTACGAGGTTTCGGCTCAATGCCACTTCATTAACCTCTTTCATTTCTTCGATATAGTGGAAGTTGAGGCCCTGTATATAGTCGGCTTTGATGTCTTCAATATCCCTGCGGTTTTCGCTTGAGAGGATGATATCCATGATCTTTGCGCGTTTGGCGGCAAGTATCTTTTCTTTGATCCCTCCTACAGGAAGTACTTTGCCCCTTAGCGTAATTTCTCCTGTCATGGCAATCCTGTTCCTGATTTTTCTCTGTGAGAACGCAGAAGCCAGGGCTGTAAAAATAGTGATCCCTGCAGACGGTCCGTCCTTGGGAGTTGCACCTTCAGGTACATGAATATGGACGTTCCATTTCCCGAAGACATCAGTCGAAATGCCGAAGTCTGAAGAATGAGCTTTCAGGTATGCCAGTGCAATGCTTGCCGACTCTTTCATGACATCTCCCAGATTTCCAGTCAGCGTGAGATCCCCTTTCCCCCGGCTGAGGCTTACTTCAATGAAGAGAATCTCGCCTCCGGCAGCCGTCCATGCAAGCCCTGTGACTACGCCTGCCATTTCATTGGTGATGTATTTTTCGGCCTGGAAAACCGGGACGCCAAGAATCTTTTTAATCTCCCCGGCGTCTAACTTTTTGTTGAACTTTTCATTCGAAACTATGGCCCTGGCCTTATTCCTGATGACTTTGGCGATATTCTTCTCAAGTGTCCTGACCCCTGATTCCCTTGTATATTCTTCGATGATCTGCTGAAAGACGGAGCGGGAGAATTGCAACTGGGATTTCTTAACCCCGTGCTCCCTGAACTGTTTTGGAAGAAGATGCCTTACAGCGATCTCAAGCTTTTCTTCGAGGAGATACCCCGGCAGCTCGATTACTTCCATCCTGTCGCGCAATGCCGGATGTATAGTGGCCAGGGTGTTTGCCGTGGCAACAAACATGATCCGGCTAAGATCATATTCCACTTCAAGGAAATTATCATAGAATGCGCTGTTCTGCTCAGGGTCAAGAACCTCCAGCAAAGCGGCCTGGGGATCCCCGCTGATATTCATGCCTGCCACTTTGTCAATTTCATCCAGGACGAATACGGGATTGGATGACTTAACTTTTTTTATACTCTGTATGATCCTTCCCGGCATCGCACCAATATAAGTTTTACGGTGGCCTCTCAGCTCCGATTCATCCCTTAGTCCTCCAAGAGATATCCTGATGTACTTTCTTCCCAAAGCCCTGGCAATGGATTTTCCAAGGGATGTTTTCCCGACTCCCGGAGGGCCTACAAGGCAAAGGATAGGCGACTTAAGGTCTTTCTTCAGCTTAATGACTGCAAGGAATTCTATGATCCTTTCCTTGACTTTTTCCAGGCCGAAGTGGTCCTCGTTAAGAACGTCCATGGCATGAGCAAGGTCAAGGTTATCCTCGGTATATTCATTCCAGGGAAGTTGCACCAAAGTCTCGATATAATTTACCTGTATAGAATATTCGGCTGCCGCAGAATGCATCCTTTGCAGCTTGCTGATCTCCTTTTCAAATACCTCGGCAACCTCTTTGGACCATTTTTTATTTTTGGCCTGTTCCCGCAGTATGTTTATCTCCTGTGCGTTCGGGCTTCCTCCGAGTTCTTCCTGTATGGTCTTCAGCTGCATGTTCAGAAGGTAATCCCTCTGCTGCTTGTCAAGATCGGTTTTAACTTTGTTCTGTATCTGCTGCTTCAGTTCGGTAACCTGCAATTCCTTTGTAAGGAAACCAAGAACAAGCTGTGCCCTTTCGTCCAGGTCGGCGGTTTCAAGCAATTTCTGCTTCTCCGAAACTTCAATATTGAGGTTTGATGAAATAAAATGCACAAGGAACCCCGGACTTTCAATGTTCTTTATGGCAAAAGCAGCTTCAGAAGGGATATTAGGCGATTTATTTATGATTTGGGTTGAAAGATCTTTGATCGAGGACATCAATGCCTGGAATTCCTTGTCCTCCTTATTCACTTTTCCAGGGATATCAAAATGTTCAACACTTGCTTTGATATAAGGTTCGGTCTGCAGCAGCGCCTTGATCCTGAACCTCCTTTTCCCCTGTATGATCGCAGTGGTGCTGCCGTCGGGCATCTGCAGAAGCTTTATGATATAAGCCACCGTTCCGACAATATTAAGGTCTGAGAATTCGGGATCCTCAATCCCTGCATCCTTCTGCCCTGTTACACCGATGATCCTGCCCGATTTATAGTATTCACGTATCAGTTTGATCGACTTGTCCCTTCCGACAGTAATCGGAATGACCACTCCGGGAAACAATACGGTGTTGCGCAGGGGAAGGATGGGAAGCTCCTCCGGCACATCCTCCTTATTCATTAATTCCTCATCTTCGGATGACAGTAAGGGGATGAATTCGGTTTCTGCATCAAGCATATCCGACATTTCAAGAAATATATGATCAGTGTTTCTTTCCATAAAAATAAGACTGCCCGGTTGTATTTACCGGGTCTTAGGCATTGTCAAATTACGTGCCAGAAATGAACTATTATAAGAATTTATTTTTCAGTGTAATATTATATACGCTCGAAAGCAAATCCCTTTCAACCTCATCAAGGGGCCTCTGTCGCCTTGCATAAACCAGTTCGGCAACTTCAAGTGCTTTTTTCAGGTCATAATTGGTGTGGCCAGAAGTCCCACCCCAGGTAAACGAAGGAATAAAATTTCTCTGGAATCCGGATCCGAAAACATTGGCATTGACTCCGACCACCGTACCGGTGTTGAACATCGTATTTATACCGCATTTGGAATGGTCTCCCATGATAAGCCCGCAGAATTGCTGGCTTGTATTAACAAAAGTCTGCTTGCCGTAACTCCACAACCTAACTGTATCGTAGGTGTTTTTCAGGTTCGATGTATTGGTGTCGGCCCCCAGGTTGCACCATTCGGCAATCACTGAATGGCCGAGGAAGCCATCGTGAGCTTTGTTTGAAAAGCCGAAAATAACAGAATTGTTTATCTCCCCTCCCACCCTGGAGAATGGCCCAATGGTGGTAGGACCGTAGATCTTTGCCGACATTTTAACCTGTGCGCCCTCGCAAAGAGCAAACGGGCCGCGGATTACCGATCCTTCCATAATTTCGGCATCTTTCCCTATATAGATCGGGCCGGCACTGGTGTTCAGGATGGCACATTCAACTTTCGCTCCCTTTTCAAGAAAAATCTTGCCTTCGCCTGTCACCCTGTTGGAGGAACTCAGTTTCTGTGACTTCCTGTCCCTGGTAATGAGCTCAAAATCATCATTGATGGCGATCCCGTTCTTTGAAAAGATTTCCCAGGTATGCCCTATCCTTAAAGGTGCATTCAATATGCTTATTTCTTCTATGCCGTCCGAAGAAGCGTCGCCCAATTTATCAAGGTCCTCTGCGGAAACATGAAGTGCGATAATGGTGTCCTGGTACAGAATAGTCTGGTACGGTTTGAGGTTCAGAATTGCATCAACGATCTCACGGGTCGGACATACCGATGCGTTGATCATTATGTTATCATTCTCCCTTACAATCCTGAATTTTTTAGAAAGATACGTTTCCGAAAGGGTCGAAGTTTTTGCATTCAGATACATTTCCCATTTTTCCCTGATGGTCAGGATGCCGACACGGATATCTGCAATCGGTCTCATAAATGTCAACGGGAGAAGGTTGGTCCTGACAACACTATCATCGAAGAGAATGTAATTCATACGCTGAATATAAAGATTCTACAATGGGAAATTTCCTGCAAAACTAATGAACTTAAGGGATAAAAAAAAGCCCTTGTCAGGATAAACAAGGGCTTAATTTAAGCTACAGGAATTATTTTTCATTCATTTTATCCAGGTGCTTCTTATAACGGTTCTTGAACTTATCAACGCGGCCTGCAGTATCCACAAGCTTCATTTTACCGGTATAAAACGGGTGAGACGTATGAGAAATCTCAAGCTTTACCAAGGGGTATTCCAGTCCGTCTTCCCATATAATGGATTCTCTGGTTTTAACCGCGGATTTTGATACGAAGGTGTATTCATTCGACATATCCTTGAAAACCACCAGTCTGTAATCTTTGGGATGAATATCTTTTTTCATTTTAATTGTAATTTGCAAATGAGGGTGCAAAAGTACAGATTTTTCTTTGATTAACAAATATTTTCGACTAAATTTCTTCGAGGAGGAAACGAAGCGTATCTGTTCCGTCGGCATAATCTCCCAGCCCTGGTTTCTGGGAACTGCCCGGAAACACATACGGAAGGCCTGGATCAGAAGCGGATACAATGCACTGTATCTTCCCGGAATGCAACTGGAGTTCCGATTTTAATGATTCCATGTTATCATACCTCTCATAATTCAGCACCGATACAGGAGAGGCCAACACCGACTCCTCAACCAGCATAATGTTCCCGAAATCATGGAAAGGCCTCCTGTTAACAAGACGTATGCTTTTCTGGTATTCGTAATTGTTATAATATTTATTATGGCGGATGAGTACCTCCCAGGGTTCAAAACATGGCCCCAGTTGCAAGATGTCATATGCAGCAGGAATGTAAATTTTCGAAACATTCCTGCAGCCTAATCCGAAGTATAGCATTATATCTGCGCCCAGGCCTTTAAGATCCTCATCATTTTCATTTCCGCCAAGGATGGCAACACCGTTCCTGTTCCTGCGGATGATGTGCGGAAATCGTGAGAAGTAATACTCGAAATACCTGTATGTATTGTCACTTCCCGTGGCAATGATGGCATCGATATCTTTGAATGGTTCATCGGTGAACTTGATCAGTTCCTTCCATTCCGGTTCTTTCTGAACCATGAGACGGGCAATGGCCGGAAGAAGCACTGCATCCTGCCCCGACAGCTTACCGCAGAATGTATATCCACATAAAAGAACACTAAGAAAATCATGGAAGCCTGCCAGGGGAATGTTGCCTGCGGTGACTATTCCTATGATCTTTCCTTTGGTTTCTTTTTTTTTCAGCGTATCCATGTAGGGATCAAGCCACATCTCTATGCTTTCAGGATGCATTGAATCTCCCAGAGCATTAAGGGCATACCTGATATTTTCCCGGGTGAACCAGGGATTCCGTGCTTCAGCTTCTGATGCAGGTCCTGCAAGCGGATGCTCCTCCCCGCTTTCCATCTTATCAGGGAAAGCCCTAAGGATGCGCCCAACTTCAATAAATGTTTGGATTCGGTTTCTTATGTCCATATCTTCGTGCAGCAAAAGTACGAATTTGATGAGATCCCGCCTGTTTTGTATTATGCTGACCTTTCTAAGCCTTTCGTTTACCTTGACGGGGAACACCCAGGGGACAGTAAACCTGAGGAATTCGGAGCGGGAACTAAGGGATCTTTTTAAAGAAATAAGCCAGGCTCTAACCGACAGCCAGAAAATCGCGTCAAGTATCGAATTCAGTGAGCGGCTGCGTTCAGCTCTGCAAATAGAAGGTTCAGCAGAATATCCCTGGGATTCCCTCAGGTATATGGCAAAGATTACTTCCCCCGACGGACTTTTCAGGCTTTACAACTGGAATGTCCCGCTAACCGGGGGAGGTAACCGGTATTTCTGCCTGATCCAGTTCAGGAAGGCATGGAAGAAAATCCCCCCCTGTGATCTTCGTGATTTCTCAGACTCGGTCACTGAGCCTGAGAAATTTACAGGCGATTCCCTTCATTGGTACGGGGCCTTGTATTATGATATCATTCCATATGCATTAAGGGATAACAGCACTTCATATATTCTCCTGGGGTGGGACGGCATCAGCAAAGACATGAGCAGCAAGGTCATTGACGTGCTTACCTTCAAAAGCAGCGGTTGCCCCGGGTTCGGCTCCATGGTATTCCCCGATTTCAGGGACGGCAGGCTTTTCCGCATTATATTCAGGTATTCATCCTCGGCAAGCATGAGCCTGCGTTACCGCTTGCAGACCATACCG
>JBAXBP010000169.1:0-7792 GCA_037141915.1 Bacteroidota bacterium | reverse complement strand
TTGAATGAATTACATAAAAAATGAATACTCGAATACTCGAATAACGAATGCTGAACTTTGAATGAATTACATAAAAAATGAATACTCGAATACTCGAATAACGAATGCTGAATTTTGAATGAATTACATAAAAAATGAATACTCGAATACTCGAAAATTTAGTTCTTTCATTAAAACCCAAGAGAGACTTCCTCATCCACAATAAGCCTGACATTACGGCCGAGGATCAGTGCAAGATTTTCGGGGCCGTGGCCCGATGGAAAATCATAGCATACCGGGTAGCGGTATTCCTTTACTGCATTGGCGATGATCTGGTTGGCTGTATAACCAAAAGGGACGGCATTATCCTTCATCTCATGCATACTCCCGACGATAAGGCCTTTAAGATCACCAAGGATCTTTGCCCGCTTCAGGTTCATCATCATGCGGTCGATATGGTAAAGGTACTCATCAATATCTTCGAGGAAAAGTATCTTTCCCCTGGTGTCGACCTGGGAATGGGAACCCATAAGGCTGTATAAAATCGAGAGGTTCCCTCCGGTGAGGATGCCTTCCCCTGCCCCGGTCCGGTCGAGAGTTCCAAGCCTCCTTGAATACGCCATCTCTTCTCCGAACAATGCTTTTCTCATAGTTTCCACGGTAAGGCTGCCGTGCCTGTTTTCAGGCATGTTGAGCGGCATGGTGGCATGGAGGGTTTCGATCCCGAAATGCCGGTGTATATGAGAATGGAGAACGGTTATATCGCTGTATCCAACTATCCATTTCGGGTACCTCAGGAAACGGCTGAAATCAAGCCTGTCGATGATTCTAACGACTCCATATCCTCCCCTTGAGCAGAAAATCGCCCTTATGGAAGCATCGTCGAGCATGGTCTGGAAGTCTTTTGCCCTTTGGAAATCGCTCCCGGCCATCTGGTTCTCCTGGTTGAAGATATAAGACCCGAGGATCACCTCGAGCCCCCATTTCTGCAGGAGTTTCATGGCAGGGTGAACCTCCTCAAAGGTGATACTCCGGGCAGGTGAAAGGATGGCAATTTTATCTCCTTTTTTCAGGAAAGGGGGCTGAATCATAATAACAAAATTAAACAATTGATTCGTATCTTTGCCGTCTGTATTAATGATTATGGAAAGACCGGAGTATAAACGCTATACTGTAACTTCTGCACTCCCTTATGCCAACGGCCCTGTTCACATAGGGCACCTGGCCGGGGTGTATGTGCCTGCCGATATTTTTGTACGTTTTCTCCGGATGAATAACGAAGACGTGATCTTTATCGGGGGTTCCGATGAACACGGAGTCCCTATCACCATCAAGGCTTTGCAGCAGGGTGTAACACCCCAGCAGATCGTGGACAAATACCACGGGATGATAAAAAAGTCTTTTGAAGAATTCGGGATTTCCTTTGATATCTACTCACGCACATCCAATCCCATACACCATGAAACAGCATCGGCCTTCTTCAGGAAGATGTACGATGCAGGCCAGTTCATCGAAAAGGTTTCACAGCAGTATTATGATGTGGCAACAGGTCACTTCCTGGCCGACCGTTATATCACCGGTACCTGCCCGAACTGCGGATCCGAGAATGCTTACGGCGACCAGTGCGAAAAATGCGGTTCTTCACTTAATGCAACCGACCTTATCAATCCGAAGTCGGTGCTCAGCGGCAATGCGCCGGTTCTGAGGGAAACGAAACACTGGTTCCTCCCACTCGACCAGTATGAGCCCTGGCTGAGGGAATGGATACTTGAAGGCCATAAGGACGACTGGAGGACCAATGTTTACGGCCAGTGCAAGTCATGGATAGAACAGGGCCTCCAGCCCCGCGCAGTGACCCGCGACCTCGACTGGGGTGTAAAGGTCCCTGTTGAAGGCGCGGTAGGAAAGGTACTTTACGTATGGTTTGATGCACCCATAGGATACATCTCGGCTACCCGCGAACTGAGGCCCGACTGGGAAAAATACTGGAAGGACAAGGAAACAAAGCTGGTCCACTTTATCGGCAAAGACAATATCGTTTTCCATTGCATCATTTTCCCTGCAATGCTTAAGGCTGAAGGCAGCTATATCCTTCCCGACAATGTACCGGCCAATGAATTTCTTAACCTTGAAGGCGACAAGATCTCGACCTCCAGGAACTGGGCCGTCTGGCTTCATGAATATTTAACTGAATTCCCTGGCAAGCAGGATGTGCTGCGCTATGTGCTGACTTCAAATGCGCCGGAGACCAAGGATAATGATTTTACATGGAAAGACTTCCAGGCGAAGAACAACAATGAACTGGTGGCAATACTGGGTAATTTCGTGAACCGGACCTTCGTTCTTACCCATAAATATTTTGAAGGCCATGTGCCGCAGCAGGGGGAGCTTACTCCCGGCGATACGGCAGCCCTGGAAGAAATGAAACTTTTTCCTTCAAGGATAGCCGCCAGCTTGTATGCCTATCGTTTCCGTGAAGCCCTTGCCGAGATGATGAACCTTGCGAGGCTTGGAAATAAATACCTTACCGATAATGAGCCCTGGAAGGTTTACCCGGGAGATAAAAACAGGGTGGCGACCATCCTGAACATTTCGCTGCAGATCTGTGCCGAGCTTTCAATTATTGCCGAACCTTTCCTGCCTTTTACGGCGGCTAAGATCAGGCAGACCCTGAATATGAAACAGATGGGCTGGAAAGACGCCTCGCTTGGTAACTGGCTGTGTACCGGGCAGAAAATCAATCCGCCTTCCTTATTATTTGAAAAAATAGACGACGAAGCCATTCAGAAACAGGTTCAGAAGCTTATGGATACCAAGGCAGCCAACGTGGCAGCGGAGGTGGTGACCAGCCCCAAACCCGCTAAACCTGAAATCATTTACGAGGATTTCACGAAAATGGATATACGCACCGGGACCATCCTTGAGGCTGAAAAAGTCCCCAAAACCGATAAACTTTTAAAGCTGAAAATTGACACCGGACTTGAGCAGAGGACGGTGGTATCAGGGATTGCCGCGTTTTTCAAACCCGAAGAGATCATTGGCCGGCGGGTAAGCATCCTGGTTAACCTTGCTCCCCGCAAATTAAAAGGCATTGATTCGCAGGGGATGATACTGATGGCTGAAAATCCCGATGGTACCTTGTTTTTTGTTTCTCCGGATGAGGGAGCACAAAACGGAAGCGATATTAAATGATATTCTAAGCGGAATCCCGAATAATGACCAGGATCCTTTTCATTGATGATGACCCTTCCTTTGCCGAAGAGATGAAATTCCTTCTGCAGGAGAGCGGGTTTGAAGTGGTTACTGCAAATGACGGGGGGCTGGCATTACGTATTCTGAAAGAACAGGAATTCGACCTGGTTATAACCGACCTCCTCCTTATAAAAACCCATGGCATGGAGGTAATTCTTCATATGCGGGAGTTTTATCCCAAAGTGAAGATCATCACGATTTCTGGAGGAGGCTGGGCTTCATCCCATCTTCACCTCGAAGCCGCCAGGCTGATCGGTTCCGACAGCTGCCTTGCAAAACCTTTCCAGGTAAGTGAGCTGATCAGTGAAATAGAGAGGGTGATCGCCTGATCAGTTTTTACCGGGCCAGGAAATTCGTATTGTTGTACCCTTGCCAACCTGGCTGTCAATTTTCATTGTGCCGCTGAACAATTCAACAATCCGTTTTGAGATGATCAGGCCCAGCCCGAACCCCTGCTGCTCCTTGAGCATCCTGTCAAATTGCATAAAAGCGCCTATCTTGGTCAAATCCTCATCTTTAATTCCACATCCCTGATCTTCGACAAGCAGGCTGAACAGATTGTCGGAACAGTCACAGCTGATTTTTACAGGCGTACCGGGTGTGGAAAATTTAAAGGCGTTACCTGTAATTTCTTCCACTACCTTGGTGAATTCCAGTTCGGCTATAAAAACAGAACACTTTTTACAATCCAGTATAAGATCTCCTGACCTTGAGGCATCAGATGCAATCTTTGTACTTACCTTGCTAATGATTTCCACTGGATCACGCAGTTCAAACCTGCGTGAAAGTCCCGTCTTTTTAAGCTCCAGCTGTGCATAAAGAAGATAATTCTGGATCAGCCTGTGCAACCTCACGGCGCTGTTATAAATACGGTTGCCGATTTCGGGCAGCTCATCCGAAGTGAATGAGCCGGGGTAGTTCTTAAGCATCTGGCCGAATCCAAGAATCCCGTTCAGGGGGGTGTTGAGTTCATGCGGAAGGCTTGTAATGAGGTTGATCCTCAGTTCCTGGAGTGCAGCTTGGGATCTCTCGGTAAGCAGATCGGTTTTCTCAAGCCTCGCTCTCACTGCTTTCATCAATTCTTCATGGGTAAAGGGCTTTGTGATATAGTCATCCGCCCCCTGGTCCATCCCGGCCCTTACCTGCACGCGCTCCGACAGTGCAGTCATAAAAATAAAAGGTATCAAAGCGGTCATCGGGTCCTGGCGCAAAATTTCCAGAACGGCAATCCCGTCCATTTCAGGCATCATGATATCGCATAATATCAGGTCGGGTATATTTTTCACTGCCATCTCCACCCCTTCTATCCCATTTGCTGCAGTAAAGGTTTGATATCCTTCAAAATTGAACCAGTCTCTCACCTCTTCCCGAAGCATTACCTGGTCTTCAATGATCAGAATTTTTTTCATTTGTATAAATTTTTCTGCATTTTTATTGTACCCGGAAGTTTTACACTGAACGTCGTGCCCTCTTTCATCTTGCTTTTAACCTCTATCGTCCCTCCATTCCGGTGAACTGATTCCTGCACTATATTCAGGCCCAGTCCGGTGCCTGCTATATTACCGGAATTTGATGCCCTGAAAAAAGGAGTAAAAAGATGTTTCATATCCTGTTCAGGGATCCCTATTCCCTGGTCCTTCACCTCCAGTACAACAACATTATTGTCGAAACTAAGGCTTACTGATATTGTTTTGCCAGGATCGGAATATTTTACTGCATTGGATATCAAATTATTGACAACAAGGTTAATGCTCTTTTTATCAAGGAACACTTCAATGTTTTCAGGAACTGAGCGGAATTCCAGATGGTTGACGCTGCCCGAATGCATCCGGAATTCTTCTATGGTTTCCATTGTCAGTTGTGAGATATCAAACAGTTCCGGTTCAAGTTCCCGTTCTTTTACCTGAAGTTTCGAAAGATTAAGGACTTCCTCGATGATCCTGTTCAGGTTTCCCACCTGGTCCTTGATCTTTGTAAGCCTTTCGTCCATCTGGGGTTCGCTCATCTTTTGACGGTAGTTGATCAGCGACTCACTGGCAGCGAGAATAGTAGCCAGGGGTGTGCGGAATTCATGGGAAGCAACCGAGATGAATTTCGATTTCAGCTGGTTCATTTCCTTCTCTTTTTCCATGCCTTCCCTTTGCATGACTTCATATTTCTTCCGATCGGTGATGTCGGTAAAAGTACCTATCATGCGAAGCGGTTTTCCATCGGTGTCGCGGCTAACGACCTTTCCCCTGTCGAGTATCCATTTATAAGTGTCGTCTTTGCATAAAACCCGATGTTCATTGCTATAGATATCCGATCCTCCGTTTAAATGTTTTTCAATATCTGCATTGAATTGTTCAGAATCCTCAGGATGCGTCCGTTCCTCCCCCCTTTTGATTTTAAACGTGTTGGGGATTTCATCCGCCGAAAAACCGAGCATCTGCAGTAAAAAATTGGAAACCAGGAGATCATTTGTTGTGATATCCCAATCCCATACGCCTTCGCCGGAACCTTCCAGCGCAAACTTCCAGCGTTCCTCACTTTCCCTGAGATCCTTTTCCAGCTTTTTCTTTTCGGTGAGGTCAATTTTAATTGCAATAAAGGAAGAGACTTTCTTCAAATTGTCAATAACCGGTGTGATGGTGAGTTCTTCAGGGAAGAGACTGCCGTCTTTTCTTTTGTTGATAAGCTCACCGGCCCAGACTTTCCCGCTTTTTATAGTTGCCCAGAGTTTCTTGTAAAACTCAGCATCCTGTTTTCCCGATTTCACAAGTTCTCCGGGAGTCTTGCCAATGACTTCCTCATATGAGAATCCGGTATGATTTAAAAAGCTGGTATTTGACCAGGTAATCCGGCCATCGGTGTCGGTTATAATAATCGGGATAGAGAAGGATTCGAAAGCCGCGCTTTGCATTTTCAGGGCTGCCTCTGCTTTTTCTCTTTCCTGAACATCCCTCGATATTCCGTAGAGCACGTCATTCTCATCCCACTTCCCGAGAATGACCCGTGTTTCCACAGCGATCAGGGTCCCGTCCTTTGCACAGAGGGGGACGGGGCAGTATGACTCACGGCCCTCCAGCATTTCCTTTACGATAAAGCCTGCCTCATCGCGGCGTTCAGCCGGATGGACCTCAAGTACATGCATTCCCACTAATTCTTCCTGAGTATAACCAAGCCTTTTTTGAACCACGGGGTTGGTCATAATGATGTTCCCCTGTATATCCAGGATGAACAGAAAGTCGTCGATGGTATCAAACAACATTCTGAAATTCTGCTGGCTTGAGAACAAGGCCTGTTCAGCTTCCAGGCGGGAAAGGGCAGCGCCTATCTCCATGGCCAGGGCTTCCAGCGAAGGCCCCATGATCCTGTAAAAATCCCCCATTGTCCTTGAACCAACATTCATGGACCCTATCACTTTTCCTTCATGTTTGATCGGTATCACAGCAATACCAAGGATGCCATTAAGGTACATTTGATCAGGCCGTTCAAGTTCTGCCTTCTCAAACAGTCCGAAAACGGGTTTACCTTCCAGTATAAGTTTTACATTGGGAGAATCTGCATCATACAATTTTTTATCTTCGAGAAATTCATCCGATAAACCCTGTGAAGCCTGCAATACCAGGTTGGAACTTTCGTGTTCAAAAAGGTAAATGCCTCCCCCGTCGATATTTTCAAGCTGAAGTACTTTGTCAAGGGCAATTGACAGCGCTTCCGGGATCTGGGTTGTTTCATTCAATGCAGTTGCCAGGTCACGCTGTATCCTGATGAAATTCTCGGAATTCTTCCTTTGTGTAATATCTTCAAAAATATAGAGCCTCCCATGGTATTTGTCGTCTGCATCCCGTATCTGGGTGGAATACCTGTGGATGGTTCTTCCGTCCTTAAAGGGGATGTCATCCGCCACGACCGTGCGGTTCAACTCATCCTGCAAGGGTTTACATGATTCCGCAAAAGCAGGGACATCAAAAAGCACCGGAAGGCAATCGGGAATAATATCGTTGTTTTTCAATTCCCCCCTGCCCATGCATTCTTCAAGATGTTCAATATTCCACATCTGGCAAAACCTGTGGTTAAAATACAGGATGTCATCGTTGCGATTGTCCACCACCAGGAAACCAAGCGGGGTGGAAGCTGTCATCATGGTAAGCAATGATTCGTTCCAGCGCAAATCCTCCTCTGCTTTCAACCTCTCGGTAATGTCATGTATAACCGAAAACAGCAGATCTTTATCCTGAATCCTTACCGGGGTGGAATAGACCTCCACGGTCCTGACGTTGCCCGAGGCCAGCTTATGCTGGAATATGAAATAATTCCGGTGATGTTCCCTTGCGGTTTGCATATTCCGATGGATCTGCTCCCGGGTCATTATGTTTATCTCACCTATATTGATCTTTGCCGATTCATTAAACCTGTAACCATAAAACTCCTCGGCTGCACGGTTGGCGTATTCAATCACACTGTTCTCGGGATTTATCAGAAGCATCACAGCAGAGTGCTGGAAGAACATGGTATGGAACATTTCCTCACTCCTGCGCAACAGCTCTGTTGCCAGTTTTTCCTGGGTCATATCCAT
>JBAXBP010000168.1:0-7813 GCA_037141915.1 Bacteroidota bacterium | reverse complement strand
TAGAGCAGAGGACTGAAAATCCTTGTGTCACTGGTTCGATTCCAGTCGATGCCACAGACTCAAAGACCTAAAATCCTGAACATGCTAATGTTCGGGATTTTTTTATGCTGCTTTAAATACTGATTATGATCTTTCGGATGACCCTGCAGCAGCCGCTGCTGGTAAATGTGATTGTATAATGGTCAAGACCATCGGCTTGTCCACTGGGAGTCTGCGTTATCAACCTATTGCTTTTGACCGGCATATCTGATGTTTTTTCATTACACGTGTTTTCACGTATATACGCGATATTTTTTCGTGATAAGCTGTAAATTTCAGCAAATCTCTCCCGGCTGATTCCTTTCTGAAAAATAAAAGCCTTCAAAAGAATTTCATTATCAGCAAAATAGCTTATAAATCACACACTTCATTCATTCCCGGTGATTTACGGTACAAACTTTGCATGTATTAACAGTCCAATGTACAAGCATTGACCAAAATCAAAATTATCCTTTCTGAAAATCTACAGAAAATTAAAAGAATAAGGATAACCTCCTGTAATCTGAAAAACCTTATATTGCAATTAAAGAACCTGAATCTTAGTCAAACTAAAACCAAAAGTTTATGAGGACACATTTACACTACAGCAACACATTACCGATAATGGGAATTATTATTGCACTCTGCAGCCTGGTGATTTCATCGGGCCTGAATGCCCAGGAAACGGACTGGAGACAGGAAGTCAAAAAGAATAATCCACAAAATTTTTTCGAAATCCAGAAGGCATTTAATGACTATTGGAAAGATAAGACACCGCAAAAGGGAACGGGAGTAAAGCCGTTCCAGCGCTGGTTATGGTATTGGGAAAGCAGGGTTGACAAACAAGGCAATTTCCCGCCTGCAAGCATCACCTGGAATGAATGGGCAAAATATGAAGCGTTGCAGGATCTTAAATCATCCGCCGCTTCGTCCGGGAACTGGGCTTATGCCGGGCCCGACAGCGCAAACGGTGGTTATTACGGTATGGGACGGGTCAACTGTATTGTTTTTCATCCTACCAATAAAGATATCTTTTGGATTGGCACTGCTTCCGGTGGTGTATGGCAAACCGTCAATTTCGGAAAAACCTGGACCACTACATACGGCAATCAGCCCGTTCTGGGGGTAAGCGATATGGTGGCCAGTAATACGGACCCTGTTGTACTGTATGTTGCAACCGGAGATGGAGACAGAGGCTCAGGATGTGATGTTAACAATACCAGTAAAGGCGACACCAAAAGCATAGGTGTGCTTAAATCTGTGGATGGAGGCCAGAACTGGAAAACAACCGGGCTGAATTTCCTGGTTTCGGAGCAGAAGTTAATCGGCAGGATCGTAATGAATTCCTTAAATTCCAAAACCCTGCTCGTGGCGGCATCAGATGGGATTCATAAAACTACCGACGGAGGAACCAGCTGGATAAATAAAAAGCCCGGATTCAATTTTCTGGATATCATATACAAACCGGGTGACACACTGACCTTGTATGCTGCTACTTATGATCCAACTGAGAGTGGTTCTGCCCAGGTGTACAACTCCCGGGATGGAGGTGAAACATGGGATGTTAAAACTACTTTTTCAAAAATTCTGAGAATTGGGCTTGCAGTTTCAAACGCTGCTCCCAACAGGGTTGAGGCTGCCTGTGTCAATAAAAAGGAAGGTCTCCAGGGCCTGTATCGTTCTGATTATTCAGGGGATAGCTTCAGTCCATATTACTTAGTCGATACCAATTGCACAAAAAATCTGCTGAACAGTAAGATGATACCCGATAATACCTGTAAAGGGCAGGGGGAATATGACCTTGCATTCGCAATCAATCCTGCTAATGCATCAGAGATATACCTGGGGGGTGTGAATACATGGAAATCAATTACTGAAGGCCAAACATGGAACCTGGCGAATTACTGGACAGACTATAAAAATCCTTCAATCCCGGTCGTTCATGCCGACAAGCATTATCTCAAATATCATCCCCTGGTTCCGGGTTGCCTGTTTGAAGCCAATGACGGAGGGGTGTTTTATACCACCAACGGAGGAGCAAAATGGAATGAAATAACCCGGGGACTTCCCATTTCACAAATCTACAGGATAGGAGTAAGTCAGTCGACGTCTAGCCAGGTTATATGCGGATTGCAGGATAACGGGAGCCGTGAGAAATATTCAAACGGATGGGGTGAAGTAAGCGGAGGAGACGGAATGGAATGTATTATCGATTATTCAAATAATAAAATACAGTATTGTACTTATACTTATGGGGAGATATACCGAAGTTTGACAGGATCCTGGGAAACTTATGATACCATTTCCAAGAACATTCCGGGCGGGCAGCAGGAAGGCGCCTGGGTGACTCCTTATGTTCTGAACCCGAAAAACCCGAAGTCAATTTACGCCGGGTATTATAAGGTATATAAGAGTATGAACCGTGGAAACAGCTGGGCTGCGATTTCCGATAGTATCCAGGGTAAAAATACGATCAGAAGCATTGCTGTTGCGCCTTCCGACACCATGTCGATATATGTGGCAACCTTCACAAAGATAGTTCATTCAAAAAACGGGGGACAGAGCTGGGATACGATAACTGCGGGTTTGCCTTCAGGAAGCAATATCACTTTCATTGCGGTTGATCCGGCCAATGCTGACAATGTATATGTGTCACTGTCGCCTTACATTGCAGGGCAAAAAGTATATAAATCAATCAATGCCGGTCAGATCTGGACCAATATTTCAGGAACCCTTCCAAATCTTCCTGTAAACTGTATCATCTATGAAAAAGGAAGCAAGGAGGGCTTGTATGTTGGGACGGACGTGGGAGTGTTTTATAAAAATGCAAACCTGTCCGACTGGGTGCCGTTCAACAATGGACTTCCCAATGTCATGATAACCGACCTCGAAATCTTTGAGGAAGGAAAAACCCTTTATGCCGGGACTTTTGGCCGGGGCTTATGGCAATCGGATGTGTATCGTCCTGCAGGCATAGCTGAACAGCAGTCCTCAGGATTGCGTTTGTTTCCCAACCCGTCGGATGGCAATTTTACGCTTGAATTTATCAAGCCTGAGCAAAATAAGATCGTTGCACTTGAGATCTTCTCCATCGACGGCAGGCAGATCTGGCGCAGGGATAACCTTTCCACCGGGCAGTACCAGATCAGCATACCTCAGCTGAGTTCGGGAGTTTACCAGATGAAAGTGATTCTTTCAGATAAGACAGTTACTAACTTCAAAATGATCATCAGCCATTAATCTTTAAAGTGTCAACGGGGTGAAATATCAAACGATATTTCACCCCGTTGCTTGTTAGATCCCGGGCAGGGATTCCTCATTTTTTATCCAGGAAGGTAACGATCCCGGTGTCAAGGTTATAATAGGCGCCCACAACCACCACTTCACCGCTTTGGATCAGGCGTTTCATCACAGGTTCAGAAGTTTGCAGGGCAACAACCTCGTTCCAGACATTGGCAATGCAGGTGGCTTCGGCATCCTGTCCTATGGTGGCTTTGACCGCCGGTTGAAGGGAAGCTACAATCGATCTGATATGGCCTTCAACCGCAGAAGTATCGCGGGCGGCGGCAATTGCGCCGCAACGCTGATGCCCGAGCACCACGATCAGCGATACATGAAGATGTTCGGCGGCATATTCAATGCTTCCTGTCGTATGATCATCAATGATATTACCTGCTTCCCTGGCGACGAACAGATCGCCCAGTCCCTGGTCAAAAAGGAGCTCAGGACTTGTCCGCGAATCAGAACAACCCAGTATGATTGCAAATGGATGCTGGCTATTGGCTAGTTCCTTGCGCCGGACTTCATTTTGACGGGGGTGCAGGGTTTTACCTGAAACGAACCTGGCATTGCCTTCGGCAAGTAACCTCTTCGCTTCAGTTGGTTTAATTAAGGTAGAATGCTGTTCCTGCCCTGAAACAAAGTTGAAGCTGCCGAAACAGCTTACAAGAAAACAGGCAAGGATAAATGGGATATGATTTATTATTGTTTTCATGGTTTTTTGTTTTTAGCCTGAACACACAGGCAATATTTATTATTGCAGGCTTGGGTTAATCACTCCCTGTAAATTCCCCGCAGTTTGCTCCGGAATCTGGGGCCGGGGCTAGCCCCGGGGGGCATACCTTTGATTATAATTCTAAATCAATAGTATGACAAAAGTATCTGCAAAAAGCATCACTTTTCATGTTTTTTATTGCAAGGGTTGCAAAAAAATCGGATCTGAACATAGTTGATCCGCAGATTATGCAAAAAGGATGCGATTTCCCGGGAATTTCCAGGCGTGGTTTGTAGGTTTCAATAATCCTTTTTGCTTCATCGCATTTGTCAATTTCATGAACGGACCTGTTCAGGGTACCTTTAATCGGTCTTAGTCACGTCATTGAAAACCCGGAAGTGTATGAAAAAATCAACCATCTATCCGATCATCCTGTTCCTGGTGATCGCTGCCTGTGAGAGGTCACAGTTTGCGGTAACAACGAGGCATTCAAAAAACGGCAAGGTGACTTATGCCAACCACTATAAAACCGAACCATCCCAATGGGTGAAGGTTAAAACTCATAAAAGCAGGGTCAAAGCCAATGATGCACAGAACATCCCGCAGGATTCTAAACTGCATGAAATCCTGAACCTTCCGGGATCTGAAATCACCAGGATCAGCACAGCATCAGCATATGGCCAGGGCAGTCTGCTTGCATCGAATTCAAAGGATCCTCTTATCCTTGCGGTAAATGAAACCCGCCTGATTTCAGGTGATAAACAGTTGGATCCAGATAAGACCCTTTATACTGCTGAAAAGTCCAGGGATAATCCTGATACTGTAAGAAAGAATATTCCGGAACAGGAAAAAACTTCAAATACCACCGGTAAACGAATAATCAAATTTAAGGACGGTCATATCGTAATCGGCAAAATCGTATCGCAGACTTCCGATACTTTAAAATTCATGCAGTCAGCATTGGAGGATGCTGTTAGTAAAACTCCAATGTCAAAAGTTGAAACGATATTACCCGACACCAGGCAAATCGAACCTCTTGGGATCATTTCCCTGGTATGTTCCCTCCTGGCGTTCCTGCCATTTCTCCTTGGATTGCTGCCCGTTTTAGGTATTCCGCTTGCGGTTATCGGGATAGTTTTGGGGATAATAAGCATTAAAAGGATCAAACGTCATATTGCACAATATAAAGGGAAAGGTTTTGGTCAGGCAGGCCTCGTTGTTGGTGTTGCGGCAATGGTTTTGATTATTATTCTTCTGATAAGCATGGTTGCCTCTGCCTTCAGCGGTTGCTCAAGTGTAACATACAGTGTATAATACATGAGATCAGGGTTAAAACAACAAAAACAATGAAGAAAGTATTTATCTTTTTGATCAGCACACTTCTGATGATTGAAGGCTGCCAGCGGTCGCAATTCGCAGTAACAACCAGGACATCGAAAAACGGCAGAGTGACTTATGCAAACCACTACCGCAACGAACAATCCCAATGGGCGAAGGTTAAAACTCATAAAAGCAGGGTCAAACCTAATGATGCACAGAACATCCCGCCGGATTCTAAACTGCATGAAATCCTGAACCTTCCGGGATCTGAAATCACCAGGATCAGCCCAGGATCAGCATATGGCCAAGGCAGTCTGCTTGCATCGAATTCAAAAGAAACAATCATCCTTGCGGTAAATGATAATCACCTCCTCCCCTCCGATGAGTTGAATGTATCCTCGGAAAGACTTTCAGGGTTTAAAACAGGTACTTCTTTTCAGGATACTACCAGGCGCAGTAAGATACAAATTGATACTGCGGTAATGTCGCCCATGGTGATCAGGTACAAGGACGGGAGAACGGAAACAGCCAGGATAATTTCAAGGTCAGGCGACACGCTAAGGTACCAGCTGATCTCCGAACAGGGTGTAATACGTGACGTTAGAATGGATCAGGTCGAAACAATTGTTCCTGCTCCGCTTCCTCCTGCCAAATCCGATTCAACCACAGCCATGCCAGGCAACAACCGAAAAACCGAACCAGCGGGAATAGTTGCCCTGGTATTCTCTTTCCTGGGCCTTGTGCCTGTTTTCGGGATACCCTTTGCCCTCATCTCTATCATATTGGCAACAGTAAGCCTTGGAAAAATCAGGCGTAATCCTGAAAAATATTATGGGAAAGGAGTTGCAATTGCCAGTATGGTTATATGGGGTGCAGGTCTGATTGTTTACCTGGCACTTATCTTCAGTGGAGCCTTTTCAAGGTAATATGGATCCCGGTCTGGACAATATCCAGTCATGGTTTTAAGAAATTGAAATTATCCTGAATCCTGCCATCCAATGTGAAGGCACAAAAAAAGCCGTCCTTTCGGGACGGCCTTTTTTGAATAATTACAAAAAAGCTGTTATTTCTTAGCTTTTTTTGCTGCTGCCTTAGGAGCCTTAGCTGCTTTTGCAGGCTTGATAAGGTGTTTCTTAACTGAATCCTGATGAGCAATCGAATCAGCTACTTTTTTCTGAGCGGCCTGAACCTTGGCGATTGAATCAGCAATTTTCTGCTGTTCAGCCTGAACTTTTGCCATTGAATCAGCTACTTTGGTAGAGTCAGCAATCTTTTTTGCTTCGATTTCTTTTGCACTGGGGCCACATGATGTCATGAAAGCTACAGCACCGATAACTAAGATTAATGCAAGTTTTTTCATTTGTTTATTGATTTTTTTAAATTCTGCTGCAAAGATACGTAAAATTTAACATTCATTAACAAATTTTTTATCATTTTTTTTTCATAAAAGTGTAAAATTTTTGATTTAGAAGGATTTGGTGATCCTAAAAAATTCATTATGAATGTATTACTGCGGATGAGATTTCTCCAGGAACATTGATGTTCACTCATAGGGAAGTGCTGATCACATATTTAAAGATGATTCATTCACTTCTGCATTTCAATCTCCCGTACCATCATCAGCAGGTGAGCTGCTGTCCAGCTGAAATTCTCCGCATTGAGGCCTTTACCTGTCAGGGGGTGATAGTTCTCGCGAAGGGGGCGGGAGGGGTCAAGCAGGCCTTCGCAATGATTGAAGAGCTTGTTCATGAGCATGAGGGCATCGTCCTTGTAGCCATACCTGCATAAGCCTTTGAGAGCGAAATAGGCCTGGTCTATCCAGACGGGCCCGCGCCAGTAACCTTTTGCCGGATTGAAGGAGGGGTTGTTTGCTGCCACCGTCGGAAATGGCACAAAGGTGTTGAATTCATCCTTATTCAGTATCCTGTTCCGGATCCTCCGGGCCTGTTCCTTGCCTGCTATGCCTGCCCAGAGAGGGATCCAGCCGTTGGGTTCGGCAATGAGTATGGGCTTTTTGGTTTCCAGGCTGATGTCATAGAAAAAGCCGGAATGCTCGTCCCACATCATAGTCCTGATCATGTTGCCAAGTTTTATGGCTTCGTCATCAAGGGTTTCGGCCAGCGTAGTTTCGCCCGCAACCTCGGCAAGATGTACCAGGCATTTCTTCTCAACAAACAGGAAGGCATTCAGGTCGGCGCTTTCCTGGTCCATGCTCCAGGCGTGGGGGCCGTTCTGAAGCATCCTGGCATGGTCGAAACGCACAGCATTATCCCACCCGCTTTCCCAGCGGGCGGCCTGCAAAGTGCCGTCAACCGAGCCATACTCGCAGAGGCCGTTATGGTCATGGTCTCGGTTTGCATACCACCAGCGGTGATATTTCATAAGTTTTGGGAACATCTCCTGAACAAAACAGCTGTCGGAAGTCTGCCTGAAGATCTCATCCACGGCCCAGGCTGAAAGAGGAGGCTTGGTGTCGCGGTA
>JBAXBP010000167.1:0-7852 GCA_037141915.1 Bacteroidota bacterium | reverse complement strand
TAGCATCTTTGGTCCGACGCTCCGCAAGGGGCGTTTCTCATTTATAGACTTGTTCGAATTCAGTTTTGAGCATTGCAGAGTCCCTCCAAATCAGAAATTATCACTTTCCTAGCTTACCCTTCTTGTTTATGCCTTTACATTAATTTATTGTTGCAGGATCGAAAAACTCCCAACCCGTTAAATCATTTGTATCGGTTATCTGATTACTGCAAAATCTGAAGGATACTACATTACCTGTGGATTCAGGAATAACGATTCCACCTACAAATTTAGCGTCGGGATTGGAATTCTTCTCTTTTTCGATATAGGCAATGAGCGCATTGTGCTTTTGAGGCGCTTCGGAATCTGATCTTTTAGTTTTTGTATCGAAAAGTCCCGTAGTGCCATTCTTAAACCTGATGATAAAGTCTACATAAAACAGAGAAAGGTCGCCGGCAGCATTTGTGTAGAAGATTGAGAAGTTTTCCTTGCCCTTATCTCCGTTTTTATACCACCAGTCAATATATTGATCATTCTTTTCGAGCAATTCCGAGAATGCTTTTTCGGGAGAGGAAACTGATTTGTATTCATAGAAAGGTTCCAAGACATGCCACTCTACCTCTTCTTGCTTTTTATAAACCTCAGAATAATACCGTTCTTCAGGGATTTGCCATATTGTATCTACAACACGCTTATGCTGGTTCCCTCTCTCTTTTTGCCAGGTTTCATAATGTTCCAAAGCGGTAGTGATGAGTTCAATCACTCTTTGCTGATTTTGAGAACATAACAGAATCTTTCTCGCTGTAAACTCATCGAATGACAGATAATATTCGACAAATTGAATTAAGGTTCTACGAAGAACTTTCCAGCTTTTGGATTTATTCAAACGTGTGATGGATTCGTAACAAAAGCGATCGAGCATATCACTTAACTCAGCCTGGGTTTTAGAAAAATGCCCCATGTGATCCCTTGCATCTATCATTGTGTTGACTTCATAAGCATCAGCAATGAGATTGGTAGGTATCGCAATTTCAATTTCATCCACATTAAGATCCCACATCTTCTCGATAAATGCTTGCCGATTTCGGTCAGCAACATTTTTCATCTCAGCATCTTCTTCCGGCGTGAACAAGGTATGCTCAGGTACCTGAGTTATTCCATATTGGTTTTCGGCAAATGAATAGAAAATTTTCTCGAAATCACTTAACAAATAGCCAGGATTAGGCCGGTCGTTGACAATGAACGATGCATTCAGTTGATTATACACCAACCCGGGTTTACGGCGGGCTACCTGCATACTGAAATAATCCAGATCATCGGCCACTACCTGGATCACTTTGTTTTGAATGTTGGTATATACGTATCCGAAATCCAGATATTCATTTTCATAGTGTTTTTGTTGCGGCATGCGAAGGATGCGCCCAACGGTCTGCACCCCAAATGTCGGATTACCTATTTCCCTGAAAATAATCAATACTGCGGCCCTCGGGCAATCCCAGCCCTGTGATATAGCCTGTTTGAAAATTAAAACCTTTTGCAGTGCATCTGGATCTTCTATGGATTCGAGATTTACTTTATCCTTGCTATCTGACAACCATACTGCCAATTGATGGTTTTGAATTGTAATTCCAAATTCGCCTGCCAGGTAATTTTCCATGATCTGGCGTTTACTTTTATCTTCCTCAGTAAGTGCAGCCGTTTCAGAAGGTAACTGGATTAGGAGTAATGGATTAATATTGGCGACGACATGCTGATAGGCCTCGGCTATCTGGTTCCTTTTCTGCATTGCTTTACGAAGCAGATGCAAATCCAACATTTCACCTTTTTGCTCTTCCTCGGACAAGTCACTATTCAGCTTTACACCTTTCTTGATCATTTGAGCCTCAACGACTTTTTGTCGGGGTACAATGTAATTCATGTCCGGAATAGTGGGAGGAGTCGCGGTAACTGATATTTCGATTTTAGCATCAATCAATTTCAATACCTTTTTGGCCTGTTCACCAGTGAAAGCAGATAAATGGGCTTCATCAATAACTACAATAATCTCAGTGCCCTGGAGGTTAGTGTTCTCGATGAGAGTTTCCAAGTTAAACCCCTTTTCATTTTCCTTACGAAATGTATTCTTCTCTTTGTCGACACTGCTCCAGTTCACAAACAACAAATCTTTGGGCTGCAATACCGTATTCCCGCCCAAATCGTCGAGCTGCAAGGGTTTCAATTCATTCAGCTCACTGTAAAATCCTTTTAATGAAGCATAGCTTTGTAAATGCAAGGTATTTGGCGCAAACCATATAAAAGCGAGATCCCGGGGAAGGTCAGGGCGAAGCACGACTTCCTGTAATAACCTTGAAAGATATGCCGCCATTGTTACTGTTTTACCAGCACCGGTAGGCGCTTTTAGCAGCATCTGTATACGCCGGTTAGGCATAACCAATGCCTCACAAGTAAATTCAATCAGTCGTTCAACGGCCTTCTCCTGGTATTCTTTAAGGATAATCATAACTAAACTTCTTCATTTAATTCGGGTGATTCAGGTTGGTTCTCTGAAGCAGAACCATTGGTATCTATGGCAAGCTCTTCTTCGGGTGATGATGTAATATATGTCTTCTTTTCAAGTTTCAATGTTTTGAAGATCGCCCTATATGCATTATAAATTGCATCGGGTAGGGGCACCGCATTAATTTTCTTGGCTACCGGATAAAAGTCTTCCAAAAGAACTTCCGTTTCGGCACTAAACGCGTAAACCTTCACTTTCTCAGACAGGTCTGAAATACTTTCGATGAATACACAAAGCCGGTTAATAACCTCATGCTGCTTACGACTATGGTAAACTATTACCAAATATTTACCCAAATCGTTGGTGCATACTGAGCATTGTTTAGGATCGAATCCATTCGAAAGTGTAATATCGTTGTAGCAATCTTCCTTTATTCTTAAAAGTTCAGTACTAGCGGTTGTTAAAAGACGGCGGTTTACTTCGGTTCTGGCACTGGGAACAAAACCGGTTCTATAATACCGTAAATTATTATTTATAAGCCCAGGAACCTGAACTCCTTTAGTGTTGGTATATCCTTGGATAACACGTTTATTCCTCTCATAGGTAACTTCTTCACAAATATTATTTTCATTATTAGTTGCTAAAATGCATTGTCTCTTGCCTCCATCCTCGGCGTTTAAAGCCATTGTAGCATGTAAGGTTGTGCCAGATCCAGCGAAAGCATCCAAGATTATTGATTCCGACTCCGATGAAATTGTAATTATTTTTTTTAAAAGCCGGATTGGTTTTGGAGTATCAAAAGCAGTTGCTTTTCCAAGGATCTCAATTATTTCTTTTTTAGCTTCCTGGTTATTTCCAGATGACTTATGATCCCACCATGTCCATGGCACTGCTCCTTTTCTTTCAGCAAGATATGTCTTTCTTCGAGGCATACTTGTTCCATCTATACCAAACCACATTTTCCCATCTTTGAGTTGTTGACGATAGACCGATTCAATGTTCTTCCAACAACGTCCTTCTGGCGGTAAATACTTATTCCCCTTTGGAGTTATAATCTCATACATTTGGTTTGGCCTAAATCCTTGTGCTGTAAAATCAGAAGATACCCATGGACCTTTTGGATCATTATCTGGATTTTTAAATGCTTTTTCTTGCTCTTCTGAAAGCGAAACAAGATTTAAATTTTCGTATCCAGCATTTGTTTTACCATAAGTTAAGATATTATCATGAGCTGGTCCTAAAATTCTTCTTGAATCAGGAGAGGTTCGTTTTTGCCAAATAATATTCGCTATGAAATTTTCTTCGCCAAACACTGTATCACATAATAATTTCAATTGAGCTTGTTCATTATCATCAATAGAAATAAAAATCACACCCTTTTCACTAAGAAGTCTTTTTGAAATCAATAATCTTTTATGCATGAAACTCAACCACTTACTGTGACGGTAACTATCTTCCTTATCAACAAAATTGTCATTATATTTAAAATCCTTATTGCCAGTATTATAAGGAGGATCGAAATACATCAGATCAATTTTACTTTCATGAGTAAAGGATAGGGCGGTTAAAGAATGAAGGTTATCACCTTCAATTAGAATATGGTTAGGAGCTTCAGTCTGGATCTCACCTGAAAATGCTGAGATTGACAGCTCTGTGGAGGATTCAGATTCATCGGGAACAGCCTGATTCTGTTCTGTAGATTCGGTAAATGCAGCTGAAGGAATGAGTTCTTTAGCAATAATATTCCGTTCTGGGACTTCCGTTAACACGGGAAGCATAGTAAGCATCTCTTTTTCGACATCCTCGGGTTTGTCTTCCCAAACTAAACCATATTTTTTTTTATTTGTAAGTAATTGAATGAGATCGGCTTTTTCATTGTTGGTTAATGATTCAAGAACTTTTATCTTTTTAATGAGCGTGGGTTTGTCCATGATAAAACAATAGAGATTTTACTACAATTCAATAATATTAGAGGATAATCAGAGAAATGGTATATCTATTTATCTCCATATGTGTGAAACCATATCAAATAACAACTTATGCCTTTCCTCTAATTCATTTTGTCCAAATTCATTCATAGGACGAAAATTTAACTTGTATTTTTTTATCATTTCTGTAAAGTCCAGTTTTGACTTATAACTGTCTTCTCTTAAAGTTTCATTCCAATACAAGGTATTTGCATAAGATTTCAATTTCCTTTTATAAGATTCATTGTTGCTTGAAATATTATCCTTCCCTTTCAACAATAGAAGTCCACCAAGTCGATTTCTTTCACTTTTAAATTTTTCTTCCTCACCGCCAAAAAGAAGAAGGTTTTCCTCATTATCGGCAAGGATATGTTCAATATGAAATCCATTAACAGAACCTGTGTTTTGAACTAAATCATAAAGAGTATGTTTGACATTCAAATTTGTATTATCAGCAATAAATTTTTCAATCCTTGCAAAGAAGTATCTCTTAAATCGTTTATCCAATTCTATCCCTGTTTCTTTAAAGAAACCATAAGATAAAGGTGTATTTGCCTGAACACCTCTTGCATCGGTTAATAGTTCCAAAAGGAGTTTATCAAAAGCAGGTCGGATAAGTGAAACATCTTTGTTTCTTATTTCAGCACTTAGCTTATAAATGGAAACATTAAAAGAATTACTGCCATAACTTCTTTGTAACTGAAGCAAACAAAACAATCTGTCAACCTCATATGCAATTGTTTTTATTTTTTCAACCTCTTGTTTGTCATTTAAAACACAAGCAGATAGAATAAGTAAAAATTGACTATCCATTTCTGTTAAACTATTGTAATACACAGAGGAGAAACCATTATCAAGCGAATTATCTCGGTAATATTTCAACACTTGGGAGTAAAGATTCGTGAAATATTTGAAATCATGTTGAAGCCAACGCTTTACTTCTTGGGGATTATGATCAAGATTTAGTTTATTCTCGGAAAAAATAGCACGATGGTATTCTTTGTCATACTTTCTTCCTTCCCCAATTGTATCAGCAAATTTCGCTTTCAGGAAATAAATAAAGAACTGGTCAATTTCATCTTCCTTAAATGAATTGACATTTGAAACCTGCCCATCCCAAAGTTCATTCAATTTCAAACCTTCCAGTTCAACTTTTGAAATTTGCCCTAATAATTTACCTTTCAAAATTTCATACGGTTTCAAGCGCACGCCACGGTCGTTTATTACTTCAAAGACCATCGGAACATCCGTCTGCTCTACGTTAAGATTAATGAGAACAAGCCGATGCATTATATAAAATACAAAACTTTCAAAGCGATGTTCGTTAATCAACTCTGAATCAAGCCGGGAAGAAACCACACTATAATTTTTCACCATATTCTCAGCAGTAAGGCCCGAACTGACATCAATTTTATCCAGGTCTTTCCCATCAAATAATCCTTTCATTGCAATTTTATGAGCTTCATGGTTCATCCAAAAGTCAGTTTTATAACCCGAAAGACCCACAATCTTGTTGCTTATCCATCCTTCCAACTGAGAATTGAAATGTTTCGATTGATGCTTCAGCTTGATTAGGATTAAAGTGAGAGTCGTCAATCTTTGCTGGCCATCAACAACATACAATTTACCATCGACATTGTTTGTAACATAGGTATTTAGATAATACCAACCATATTTACTAATTACCTGATCAAGCGGCAAACTTAAATCCTTGTACTTTTTATACTCTTCATTAAACTTATAATAGACATCATCCAATAATCTTTTTACTGGTTCATCGGTCCATTTATATTGCCGTTGGTAAAAATCAATGTAAAACGTTGTGTTCGAGAAAAGTTTGTCAATGTTTTGTTTGTCTGGTTGAACATCCATGGTGTTTTTTATTTAGTTTATTGATATAATATCCCAGTACACAAATGTTACCTCGTGTTTTGACAACAGCAAAATAGGGAATAGTGATTATTATAACTGGTAAAGTTACAAAATCAATCAATATTGCAAAACCTGATTATTTGAAGAGCCAGCCTAATCTCAGGTTGCCATAAAAGCCATTGAGGTAGAGGCCTCCGGCGGATATGTTGAGTTGATCTTTGATTACGAGCTGGGCGCCGGCTTCGAGGCCGGGAAAAGTTTGGAAGGAGTTGAGGGAGATGCCGACGTATGGGCCGATTCGGAATAGGGGTTGTTTTGGGATGGGTCTGGTGATGCAGGTGTCGACCTGCCGGGTGATGGTGATGATATCTTTGGGCCAGGTGAAATCGGAGAATGTGATGGATTGGAGGTCGCCTTTGGCTTGCCAGCGGAAGCGGATGCCGGTTTGGCTGAAGATAGAATCGTACCAACATTCGCGATTAGGGACCAGAATGGTGTCGTGGATGAGTGTTTTAACTGGAATAGGTTTTATGATAAACTGCCCAGGAAGGCGAATGGTATCGTGGATTGTATCTATTTTGACTGCGGCATATTTGAATGATGAGATCAGGGCGGCCTGATTACGAATTATCTTGTTCCTGGATTCGTCGTGTAAAATACGTTCCAGGACGATGGCTCCGATAAGTAGTATAGCAAGAATGATGGAAATCCAAACCAATGGCTTTTTGATGGCTGAAAGAAGTTTGGTTGAGTCAATTGAGAATTCCACGGTTAGAAGTATTTCAATTCGTTGTGAATGTATAACCAGGCTTCGGACTTCCGTCTTGTAATGAGGCCAGGGGAGTCTTGCTTTTCGCCTGGTTCGTCGATCTGGCCGTCGTGATCATCGTCGATGCCTGGAATTCCCAGGCATTTTGTGTACATCAGGAAGGCATATTCAATGGAGGTGTTGGTATCACGGGCGTTGACATACCTGAGCAGGGAGGATTTCCGGAGGGCGTTACAGCCAACATTATAGGCGAAGGATACCAGCGCATCGAATTGATATTGCATGAGGCGGATTGTAAGCATTTCGCTGAGCTGGTATTCGATTTTACGGAGATCATGCATCAGATAGTCCCTGGCCTGCTTATAAGAGATCCGGTCACCTTCTTTGACGGGGGGTCCGTCGGGATAGATGGTTGTACCAATCCCGATGGTCCAGACGCCGGCAGGACAGCGATAAGCCTGTGAACGGAGACCTTCGTAATGCTCGATGAGGGCGAGGCCTTTTTCGGATGTTGTCATTTTTCGGTCTTTAAGGGAAAGCCCTGACTATTGGTCAGGAAGTTCTTGATCAGATAGGCAATGCCTGCTGCCAGGCTGGTCAAGAGGATGGGTTGGAAGAATGCCCAGGTGAAGGTCAATGTGCCAGCCTGGAGAGCCTGGTAAACTGCCGTGAGGATTGCGCCGATGACGGCAACGAGGAGACCTTTGAGAAGATCCATCCAGTTGAGGGTTAAAAAGGTTGAGTTCATGGTTTGACTATTTACGAAGT